>CANREH010000069.1 GCA_947629585.1 uncultured Lachnospiraceae bacterium | reverse complement strand
GCCGGGTGGTCTCAATGCTCTCATGTCCCAGGATACATGCCAGCTTTACGATATCCTTCCCGGCACGGTAGAAGCACCGGGCAAAGAGATGCCTTAAGTTGTGCGGGAATACTTTTCCCGTGGTGACACGCGTCCGCCCGCACAGATTCTTCATTTCCCGCCAGACATTGCTCCGGTCCACAGCCTTCCCCGTCCTGGTGCGGAACACCGGCCCGGACAGGATATGCTCCTGCTCCATATATAGAAGCAGCTCGCTCTGGAGCTGCTCTGTCAGAAGGACGGTCCGCACCTTCCCCTTGTTATAGATCTGCGCCATGCCCTCCCTGACTGCCTCCGCGCTGAGGAATTTAAGCTCTGATACCCGCATCCCTGTGGACGCCAGGGTTTCCAAAATAAAATACAGCCGCAGCTTTTTTTCTTTCCTGGCTTCCTTTAAAAGCCGTTTATATTCCTCTTTACTGAGGCATTTATTTTCCGGGTAAAAGGATTCCTTTTGGATACGGTAGGTTTTCACCTTCAGCTCATACCATCCCATATATTCAAAAAAGCGGTTTGCCGCCACCAGGTAGGAATTGATGCTGCTGGCCTTATAGCCCATTTCGAGCAGACTTTCCTTATAATCCATCATCAGTTTTTTTGTAATTTCCCGCCCTGCTGCATACTGAATCAGCTTTTTCAAATCACGGGCATATTTTTCTATTGTCGCCCGGCTTTTTTCCTCCTCTCTTAAATATACTGCAAATTCCCTTATCATTTCCGATGTAATCCATGTGATTGTTTTCATCATTATTTTTCTCATCCTTTCTTTCCAAACATTCCAAACCTACCTGTAAATTTTAGTGCAAGATTTGGGTGCATTCACAAAAAAGAGGGCTGCCACACTAAGAATCGCACAGAAGATACCGTACTGCATTCAAATCCAATGATACGATATCTTATATACGTTCCTTAGCGTGACAGCCCCTTGTTTACGCAGTCAGCAAGCCAAGTTCAAAAATTATTTTCTTAATCCTAACTTTTCAATCAGCGCACGATAGCCTTCCAGATCTTTCTTCTGCAGGTAAGCAAGAAGATTACGCCTCTGCCCAACCATTTTCAAAAGCCCGCGCCTGGAATGGTGATCCTTCTTGTTAATCTTTAAATGCTCTGTCAGCTCATTGATCCTCTCTGTCAACAATGCTACCTGAACTTCTGTGGAACCTGTGTCCTGCTCGTTCTTTCCGTAAGTTTTTACGATTTCCGCTTTTCTTTCTTTACTAATCATGATCCATCCTCCATATTAAATATTGTAAGAAATAAATTTCCTGCCCGTCTGCCAAGCATTGGTCGGAGTTCTCCTGACACTGAGCAGTGGGCGGAATTTACTATAACACATTCTGTTTCCCCTGTCCAGACTTTTTTTCTTTTTTCTATTGACAAGTCCGGCAACTTAAGCTATGATACAGAATATGTGTTTTATTAGAACGTCCGTGTCCGGCTTTAATAGACACATCTTCAGAAAAATATATTCAGATGGAGGTGTTTATCTTGGCTAATATCAAATCTGCAAAGAAGAGAATCCTTGTTGCCCAAAAGAATGCAGCAAGAAACAAATCTGCGAAGTCTTCTGTTAAGACTTCCGTTAAGAAAGTATATGCTGCTATCGAAGCAGGTGATAAAGCTGCTGCCGCTGACGCATTAAAAGCTGCCAGCATCAAGCTCAGCAAGGCTGCAGGCAAAGGCATTTATCACAAAAATACAGCTTCCAGGAAGATTTCCCGTCTTGCATCGGCTGTAAATAAGATGGCTTAAAAAGGCGGAAGATCATCACTTCCTGCCTATATATTTCGATTCACAAGAGGCTGCCAGGTGTGGGCAGCCTCTTTTTGTGAAACAAGAAAGGACATAGTATGCACCGCATCAAAGAACATATCAAAACCCGCCGCTTTTCCCGCTGCTATCTCTTCTATGGAGAAGAAGACTATTTAAAAAATTTATACAAAGAACAGTTAAAATCTGCGGTCCTGGGCGATGGCGGCACCATGAATTTTTCCTATTTTGAAGGAAAAACCATTTCCATCCCCCAGCTGGCCGACGCCGCGCAGACGCTCCCGTTTTTCAGTGATTTCCGGTTTGTCCTGGTGGAAAACAGCGGGCTTTTCAAATCGCAGAGCAATCTCGGCGACCTCCTTAGCAGCTTCCCTGACTCCACCATCCTTCTGTTTGTGGAAAAGGAAATTGACAAAAGAAACCGCCTCTACAAAGCTGTCAGCTCTCTTGGAACTGTCTGCGAAATGAACGGTATGGAAGAAAAAAATTTAAAGCTCTGGGCCGCTTCCCTTTTGGCAAAAGAACACAAAAAAATCCGCGAATCCGACCTTTCCTACCTATTTGAAAAAAGCGGCACCGACATGGAACTTCTGTCAAAAGAACTGGAAAAGCTCATCAGCTACACCGGAGAGCGGGATGTCGTAGAAAGGGAAGATATTGACAAGATCTGCACCACACAGGTCAGCAGCCGCATTTTTGTCATGATTGACGACCTTGCCTCCGGAAATATAAAAAATGCCCTCCATCTGTATAAGGATCTCCTGTCCAGCCGGGAAAAGCCCTTATCTATTTTATTTCTGATTTCCCGGCATTTTAATATCCTTCTCCAGATGAAAGAGGCGGAAAGACTCCGCATGGATGATAAATCCGTTGCCGCCGCCTTAAAGATCCCTCCGTTCTCTGTCAGGAAATACAAAAGCCAGGCGCGCAATTTTACCGAAACACAATTAAAAAGACTTTTAGAAACCTGCCTTGCGCTTGAAACAGATATTAAATCAGGAAATTTAGAAGAACAGCTTGCGGTAGAGCTGCTGCTCACCTACTATGTTTCCCATGCTTAAATTATAACTGTTTTAAAAATGTATAAAACTGCAATTAGTCTTTTGACATAACGCTTCTAAACAGCCACGCGGCCAGACATTTCTTTTGAAAAGTCCGGTATGAATTGATAATTTTTTATCTGCAAAAAATTCAGGATTTTCAAAAGAAACTGTCTGTGGCAGTGGCATTCTTTTTAACTGAATCCAAAAGACTAATTGCAGGTATAAAAAGCTTGAATATCTTCAGCGTTTATGTTAAGCTTAGAATTAGTAAATATTGCCGTTTTTTCGTTATTTTTAAGTCAGAAAATCCATTTATAAATTTACTGGTTTATTTTTAAGGAATGGTGGGAGTTTTCTATTTATAAAATTATGAAAAACAGCTCTTCTCAGGCAGTATTTACGAAAAAATATCTATCAGAAAGGAAGTGTTATTATGAAAAAATTTACGGCAATGCTGCTTACCGGCTGCTTAGTCCTTCAATCCTGTCCCGGCTTTGCCATCCCTGTGAAGGGAGATGACAGCCAGACGGCAGCCCCTGCAGTAACAAATACTGCCGCAGACAGCTCCATTGAAGTAGAAGTCCAATCTTCTAAATTCTTTCCTTACACGGATAAGGTTTCTGTGGAGATCACCGGCAGCAGCATAATTCCCCAAACACGGGAATTGGATTTTACCAGCAGGCCTATTTCCGCAATGGCTAAATTTGAAGTTCCGAACGGCGATTACCATGTCACCGTCAAAGCTGACAAATGCGCCAATTATGAACAGAAAATTTCCGTAGACGACGGATGGGCAAATAAAATCATCGTTTCTGCCGTAAAGACAAACACAGGGGATGATAAGACCACTGTGGGCTGGATTCGTCCGGGAGACATTACGGGAGATGCCAAAATTGACAAAGAAGACACGGATTCTATGCTTTCTATCCTGCGTGAAACGCAGGAAACCGCAGAAACCGGCCAGCCAGCAGAAGCTGCTTTATCCCAAAGCAGCAATTCAAACGCTGATCTTAATGGAGACGGCAAAATTGACATCGCTGATCTCCAATGTATGGTCCAGAGCATGGGAGAAGACCCAGGTGCCTTCATTTCCAGCATTGAAAAATTCGGCATTCCAAAGGATGTTACCATCCCTACTGGAACTTCCATCGAGGGAAGCACCACGTTAGAAGAATTTTTAAAAGAGCAGAAGGGAATCAGCTTAAAACGCTCTGATGAACAGCCTATCAGTAAAGACGCCCCATTAGAGATGGAATTTGCGTTAGCAGAGTCCGGCATGGAGCTGGAAGGCATGACAATTCAGGCGCCGATATTGGACGAAGAGAATGGCACTGTCACCAGCGCAATCTCAGAAGGCACCGTTACCGTCACGGACACTAACGATGAGGAACACAACATCCCGCTTACAGCAGCTCCAAAAATCACGACTCTAAGCAAAAAAATCAGGCAGGCGTTCAGCAAAACCGCAGCTACCGCTAAAATAGAAGCCGATGGCTCTCTTGTCCTGGATTTCGGCGGGCAGATTGCGGTAAAAAAAGTTTCTATTAAAATTACGGGAACTACGAAAAATGCCCAATTGGTCGATATCGCCAAAGTAGAATTTGTCAACAACATGGAAAGCAGGATTCCTGCGCCACAGCTTGGCATCCCTACCCTGGAGCCGGCTGTTCCCGGGAATGAAGAGCTGAACGTTTCCTGGAACCAGCAGGAAAACGTGACAGGATATGAGCTCTTTGTCAAAGGCCCTGTAAAAAAAGCAGACGGGGAACAGGAGCAGATCATCGGCGTTTCCGGCACAGGCTATACTATCACAGCAATCAATGACAAGCCGCTGAAAAACTTTGCAGAATACACCATCAAAGTACGTTCTGTCAACGGCGAATGGAAAAGCGCCTGGTCAAAGGAATTAAAAGCAAAGCCTGCCCCACAGGAAAAACCGGCTCCGCCGGACAACCTTAATGCGACAGGCGGCTACCTTTCTGTTTCTGCGACCTGGAAAGCCATGGATGATGCCAGCGGCTATATGCTTTATTACAAAAAGTCCTCTGAAAACGACAATGCATACAAACCAGTAACCGATGGATTTGAGCTGAAAGATGACGGCACAGGCAGACTGGAAACCAATCATTACACCATCACCGGACTGGAAGACAACACAGAATATTCCCTCTATGTCGTTGGCTGGAATGAAAAGGGCTGGGGTGAACCATCCCTAAAATCCCTCGTTACCACCAAGAGCACTGCCCTTCCGGAGCTTCCAAACTACAACCGCCTGAATACTTCCAACGGAACAGGCAAGGTAACAGCACATATCGTTGACGCAGTTTACGGCGGAAGCGGCGCGGCATCTATGGTACAGAGCCCGCTTGATATGTCTGATACAGCAAAGAAGAGCGCCCTCGGGCTTGTTGACGACAACTATGCGTCTTACTGGAGCAAGACGGACTGGGACGACGGCGCAACCTACCCTGCCAACGATAAAGGCATGACCATCACGCTTGATAATGATTACAAGATGGGCTATATGACGTTCGCAGCGGCTGACCAGAAATCCAACGCCGGGCTTCATCTGGTGAGCATTCAATACTACAACACAGAAAATGGCGGTAACGTACAGTCCGTTGGCGCACGTTTAATTGAAAAATTAGACTTAAACAACAATCCATATTATATTGTGAAATTCAATCACGCCATCACTGCCAATAAGGTCTGGATATGCCTTGGCAGAAGCTGGGGAAACCGTGAGGAAATGAAAGTAGGCGAAATCCGTTTCCATAACTACGATTCTCTGGACGACGACATTATGAGATTGTATACCGATGAAATGCACACCACTTTACGGCCGGATGTCACAGAACAGACTATCCAGGAGCTGGAAACACGCCTGGAAACCGTAGACGAAGCAAGCGGTGAAAAGCATCCTCTTTATAAGGAATTATCCCTGGAAATAAAAACAGCCAGAGAAATCCTGAACACCAACCTCGCACCGTCCTATGAGGTGGAAAACCAGATTACGGCAAAGAAAGACGGTCATCTCGGCTTCGGAGGCTTAAACCCATGGCAGCCGCTTGGAAAAGTTGCTTATGCCGGAGAATCCCTGCTTGTCTATGTCGGACATAACACAAAAAGAACCGGAGATTCCACCGATCTGCAGCTTATCATGACACAGTACCATGCAGAATCCAGCAATCTCTCCAAAGCTGTAAGCCTGAAAATAGGAAGAAATGAAATTACGGTTCCTCAAATCGCCGATAAGGACGTGGAACGCGGCGGACAGCTTTATATAGCCTACACAGGAAACAATGCCGACGATAAATACGCAGTCCGCATCAGCGGCGGCAGCAGCATTCCGGTGCTCAACCTCTATGGGAAAGTCAAAGAAGAACGGACAAAAGCAATTACTGCTTATATTGAAGAGCTGGAAACCTATGCTGCTAAAATAGAGAAAACCCATAAAGACGTCCATACGGGTCAAAAGAACGTAGACTATGACTATGATAAAGAAAACTGCATTTTAAACGCAACCGATATTATGATGGAAAAAATGATGTACTCCCTTCCTGCTACCCAGGTTCTTGCGGGAATGAACGGTGCATCCAATAAAGTCACAAAGCTGGATAATGCACTGCGTGCTATGGAAGACACCATGACCCTGTTCTACCAGCACAAAGGGCTCAGCAACGAAGCAGGAACTGCACGCGGCAATAATGCCCTCCCTGCCGAGCATTTAAATATCCGTTATATGCGGATGTTCGCAGGCGCCTTTATGTACGCAAGCGGAAATCATATCGGCATTGAATGGGGATCTACCCCTGTGGCATCCTCCCCGAATGACTGGTCAGGCTTCGGCTGGGGCATTGCCCACGAAATCGGCCATGACATTAACCAGGGCACTTATGCTATCGCAGAAATTACCAATAACTACTTTGCACAGCTTTTAACAAAAGAGCCGGGCAAAACAAGATTCGATTACAAAAATGTATACGAAAAAGTAACTTCCGGAACGATTGGGCGTTCTTCCAATGTAGCGACCCAGCTTGCGCTTTACTGGCAGCTCCATCTGGCGTATGACAACAACAAGGAAGACAGGCATATTTACGACAACTACGAGGAGCAGTTCAAGAACCTGTTCTTCGGACGCGTTGATACATATTCCAGAAATCCTTCCAAAGCGCCGCTGGAAAATCCGAAAGAAAATGAAGATACTCCGGAAGAGCAAAAAACGAACCTGAAACTGACTAACGATGTCGATCAGAACCTGATGCGCCTTTCCTGCGCAGCAGCAGAGAAAAACATCCTTCCGTTCTTTGAGCGCTGGGGCATGGTTCCTGATGAAAAAACGAAGGCATATGCCGCAAAATTCGGAGAACCGGAGACAAAAGCCCTTTACTATGTCAATGACGACGCCAGGGATTACCGCGTTGATCATATCGATAAAGCAACGGGTCTTGTCAAGGAAACAGGCACCGTCAAAGATAAGGCAAATGTAGTAACCGCATCGGCAATAGCCAATTCCAATCAGGTAGAAATCAATATTTCTACCGCAAAAGACAGGGAAAACTTAATTCTCGGATATGAAATTATCCGCGGCATGACAAGCAACGGCAAAAAAGAATCCAAAGTAATCGGGTTCCAGCCGATTGACACGGCAGAATCCACAGTCTTCACAGACACGATTTCTACCATTAACAACAGGGTAATGTCTTATGAAGTCAGGGCTGTTGACAAATTCCTGAACTACGCTGATCCGGTGGATGCCGGTTCCGTTAAGATCCAGACAGACGGCGTATTAAATAAAGAGCTCTGGACTGTTGAAACCAATATGACTTCCAAAGACGATGTCGCTATCACCCCGGATAAAGATGATCCTGACAGCGGCTATGACAAGGATTCCGATGTAAAGAAGACGGTACACAGCATTGACCGCGTCTTAGATAACCAGACGGCGACAGCAGCAGGCATCTATACAGGAACCAGCACTGGTACTGCCGAAATCCTGATTGATATGCAGAAAACCGAATCCGTCACTTCCTTAAAATACCAGGGAGATCCACTGGAGCAGGTTACAGTATCTGTCAGCAACGACAATATTTCCTGGACTACCGTGAAAAATACCTCTGTTTCCGGAAGCTCCATTATCTGGTTCAACTCCGTGAAAGAAGAGGAAGATATCCGCAATAACTGGATTGGCACATACGACGCAAGATATGTAAAGCTTACCATCGCGCAGTCCGGCAGCATTTCCATTAAGGAAATTGATGTGTGCGGTCCGTCCGGCGATAACCTGGAATTCATCCTGGCAGACGGACAGCCGGCAATTGGAATATTGGAAGAAGATTATCAGTATGACAGTACCAATACTAACAATCTTATTTCAAAAGGCGCTTTAATCTTTACCGGAACCTACAAAGGAAACCCTGCTTACAATGTAGTGATCCTTTACGATACCGAAGGAAATGTCATCGGTGCAAAAGACGGCAATGTAGAATCCGAACAGGTAATTTTCGCTGACGTTCCGAAAAATGGAAATCTCGGCGAGACCTCTGACGGAACCTGGGTATATTATGTAAAACCTGGCCAGTGGGATGAAGAAACATTAAAGAAAATCTCCGGCGTGCGCGGAGAACTGTACCGTGTTGACGATGCCAGGACCCTGGAAGGGGAACGTATTGTCAGTGACACTACGGTTATTGAAATACCAGAAACACTGCCAAAGATTACTTTAACAGGAAATAAATAAGAATAAAAACCGCTAACCTTTCCATAAATGCCTGCTGTATGCAGTGCATTTATGGAAACCTTAAGGAAAGAAAGGAAATGATATGAAACATTGGATTCGTTATATACTGACGTTATTCCTCTTTCTTGCTGTCCTTCCTCCTGCGGCGGCATCCGCAGCTTCTGCTACTGCTGCATTAACAGTATCTGGAACAGATGTTAATGTAAAACTTGGAATCCCAAACGGACAGGCGGACAACATTACTACCCTTCGGTTCCATATGTCTGTCTCTGTTTTGGCAGGCAGTGCGCAGCCTGAATTCACGTTTGCAGATACTATCAAAAGCGAGGTAAAAGACGCAGAAATTACTGCAAAGGACAGTGGAAATTACTATATCGACATCATCCTGTCAGGAAATACAAACCAGCGTATTTTCACAGACAGTGATACGGCAGAAATCGGCACACTGAGCCTGAAAGACGCCAGCGAGGATCTGCGGACCATCGTGGATTTCGCAGTAGAGCCTACGACAGTCAATAACCAGGTCTATGAACAGCCTATGATACATTACGTAGACAGCAGCGGAGCATCTGTCTTAAGTATTCCTATTGCAAACGCAGAGCCAATCAATGTCCCTGCTATCACAGAAGATCCAAAACCGGATAATCCGGACAAGCCAGATAATCCAGATAATCCAGATAACCCGGATAATCCAGACAACCCAGATAATCCAGATAACCCGGATAATCCAGACAACCCAGATAATCCAGATAACCCAGACAACCCGAATAACCCAGATATTCCTAATACCTCAGGCGGTGCCATAGGTGAAACAACAGGTGGTTCTATCAGTGGTTCTACCGGAGATTCGTCTGGCGGTTCCACAGGCGGTTCAACAGGCGGCTCTACTGGCGGTTCAACAGGCGGCTCTACGGGTGGTTCCACTGGTGGTTCCACTGGTGGTTCCACAGGTGGCTCCACTGGCGGTTCTTCCGGCGGCGGCTTATCAGGCGGTTCAGCAGGCGGTTTAACCGGCGGTTCGGACACACAGGAAGAAGATAAGAAAGAACCGGACAGCACCGGAGAGCAGACTCAGGATACACCGGGAACCCCAACCAACCCAGCCACTCCAACGACTCCGGCAACACCAGTCACTCCTGCTGTCCCGGAAGATACGGATAACAACACTTCCAAAGAAGAATTTAACGACACAAAAAAGGAAAAGCTGACCTCTTCCACAAAGAATGGTTCCAAAAAGATTTCTTTTGAATGGAAAGAGATTGACGGCGCAGACGGCTATATTATTTACTTATACAACGAAAAAACAGGAAAATACGAGAAATATAAGACCATTTCCAATGCGCAGAAAACCTCCTGCACCATTACCGGAAAGTACGGAAATTCCTATTCCTTTAAAATCCGTGCTTACAAAACGGAGGAAGACGGCAGCAAGACTTACGGGAAATTCAGCTCTGCCATTACGGTAAATACGCCTCCTAAAAAAGTGGCTAACCTGAAAGTAAAACGCCAGAATTCCAACAAGGTGACGCTTTCCTGGAAAAAGGCAAAGGGCGCGGACGGCTATCAAATCTTCCGCAGTACGAAAAAGAACGGCACTTACACCCGTATAAAGACCGTAAAAAAAGGAACGAAAGTTACCATTAACCAAAAAGGCAAGAAAACTTATTACTACAAAGTTTGTGCTTTTGTAAAAGCAGGCGGACAAAAGATTTTAGGAAATTACAGCAATAAGTCTTCTGTCTAATGTCCAGCGCAGACATATTCCGTCGATTTATGTAATCTTCGTAAAAAAGAAAGGTACCGATTATCTTTTATGATAACAGTACCTTTCTTTTTTTCCTACTTCCCGCTGTCTGCACGCTCAGAAAGCTTCTGCTTCAATATCTGCTTTACTTTCTTAACTTCCTTCTCTGACAGCAAATTCCCTTCCAGGAGATCGGAAACAAAGTCTTCTACCTTCCCATGATCCCAGAACTGGATAAAATTCCGGATAGCATTTTTCCTGTATTTTTCCTCCTTTACAAGCACCGTATAGTGGAGATACCTCCCTTTTTTATAAGGCTGCACATATCCCTTATTTTCCAGATGCTTTAAAAAAGTAGCAACCGTCTGTAACCGCCATACTTTTTCATGCTCCTTTGCCTGACTCACCACCTGGGCAAGCGTACAGTCGCCTCCAAGCTCCCATACCGATTTCATAACAATCTCTTCACACTCTGTTAATAACTCCATTTCGTCCTCCTTGTTTTCCTAAGCTTTTACAATAGTCTCTTTTATAACTATATCAAAGTACCAGCCCGTTCCGCTCCATCCAACATAATGATTTGTCTTTTACAGAAATAAATGATAGGACAGCAGGCAAAACGGGTTTTATCTTCTCATTATATTTCTATTTTTTCTTAATGTCAATCCACTGAATTTCCTATTGCAGCTCAAAGGGCTGCCCCTGTCCAAAGGAGCAGCCCGCAAGAACTAACTTAATCTATTACTACTTTTTCCCTTTTCCGCCGCTGTCCGGCAAAAACCCTCCGCTCGTTCTTACGATAATCGGATCGAGAATCATGAAGAATGCAGGCAGGACAAAGATAACGACAATCGTACTGATGACCGCCCCTCTGGAAAGCAGAGTACAGATAGCGCCAATCATATCGATGTTGGAATACAGCCCGACACCGAAGGTTGCGGCAAATAAGCTGGTTCCACTGACGATAATGGATTTCATGGAAGTCTGGTGCGCAATGCCAATCGCCTCCATCTTGCTCTTTCCAAGCCCCCGCTCCTTCTGGTAACGGCTCGTCATCAGGATTGCGTAATCCACGGTCGCGCCAAGCTGAATCGTTCCGATAACGATACCTGCCACGAATGGAAGCGTTTCTCCGCTGTAATAAGGAACCGCCATATTGACGCAGATGGCGAACTCAATGACCGATACCAGGATAATCGGAAGGCTGATGGATTTGAACACAATCAGGATGATAATGAAGATCGCTGCAATCGACGCCGTATTGACGTTGACAAGATCCACGTCGGTGACATCCTGCAGATCCTTCATCAGAGGCGCCTCCCCGATCACGGAACCATCCTCGCTGTAACTTTTTACAATCTCCTGTACTTTGGCAATCTGCTCATTAACCTCGTCTGTCGCCGCTTTATAATCGGAGCAGACAAACATCATTTCATAATTGTCCGTCTTCAGCTTGGTAAGCGCATCCTCCGGCAGCAGCTCCTCCGGCAGCGCCGCGCCTAACAGGGAATTATACCCAAGCGCCCATTTAATCCCGTCCACTTCCTTGATTTCATTCAGCATATTTTGCTTCTCTGACGCGGAAAGCCCGTTTTTCATCAGGATAATCTGGATATTGTTCATCTGGAAGGTTTCTTCCATCTTATCATTGGCAATCGAGCTGTCCAGGGTATCCGGCAGGGAGGTATCCAGGTTATAATAGATCCCGTAATGGTTATTCCCATAAACGGCAGGAATCAGCATCACCGCAAAAATCACAATCCAAATCTTATAATGCCTGGTAATAAAAGCAGACGCCCGGTCAAAGCTCGGAAGGAAGGATTTGTGGGTGGTCTTTTCGATTGCCCCGTCAAAGGTCAGGATCATCGCAGGAAGCAGGGTAATACAGCAGATAACGCCGATTACAACGCCCTTCATCATAACAACCCCGAGATCCATACCAAGGGTAAAGGTCATAAAGCAAAGCGCCGCAAATCCTGCGATCGTCGTAACGGAGCTTGCCGTTACGGACTTAAATGTATTGGAAATGGCATGTGCCATAGCACGTTGCTTATCATTGTTATACTGAATCTTTTTATCTGCATAAGTATTTAACAGGAAAATAGAATAGTCCATCGTGACGCCAAGCTGCAGGATCGCAACCAATGCCTGTGTAATATAAGAAATCTGCCCGAGGAATAAGTTGCTCCCCAGGTTATAGACAATGGCAATGCCGATATCTAAAAGAAACAGAAACGGCACCACAAACGATTCCATCGCCGCCATTAAAACCAGCAGCGACATGACCGCCGCAATCACGACGTAAATCGGCATTTCCGCAAGGAAGATATTCTTGATATCGGTAACAATACCGGACATCCCGCTGATATAGCATTCTTTCCCAACGGCAGAACGCATATCCTCAATGGCTTCCATCGTCTCATCCGCCGAAGTGGTATTGTCAAAAAAGGCAATCATCATGGTCGCGCCGTCGTCAGTAAACAGCGCCTCCTTGATGTCATTCGGAAGAAGCTCAATCGGGACATTGGTATCCAAAAAGGAATCATACCAGAGGACATCCGTCACATGGTCTACTTTCTCAATCTTCGCTTTGAGATCCGCCACGTCCTTCATCTCCATATTGTCCACGACAATGACGGAAAACGCGCCGTTCCCGAACTCATCTACCATGACATCCTGCCCTTCCACCGTTTCCAGGGAGGAAGGCAGGTAGCTCAGTACATCATAATTTACCTTTGTCTTTATATAGCCGAACACTGAAGGAATGAGCAACAGAACGGCCAGCAGCATAATCAGGATATTATGCTTAGAAACCCATTTTCCAAATGCAAGCATTACTCTTCTCCCTCCTCATTGGTGATTTCCGCCGTCTTTAAGACGAACTTCACGCTGTTATCCATGCCGTCCGCTCTTCCTGTGAAGTTGTCATAATCTACCGCTACATTGAGGAGCTTTCTCATGCGCTCTGTATATTTGGATAAATCATCCCCCAAAACATCGTACAATTTCTGGATGCCGTCCTCGTCAAGCTCTGCCATGCCGTCCTTAAGCTCCTCCGTGCCATCCTTCAAATCCTTTGTCCCGTCATAAAGCTCGCTGGTTCCGTCTTTTAAATCATTGACGCCGTCTTTCAATTTCTTTGTGCCGTCGCTTAAGTCTTTCGTCCCGTCAAATAATGTCCCGGTCCCGTCCTTTAATGTCTTTACGCCGTCCACCAGAGAAACCGTTCCGGTAAATAAATCCCCCGTCCCGGAATACAGCGTCTTCGTGCCTGCAAATAACGTCTTTGCGCCTTTATCCGCAGAAGCCACGCCTTCGGCATACTGGCTCCAGCCCTTTGCCAGCGTCTTCGTGCCGGAAGTAAGCGCCTCGCTGTTGTCATTTAACTGCGTAATGCCCGCGGAAAGCTGCGTCGTCCCTTCATACAATGCCTGAATCCCTGTGGACAGCGCTGCCGCCCCGTCGGAAAGCTGTTTGGTCGCTTCGGAAAGCTGCGTCATCGTACCAGACAATACGGTGGATACCGCATCTGTCCCTGCCTTGCTCCCTGCGGAAAATGCCTGCATAACCGCCGCACCCTGTGCCGACGTCGGATCAATGCCGTTCGCCTGTAAATAAGCTTTTGCCGCCTCGGTGCAGGAAGCCTCTATGGCAGTCGCCGCTTCCCCTTCCAGCGAAAATCCGGCAATCGTGTCATTTAAGGTCTTTGCGCCCTCTGCCAGCGTCTTTGCGCCTGCTGCCGCGCCTTCATCACCTTCATACCCTGCCTGGAGCTTATCGGCCCCTTCCTTTAAGGAGGCTACGCCTTCCGTATACTGGGTTACGCCTGTTTTCAGGGAATCAATGCCTTCGGTCAGCTCACTGCTCTTTTCATCCAGCGTATCTAAACCTTCCTTTAATTCCTTCGTGCCGTCCTTTAACTGCTTCGCTCCGTCTTTTAAATCAGAAGCCCCTGATTTTAACTCGCCTGCCCCGTCGTTTAACTCTCCGGCTCCGTCGTCTAATTCCTTTGCTCCGTCCTTTAACTGCTTTGCTCCGTCGTCCAAATCCCCGACGCCGTCCTTTAAATCAGAAGCTCCGTTATTTAACTTTCTTGCACCGTCCTTTAAGTCCCCGGCCCCGTCGTCCAACTCCTCTGTTCCGTCTACAAGCTTGGAAGAGCCGTCCTGCAGATCGTTCATATCCTTTGTCATATCGTCAGCCTTGTCAAGCAGCTTTTCCATATCCTCTTTCTTATCCGCAAACATCTGGTTTGTAACCACAGTCAGCGCCATATTGAGGGAGAAATTTTCTGCGTCCGCCGTCACTTCAAAATATTCCGGTATAGTAAAATCATCGCTGATTTCCTTTAAATCCTTATCGCTGATTCCCAGGCTCTTCTGAAGCCCCGGGAATGCGCATCCGACAACAATCTGGCTGCTGCCGTCCGAGACAATTTCCGCATTTTCCGCTTTCACATTGGAAAACGTATCCGTCGGCAGAATCAGCCCCGTAACCACGGCAAACGGCGTGGAAACCTTCTCATTCTTCCCGTCCACAGTAATCGTTGTCTCCGTCAGGTTTTCATATTCATAACGGATTCTGACCCTGCCGCTCTTGCCCTTTAATTCTTCCGGCTTCACCTCTTTATCATCCAGATAATAAGTAACCTTCATGGAAACAGGGAGCTCCTTCTGCGTCGTCCCCTCATAATAAATGTCGTTTCCTTCCGCCGCCCAGGTAAGCGTCCCCTGTCCTTCCGTAAAGGTTTCCCCGCCATTCACATTGACGATATCGTTTAAGCCATCCGTGTTCACCGTCAGGGAATCCTGCTTTCCGAAATTTTTCACCCAGTTCTCTACAATAATATGGTTCACGGAACCGTCCGCATTCATCATTCCGTAAACAGTCTCTTCCTTCTCATTTTCTCCGTCCTCAGAAACCTTTGCCGCGGAATAAACCGCATTCTTAAGGCTCTTTTCTTCTGTTTTTTCCGATACGACAGAAGCCTTCTCTGAAACCGCCGGAATATTCTGAATATCCTTTGCACTGCACCCTGTCATCCCAATCGAAACTGCAAGCGCCGTTACCCCTGCTGTCCATTTTACCTGCATCTTACTTAAAGAAGAAAGACGCTCCCGGTTCTTTTTCATTGACTGTTTCATCCTATCTCCCTATCCTTTCTAAATCCAATCCATCACTGTTTTTTTCTTCCAAAATGACTATTGGTCATTTGCTGTAACTCATGATAGCACAGAAATGACTGACAGTCAATACCTATCTTTCATTTCACAAGAAATCTTGACTTTTCCTTTTCCTTTTGACTATAATAGTGGAATACTCATATTGGTCTTGGGCAATTGTCAGGAATCGAGGGATACTATGGGAAAAGTAGAAGACAATAAAAAGAAAAAACAGAATACATTGTTAAAAACGGCATTTGACCTTTTTACCTCTAAGGGGATTCAAAAAACATCGATCTCCGATATTGTGAATCAGGCCGGTGTCGCCAAAGGAACGTTTTACCTGTATTTCACAGACAAATATGACATCAGGGATAAGCTGGTTGCCCATAAATCCAGCGAGCTTTTCCGCCATGCCTACCAGAAGCTTTTAACTTCTGATCTCACCGCTTTTGAAGACAGGGTGATTTTTCTGGTGGATCATATCATTGACGAGCTGTCCAATAACAAAATCCTGCTGGACTTTATCTCTAAAAACCTGTCCTGGCGCATTTTTAAACGCTCTCTCATCTCTTCCGCAACAGAGAAGGACAACCTTGATTTTACGGAATTTTATCAGGAAAAGATTCTCGGAGCAGAACACGCCGCCTTCCACAATCCGGAAGTCATGCTGTTCCTTATTTTTGAGCTGGTAGGCTCTACCTGTAAAAGCGCCCTTTTATATGAAGATCCGATTACGATGGAAGAATTAAAGCCGCATTTATACCGCCTGATCCGGAATATTATGGAAAACTACCGGAAAGACAAAGAACCGGAATCTTTATCGAAAACACAGAAGAAACAATAGGAGGACTTTATGGCAAAAAAGAAACAGGAAATTCAAAAATTAAGTTTACCAGAGCTTTTCCTTTCCATGCTGAAAATCGGCTGTATCGGCTTCGGCGGCGGGAACGCCCTGATCCCTATCATGGAAAAGGAATTTGTGGAATCAAAAAAACAGCTTTCCGCCAAAGAATTTAACAAATATGTCGTTATGGCAAATTTAACGCCCGGCGCGCTTCCGGTGGAAATGGCAGGCTCTTTAGGCTACCATATCGGCGGCATTTTCGGGATGTTCTTAGGCGCGCTGGGAATGACGCTGCCGGGCATCTTTGCGACCGTCCTTATCGTGTCCTTACTCTCCCAGTTCAGCGGCACGCTGCTGACCCAGGTGGAATATATCTCCGTCGGAATCGGCGCTTTTATTATCTACCTTCTGTTCCACTATAATAAAAACATGCTGGATAAATTCAAATTAACATCCATGAAAATCAAGCGTATCTGCATTGTCGCGCTGATTTATTTCCTGACCTTCGGTTCGGAAATCAGGAGCATTTTCCATATCGGAGGGACGCCGTTATTTGATATTTCCACCGTAAATATCTTATTTGCCGCCATCTTTTTCATTTTTTACAGCTTTGTCAATTTCACTGTCCCAAAAGGGATTATCGGCGGCATTTTAACGGTGCTCTATCTTTTTTATAATGGAAAATCCCGGCTTTTAGGAAACCATACCATTTATATTGTTGTCTGCTTCCTTATGGTAGCGCTTGCCCTTTACAGCATTATTGACTGCGTGCGCCGCACCGGGAAGGTAAAGAAGCTCCCGGCCAAAAACCTGCTCAGCCAGGAAATTGGATGGCTGCTGTTTTTATGCCTGCTTTCCCTCCCTGCCATCCTTATGTTTTCCGGCGCGCTCCGTTATCTCCTGACCGGGCTTCTCTCCTCCCTGGTTTCCTTTGGCGGCGGGGAAGCTTACCTTTCTGTCGCCGAGGGAATGTTCCTGGGGAACGGCATTACCAGAAAACAGCTTTACGGGCAGGTGCTTCCGGTCGTCAATGCGCTTCCCGGCTCAATCCTCTGCAAAATGCTGTCCGGCATCGGCTATTATGCCGCATTAAATGAAACCGGAAGCATCCTGACAGGGTATTTTACCGCACTGGCCGGGCTTGCCGCCAGCATTACCGCCTCCTGCGGGATCGTGTTCCTTGTCATTTATTTCTATGAAAAATTTGAAGAGCTGGAAATGTTCGTGATGTTAAGCAAATGTATCCGCCCGATCGTTGGAGGGCTTTTATTAAGCACGGCAACCTCCCTGTTAGACGCCAATATCTCAATCGGAAATACGCACGGCTGGCCGCTTTCTTCCTCCCTTTTACTGTTCGCCTTCCTGATGGCCGTCATTCTGCTGTTAAAAAAATTCACCAGACTGCACAATGTCGTAATGATTTTCATCTGCGGCATTGTCTCCCTGGCAGTTTTTCATATCTTTTAACAGTTCAGCCATGCGGCAAAAAAAAGGGGGGATGGAGAATGCTAATCCTTGTTTACGGCGGCAGCGGCTCTGGAAAATCAGAATTTGCCGAACAGCTTGCCGTCAGGCTTTCCAAAGAATGCAGCGGAGCTCTTTATTATATCGCCACCATGAAGCCCTGGGACCAGGAATGTCTAGAACGAATCGAGAAACACCGGGAAATGCGGGCGGAAAAACACTTCCACACGATAGAATGCTACGAACGCCCCGGCCGGATTGCTTTTCCCGATCCTGAGAAAAAGATCGCCTTATTAGAATGCCTTTCCAACCTGACGGCAAATGAAATGTTCGCAGAGCCAAGACCGGAGCTGCCTGCCCTTGAAGACAGGCTGTTTTCCGATCTGATGGCCCTGTATCAAAAGACAGAACATCTCGTCATTGTTTCTAACAATATCTTTGAAGACGGCATAGAATATGACCAGGAAACCGCCGCTTACCAGAAATTACTGGGCAGATTAAACCAAAAAATCGCAAACGAGGCGGAACAGGTTTATGAAATAACCGCAGGAATTGGAATCGCTATGGCTCGTTGACGATCCCGACAAAGAAAGGCAGCCCGTCCTTCCCAGTAACGGCAAACAAAAACGGACGGTCTAAGACAAAATCAACTTCTTCTGACGACATGCTTTCGCCCTCCAGCATTACGCAGGTATTAGCAGCCGCCGCGCA
>CANREH010000068.1 GCA_947629585.1 uncultured Lachnospiraceae bacterium | reverse complement strand
AAAAAACACTTTAAAAACTTCATAGGGGTAGTCTGCGCTTTTTTGGCTGCCCGGCGGGGTAATGTTTCAGAGTAAAAAAGGAACCTGCAGTGTATTTCACGCTCCATTTGATGTAAAACTCTCAGACGACCCGCTTATTATAGTTCAGCCGGATCTTATGGTTATTTGTGATAAGAGCAAACTGGATGGTAAACGGTGCAATGGTGCGCCTGATTTTATTGCGGAAATTGTATCGCCAGGCAGTACATCAGATGATTACATTCGTAAACTTTATTATTACAAAAATTATGGAGTACGTGAATATTGGATCGTTGATCCGCAAAGAAAAATAATTACTGTAAATTATTTTGAGAACGATACTATCAATGTACAATATTCTTTTGATGACACAATCAGGGTAAATATCTATGATGATTTATTCATTAATTTCACCAAAATAGGGGAGCTGCTAAACGTTTGATGCTTCAATAGTTATTGCAATACATTGTCTGTGTTCTTTGATGATGGATGTCTTGTGATAAAAGATTTTTTTATAGGTAAAATTGTTTGCAGAACAGTGGGTTTAAATGGAATTTTAATTGTTTTTGTAAGTGTGTCCGTGCAAATAATTAAGAAAAAAATTTGTTGAAAGGAGTGATATTGAATGATTGATATATATACAGAGAAAAAAGATTCAAAAGACTGGATACTTCAAAACGATTTGTATTTTAATTTGAATACAGGTAATGAAGAAATGTCTCAAAATGAAATAAATCTCATTCAGCAGGTGGACGAGGCAAGGCTGACATTAGATAAGCACATTGAAACGAAATATGGATTAGGGACAATACGTAATTTATCTTCTGGATGTAAAACGCTGCTTAATCTTGTAAAACATCCTGATAAGGTAGTGTGTGTAGAAGAATGTGGTCCCAATGTGCTTAAAATTATTTTTATGATGGATAATATAAAGATTTATATGTCAAGACCATCGTTTACAGAAATTCCGGATGATGCGAAGATCAGATTCAACGATTCAGATATAGTAATTGGAAGCGCAGGATATAATACCTGGTGGAGCAGGGAGTATAAAAGGAGAGAAGCCGATGATTTATAAAAATATTACATTTAAAGCCGATCCTTTTTTATATGATTTAGTGTTTGATGATAGAATAACTCTCGTTGGCGGAGATAGTGGTACAGGGAAAACAGTTCTTTATGAAATGCTGGAAGACCTAAGATTAACCGATGAATACAAAGCTATTAAGTTATTTAATTACAGATCAGATAATTTTCAGGAATTGATGAAACAGTGTAAAAATAGTTTTATTGTAATTGATAATGCAGATATTTTAATTAATGATGATATCAGAAGATTTATTAATTTTGA
Organism: uncultured Lachnospiraceae bacterium; assembly: GCA_947629585.1. Lineage (GTDB taxonomy): Bacteria > Bacillota > Clostridia > Lachnospirales > Lachnospiraceae > MGBC100174. Next base: position 17,495 of record CANREH010000068.1, on the reverse strand, counting down.
ATTTTCAAATCAATATATGCTTTTTTTAAGAAATTGTGATGGAATCAATGTGTCTGATAAAAGTTTTAAAGTGTTGAAGCTTGATAATAATAAGATAACGTTAGAAGAGGAGCTGTAAAATGAAATATTTATGGACAGAAGATACGGGTGCAGGATTTCATTTTTGGAAATTGATTAACCGGCTTTTCTTTAATAATGAACTTACAATCGAAAGTAAGGAAAGTAATCAAGGTATTTTGGATGCGCTGTCAGATATAAAGATAAAAGAGGACGATGAGTATTATATTGCATTTGATTACGTGGTTGACAATCAGGATATTCGTAATAAGTATCGTTTGTTAAAATTAATAGCGAAAAAGTTAGAGGGAAAGATTATAATTCTGGATATAATTTGTTTTGAACACCTGATTCTTGCTTTTGACAAGTTGGTGGCATGGACGGGTACTGGAAAGACGGATAAAATTAAGATTCGTGAAGAAGTTTTATCAGCAATTGAACATCATAGAATCAATTTATCAAAGATTGGTGACCAGAAGACATTAGAATACATAGCTGGTTTTAAGAGATATTCTACGGAGAGAGTGATGAAATCATTAGCAGGAGAATTAACGCAAAACGAGAAATGGTCTGTTAATGGTCTGCTTATGGGTGAGTGTTGGTATAAGAATTGCTGCATATCAGATTATCAGGATAACCTTAAGTGTGGTAAGCCGGAGGTTCAGGATGGAAATGAGAAGATGAGGATGTTGATATGGTCAGAGGAAGTGCAAAAAATAATTAGTGCAGTAAATGAAAAGAAAAGGCCACAGGAAATCTTATAGAAATTTCAGAAAATAAAGGTGGGGCATATGTCAGAAAATCAAAACCAACAGTTAAAGCCAAAAACATTCCGAATTGATGAAAGTACCGCAGAAAAGATACGCAAAATTGCGGAGACGATCGGCGGGAATCAGCAGGGGGCGTTTGTGAAGCTGATTGAAGCGTATGAGCTCCAGGCAGGCAAAAGCAGGCTGCCGGGGAAAAAGGAAGCTGTGGAGCAGTTTGAGCGGTACACGACAGCGCTGGTACATATGTATTTAGAGAGCCTGGAAGCCGGGCAGATGATGAAAGAGACGGTGTATGCGGAGTATGATGATTTATTAAAATCAAAAGATACCGTGATACAGGATCTGCAGAAACGGCTGGAGGAGGCGGATCATCAAAAAAAGGAAGCGCAGGCGCATGAAAAAGAAGTAAGGGAAAGAGCACGGGCGCATGAGGAAGAAATAAAGGAAAGGGCGCAGGCACGGGAAAAGGAGCTGACGGAAAAGGCGGAGAGTGCGGAGGCTTTATTGATTTCTAAAGAAAAGGAGTATCAGGAACGGTGTGTAAGGCTGCAGGAAACATTGGGGGATAAGGAGAATGTCATTCAGGTCCTGCAGGAAGCCTGCGACAGCTTAAAACAGAAAAACCGGGAACTGAAACTGAGTTTGGAAAAGCTTTCCGGGGAATGGGAGTCTCTTGCGGGAGTACGGGAAACACTGGCTGCGGTAACTTCTGAATGTGAAGAGCTGCGGAAGACGAAAGAAAGCCTGGAACAAAAGTTAAAGGAGGAGAGAACCGGTTATGAGAAAAAGGCTGCGGAGGTGAAACAGAAACAGGAAGAAAGGCTGAGATTGTGTCAGCAGCAGTCAGAGCTGGCGTTGGACAAGGCGGTTTTGGAAACCGAGCGGAAATATCAGAAGGAACTGCTGGAAATAAAGGAAAAAAGCCAGGCAGAAATCGATGTTTATCAAAAGAAATATATGACTTTATGGGAAATGTCAAAAAAGTAAGGAATCGCATACCCTTATTGCTTTTTTGCCCTGTTCATGGTATGATAGCTGATGTGATTTTGAAAGAATTGGAGGATGGCTGCATGGAGATACAGTTGTGGCGTGAGATTTTGGAGCCGTATGAAATGGCAGTGGATGAGCTGGTGATAAAGTTCCGGAATTTAATGACAGAGTACAGGAAGCGTGGAATGTATTCTCCGATTGAACAGGTGGAAGGAAGGGTAAAGCGTATTTCCAGCCTTTTGGACAAAGCACAGAAAAAACAGATCCCGGTGGAGAATATTGCCGGGGAGATTGAGGATATTGCGGGTATCCGTATTATCTGCCAGTTTGTGGAGGACATTGACAAGGTCGTGGAGATTATCCGCAGCAGGCAGGATATGGAGGTCCGGAAAGAAAAGGATTATATTCATCATGCAAAAGAAAGCGGGTACCGGAGTTACCATATGATTATATATTATACGGTGCATACGCTGGATGGACCTAAGAAGTTAAAGGCAGAAATTCAGATCAGGACGCTTGCCATGAATTTTTGGGCGACGATTGAGCATTCCCTCCAATATAAATATAAAAAAAATATGCCGGAGCATGTGAGGGAACGGCTTTTGAAGGCGGCAGAAGCGATTATTGTTTTGGATCATGAGATGTCAACGGTACGGGAGGAAATCATGGATGCGCAGAATACGTATTCTGTGAAATCTGAAGTAATCGCTGACATTTTGAATAATATCCAGAATTTATACAGAACGGCGAACAAGCGGGAGGTGGTAAAAATCCAGGATGAATTTTACCATCTTTACCAGCAGGATGATATGGAGCAGTTGATCCGGTTTAATAAACAGTTGGACATTATTGCGGAAAGCTACCGGGCGCAAAGCCTGAATTAAGCAGGCGGCGGGCGGAGAAAAGGAAACATATGGAGATATTTTATGCAGTTAAATGAGCGTTTTTTAAAACGGATGGAAGAGATGCTGGGAAGCGAGTTTGAGAGCTATCTTGCAAGCTTTGAGAAAAAGCCGGAAAGCGGGCTGCGTGTCAATAATTTAAAACTGTCAGCAGAAGAATTTATGAAGATCAGCCCGTTTTTGCTGCGTCCTGTGCCGTGGACGGAAAACGGGTTTTATTATCAGGACTGCCAGCCTGCCAAGCACCCTTATTACCATGCCGGGCTTTATTATTTGCAGGAGCCGAGCGCTATGGCGCCTGCCGCCGTGCTTCCGGTTGTGCCGGGAGAAAAGGTACTGGATCTGTGTGCCGCGCCGGGAGGGAAAAGTACCGAGCTTGCGGCGAAGCTCCAGGGGGAAGGCGTCCTGGTTTCCAATGATATCAGCGCGTCGAGAGCAATGGCGTTATTAAAGAATCTGGAGCTTTTTGGCGTCAGGAACAGTCTGGTTGTCAGTGAATATCCGGCAAAATTAAAGACGTACTTTGCCAACTGGTTTGATAAGATTTTGGTGGACGCCCCCTGTTCCGGGGAAGGAATGTTCCGGAAAGATCCTTCAATCCAAAACGCATGGGAAAAGCAGGGGCCGGATTTTTACCATAAGCTGCAGAAAGAAATCTTAGTTTCGGCAGTGGAAATGTTAAAACCGTCCGGCAGGATGGTTTATTCTACCTGCACCTTTTCTAAGGAGGAAAATGAAGGGACTATTTCATGGTTTCTGGAAAATTTTCCGGAAATGCATCTCCTCCCGATTGCGCCTCTGCCGGAAGAGTTTGATCATGGCAGGCCGGAATGGGGAAATGGAAACGAAGAATTAAGAAACTGTGTCCATATCTGGCCGCATAAGGCGGAAGGGGAAGGACATTTTCTGGCGCTGCTTCAGAAGGAGGACGCTGACGGCGCGGGAGTTACCGGGGTTTATGAGGAAAAACGCCCGCCTCTTACTAAAGAAACGCTGGAATTTCTGGAAAAATGCAGGATTGACCCGGAGAAAGAGGTTTTAAGGCTTCAGGAGGAACGGCTGTATCTGCTGCCCAAAGGGCTGCCGAATCTGCAGGGACTGCGGATTTTAAAGCCCGGGCTTTATTTAGGCGATCAGAAAAAGAATCGTTTTGAGCCTGCGCAGCCATTGGCCAATGCCCTGCGCCCGGGAGAATGGGAAGAGGACAGGATTGATTTAAAAGTCAGCGATCCCAATGTTATCAAATATTTAAAAGGGGAAACAATTGCCGTCGATCAGGAAGGCTCCGGCTGGCAGCTTGTCTGCGTGGACGGGTTTCCGCTTGGTTTTGGGAAGCTGAACAAAGGAATGTTAAAAAATAAATACCACAGGGCATGGAGGTATCTGTAATGAAGCTGCGCCTGGATAAATATCTTGCCGATATGGGGCTTGGCACAAGGACACAGGGAAAAGCGCTGATTCGGAAGGGCTGTGTTTTTGTAAACGGGGAACTGGCAGAGAAACCGGAGCTTAAGGTGGATACGGAGCTTGACCGCGTGGTATGCAATGGGAAAGAAATAGTGTACACAGAGCTCGTATATTTACTGTTAAATAAGCCCGCAGGCATTTTGACGGCGACGGAGGATAAAAAGCAGAAGACGGTGATGGATCTTCTGGATTCTTCTGTGAGGAAGGGCTGCTTTCCGGTCGGGAGGCTGGATAAAGAAACGGAAGGGCTTCTGCTCATTACCAATGACGGCAAATTGTCCCATGAACTGCTTTCCCCGAAAAAGCACGTTCCGAAGACGTATTTTGCCAGGGTGGACGGTATTCTGACAGAGGAGGATATCTCGGTGTTTCAAAGGGGCATGGAAGTTCCTGCTTTTGGCGGAGAGGAGCCAAAAAATCCCCGCTTTGCCGCTTTTTTTGCAATGCCCGCGAAACTTACCATTCTTTCCGTAGATCGGAGAAAAAACGTATCGGAGGCGGAAATTGAAGTCTGTGAGGGAAAATTCCATCAGGTCCGGAGAATGTGCGGGGCTGTTGGAAAGCCGGTCTTATTTTTAAAACGCCTTTCTATGGGAGGGTTATTTCTGGGGGATTTACCGACGGGAAGTTATCGGAAACTGACGGAAAAAGAAGTATTAGAATTGAAAACGGGGGCAGTCCATGACGGAAAATGAAAAAAAGAACGGTTTTCTTCCGATCTCAGCAGAGGAAATGCGGGAGCTGGGCTGGAAACAGGTTGATTTTGTCTATGTGATTGGGGATGCCTATGTCGATCATGCTTCGTTTGGCCCGGCGATTATCAGCAGGCTGTTAGAGTCGCATGGGTATAAGGTCGGCATGATTTCCCAGCCGGACTGGAAGGAGGAAGCAAGCATTTCCGTATTTGGGGAGCCGAGGCTTGCTTTTATTGTCTGCGGCGGAAATATGGACACGATGGTGAACCACTATACTGCGGCGAAAAAACGGCGGAAAACGGATGCCTATACGCCGGGCGGAGTGACGGGAAAGCGTCCGGACAGGGCGACGATCGTCTATGGAAATCTGATTCGAAAAACATATAAGAAAACGCCGATCATTATCGGCGGCATTGAGGCGAGCCTGCGCAGGCTTGCCCATTATGATTATTGGAGCGACAGCGTGAAGCGTTCAATCCTTTTGGATTCCGCTGCCGACCTGATTTCTTACGGGATGGGTGAGCATTCCATCATAGAGATTGCGGAGGCCTTAGAGAGCGGGCTTCCGGTCAGTGAGATTACTTTTATCAGAGGGACGGTTTATAAGGCGAAAGATCTGGAAAGCGTCTATGATCCCGTGCTGCTTCCTGCTTATGAGGAGATCTGTAAGGATAAGCGCAGATTTGCGGAAAGCTTTTATCAGCAGTATGTCAATACCGATCCCTATACCGGGCGGTGCCTGGCGGAGAAATACCGGGAAAAGGAGTATGTGATCCAGAACCCTCCGGCGCTGCCGCTGACTACGGAGGAGATGGATGCGGTCTATGAGCTTCCGTATCAGAATGCGTGCCATCCGTCGTATCTTCCTCTTGGCGGGGTTCCGGCGTTTCAGGATTTAAAATTCAGCCTGGTGAGTAACCGAGGCTGCTTTGGCGGCTGTTCGTTCTGTGCGCTTACGTTCCACCAGGGGCGGATTCTGCAGGTAAGGAGCCATGCGTCGATTTTGAAAGAAGCGGAGGAAATGACAAAGCAGCCGGATTTTAAAGGAAATATTTATGATGTCGGCGGGCCGACCGCGAATTTCCGCCATCCTTCCTGTGAAAAACAGAAAAAAAGCGGCGTCTGCCCTGACAGGCAGTGCCTGTTCCCGAAGCCATGCCCGAATTTGAAGGTGGATCATAGGGATTATTTGGAGCTTTTAAGGAAGCTCCGGAAACTGCCAAAGGTAAAAAAAGTCTTTATCCGTTCCGGTATCCGGTTTGACTATGTTGCCGCAGAAAAAGACGACACGTTTCTCCGGGAACTTTGCAGGTACCATATCAGCGGGCAGTTAAGAGTGGCGCCGGAGCATATCAGCGATAAGGTGCTAAACTGTATGGGAAAGCCGGAAAATGCGGTTTATGAGGAGTTTCTAAAACGGTACCGGAAGGCGAACGCTTTGTCGGGAAAGGAGCAGTATGTCCTGCCTTACCTGATGTCCTCCCATCCGGGCTCGGGCTTAAAAGAGGCGGTGGAGCTTGCGGAATATGTCCGTGATCTGGGGTATATGCCGGAGCAGGTGCAGGATTTTTATCCGACGCCGTCCACGATTTCCACCTGTATGTACTATACCGGGTATGATCCCAGGACGATGAAAGCTGTTTATGTGCCGAGAAGCTCTCATGAAAAGGCGATGCAGAGGGCTCTTATCCAGTACCGGAATCCGGAAAATTATGATCTGGTAAAAGAGGCGCTTATTTTGGCAAAACGAACGGATTTGATCGGGTTTGGGAAAGAATGCCTGATACCGCCGAGAAAACGGGAACGGAAAGAACAGAAAAAACATACCCCTGCATCCGGCAGGGAGAAAAGGAACGGAAAAGAGGGTTTTCATGGAAAGAAAAAGAGAAAAAGGTGACAGGAATTATATTTCTTCCAGCCGGAGAAGGGGACTGGCTGCGACCTTGCTGTTTGCGTTCATCGGAATCATTATTTTTGTTGTGGGTTATTATCTGAATAAAAAATCCAATGCCAATATCTTTACGATTCTGGCGGTGCTGATGGTGCTTCCGGGGGCAAAAAGGCTGACCGGGGCGATTATTTTATTCCCGTTTCAGGATGCCAAAGAAAGCGATGAGGCCAGGATAAAAGAAGCCATGCCGGAAAACAGCAGGCTTTTGTCAAGCGTTGTCTTTACCTCGCCGGAAAAGGTGATGAACCTTGATTTTCTCTGGATTGGGGACGGGTATGTCTATGGCTGCCTGGGAAAAGAAAAACAGGATTTAAATTATATGCAGTCATATTTGTCCAAAGGAGTCCATAACTGCGCCGATCATTTTCAGGTGAAGCTGATGAAAGACTGCGACGCGCTGTTAAAAGCGATCCGGGCTGCGGCGGGAAAAGGCTGCGATCCGGAGGAGAGAGAAGCAGTGGAGGAGTATTTATTGTCGTTGATTCCATAAAAGCATTTTTTGTATATTTAAGATTAAGAAAGGAGTCTGGAATTATGACAATTTTGAATGAATTAGATTCGACATGTGGAATTTCCGATCAGGAATTGACAAGGAGATTCAGGGAATCTATACGGATAGATGATGAAGTAAGAAAAATAAAAGGCCTGCCTGTTGCAAGATATGATGATGAAACAAAGAGGGCATATCTTGAATATCCGGACGGGAGGCGGGAGTATGTCGGCGAGTGACGCTGTAAAGCTGCCGGAAGTTATTGTATTTGCAGGTCCGAACGGGAGCGGCAAATCGACCATCACCCGTATGGCGAAGACCATAGGAGCGTATATTAATGCGGATGATATTAAAAAAACGATATTATGTTCTGATATGGAGGCGGCAGTAAAGGCAGAGGAACTGAGAAAATCTATGATTGAAAATAAGAGGGATTTTACATTTGAAACAGTGCTGTCTACGGAAAGAAACCTGTTATTGTTACAGAAAGCAAAAGAGCAGGGATATTTTGTAAGAGGGATTTATGTCCTTACGTCTAATGCAGATATCAACGTTGCAAGGGTGAGTGCAAGGGAAGCTTCGGGAGGGCATGGGGTGCCAGAAGAAAAGATCAGAGCACGGTATGAGAAAGCATTAAAATTGATTCCAAGATTAGTAGAAGTTTGTGATATATTGCACATTTATGATAATACAAAAGAACCGTTTAGAATATTTAAAAAGCGTAAAGATGTATACTATCGTTGGAGTAATCAATATTGGAGTGTTACGGAGATAGAGCAGTTGAGTGGGATATCAGTATATGAAAAGGAGAAAACTTAAAAAATAAGTGTTGTGTGATTATGAGAATATTAGTGATTTCAGATAAAGAGGCCGGGATAAAGCTTGCGAGGTATCTGGAAAAACAGATGCCGGCAGCGCCGAAAGGCTTTTTTTATAAAATGCTCCGCAAAAAGAATATTGTGCTGAACGGAAAAAAAGCGGAAGGAATCGAGAGGCTTAAAAGTGGGGATGAGGTTACTCTGTTTTTGTCGGAAGAGACGATAGAGAAGTTTCAGGGGACGGAAGGAGAACGCGCGGGAGACAGTGACTTGGGACAGGGAATGCCGGATTATGAAAAGATTGCGCCGGATTTTTCGGTTGTCTACGAGGACAGCCATATTTTAATTGTGAATAAACCGGCAGGGCTGTTATCGCAGAAGGCGAAGAAGGAGGATATTTCCCTGGTAGAGCATATTTATGCATATTTACTGCGGAAACAGGAAATCACAGGGGAGGAATTAAAGACGTTTCATCCTGGGATCTGCAATCGGCTCGACAGGAATACAAGCGGGCTGGTGATTGCGGGAAAGACGCTGGGAGGTCTTCAGGAAATGAATGCTTTATTGAAAGAGCGGGCGATTGATAAATATTATCTGACTCTTGTATCGGGAAAAATGGAGCATAAATTCCGTGCCGAGGGGTATTTGAAAAAGGACCGGAGCCATAACCGCGCCAGTATTTCTTCCGTTCCTTTGGAAGGGGCGGATTATATCTGTACGGAGTATGAACCGGAAGCTTACGGGAATGGGATGACGTTAGTAAGGGCTAAACTGATCACAGGGAAATCCCATCAAATCAGGGCGCAGCTTCAAAGCCTGGGATATCCGGTACTGGGGGATGGGAAATACGGAGATGGGAAAGTCAATAAAAATATGAGACGGTTTTCTGTAAGCCATCATCTGCTCCATGCGTATGAGATCCGGTTTCCAGCGCTTACGGGAAATCTGGCAGGATTGTCAGAAAAAACAGTGAATGCCCCGCTTCCGAAAGAATTTGAAAGTATTGTAAAAAAATTTTTCCCGGAAGCCAGGATTGGATAATGCTGCAGAGCATTCCACAGAAAAAGAGGTGAGTATATGCCGTCATGGAATTCCCGCGGGCTGCGCGGCTCGACATTAGAAGAAGCGATTAATCTTACCAATGAAAAATATCGGCAGAAAAAGCTGGCATTGATCCAGAAGGTGCCGACCCCGATTAAGCCGATTACGATAGAAAAAGAGACAAGGCATATTACGTTAGCGTATTTTGACCAGAAAAGTACGGTGGATTATATCGGCGCCGTGCAGGGAATCCCTGTCTGCTTTGATGCGAAGGAGTGTGCAAAGGACTCGTTTCCGCTTCAAAATATCCATGAGCACCAGATTCAGTTTATGAAGGAATTTGAGGAGCAGGGCGGGATCGCGTTTTTTTTATTATATTTTTTGTCGAGGGATATTTTTTATTACCTGACATTAAAGCAGCTCCTGATCTTTTGGGAAAGGGCGAAAAAAGGGGGAAGGAAGAGTTTCCGTTATGAAGAGCTGGATGAAAAGTATCAGATTTCCCCTTATGCGGGCGTGATGGTGCATTATCTGGAAACGCTTCAGATGGATTTGGAGGAACGGGATAAAAAGTGATTGATTTTCTTATCATGTGACATTATAATAAAGAAATATCTAACGGTTTGAAAACGAATAGTTTAAGTCTTGAAAAAAGCAAAGCGGTTGCTTTACGAACGGAAAAGGCGGTGAAAGCATGAGTATGGAAAGATCAAGGGTGCAGCAGGCGGTTGTCAGCGAGGAAAGCATGGATCTTAAAATGCCTGCCAGCTTTACAGAACCCCAGGTACTCCATGACGAGCTGATACAGGCAGTGAAAGCGTATCATCCATCGGCGGATGTTTCGGTGATTGAGAAGGCGTATCATGTGGCATATGAAGCACATAAGGATCAGAAGCGCAAGTCGGGAGAGCCTTATATCATCCATCCGATCTGTGTCGGCATTATCCTTGCGGAGCTGGAGCTGGATAAGGAAACGATTGTTGCCGGGCTTTTGCATGACGTGGTGGAAGACACGCCGATGACGGTAGAAGATCTTACAAGGGAGTTTGGGGAAGAGGTTGCCCTTTTGGTGGACGGCGTTACCAAGCTCACGCAGTTAAATTATTCGCAGGACAAGATTGAGATTCAGGCGGAGAATTTAAGGAAGATGTTTCTTGCTATGGCAAAGGATATCCGCGTGATTTTGATTAAGCTGGCCGACAGGCTCCATAATATGCGCACGCTGGAGTTTATGAAGCCGGAGAAGCAGAAGGAAAAAGCGAGGGAGACGATGGATATCTATTCGCCGATTGCTTCCCGCCTCGGTATTTCCAAAGTAAAGATTGAGCTTGATGATTTGTCCCTCCGTTATCTGGAGCCGGAGGTCTATAAGGATCTTACCACAAAAATTGCTTCTAAGCGCAGTGAAAGAGAGGCGTTTATCCGTTCGATTGTCGAAGAGGTAAAGAGCCATATAGACAAAGCGGAAATTAAGGCGGAAATCTATGGGCGCGTCAAACATTTTTTCAGTATTTATAAGAAGATGGTGAACCAGAATAAGACGCTGGAGCAGATCTACGATCTGTTTGCCGTCCGGATCATTGTGGATAATGTCAAGGACTGTTACGCCGCTCTTGGCGTGATCCATGAGATGTATACGCCGATTCCGGGGCGTTTTAAAGATTATATTGCGATGCCGAAGCCGAATATGTACCAGTCGCTGCATACGACGCTGATTGGCCCGAAAGGGCAGCCGTTTGAGATCCAGATCCGTACGTATGAAATGCACAGGACGGCAGAGTATGGGATTGCCGCCCACTGGAAATATAAAGAGGGAGGGAGCGGTTCCGCTGTTGACAATGAAGAAGCAAAGCTGACATGGCTGCGCCAGATCCTGGAGTGGCAGCGGGATATGTCGGACAACAAAGAATTTCTGAGCCTTTTAAAGAGTGATTTGAACCTGTTTTCCGACCATGTATATTGCTTTACGCCGTCCGGGGACGTCAAGAACCTTCCGAAAGGCTCAACGCCGATTGATTTTGCATACAGCATCCACAGCGCTGTCGGCAATACTATGGTAGGGGCAAGGGTCAATGGGAAGCTTGTCACGATCAATTATGAAATTCAGAATGGCGACAGAATTGAAATCATTACTTCCCAGAACAGCAAAGGCCCAAGCCTGGACTGGCTGAATGTTGCGAAAAGCACGCAGGCGAAGAATAAGATTAACCAGTGGTTTAAAACTGAAAATAAAGAGGGCAATATCGCCAAAGGCAGGGAGTTGATCAACGCTTACTGTAAGGCAAAAGGGATTGTCCTGCCGGATTTATTGAAAACGGAATTTATGGAAGCGTGCATGGCGAAGTACAGTTTCCGCGACTGGGAATCGATCCTTGCGGCTGTCGGGCATGGAGGGCTTAAGGAAGGCCAGGTAGTCAATAAATTATTAGAGGAATATGATAAGAGACATAAAAAAGAACTTAATGAGGAGAAGGTAAGGGAGACATTAAACGAAGCGAAGGAAAGCCGTTCCCCGGCGGTATTGGCAAAGTCCCAGAGCGGCATTATCGTGGAGGGCATTTCCGATGTTGCCGTCCGGTTTTCCAAGTGCTGCAACCCTGTTCCCGGGGATGAGATTGTCGGTTTTGTGACAAGGGGCAGGGGCGTTTCCATCCACCGGACAGACTGTATTAATATGATTAACCTGCCGTTGGAGGATCGGGAACGCCTGATTGAAGCGGTATGGCAGCCGGGGCTGACAAAGAAGACAGATGAGCTTTATGAAGCGGAGATTAAGATTTTTTCCAGCCACAGGAACGGCGTGCTGTTAGATGTGTCGCGCGTCTTTACGGAGAATAAGATGGAAGTGACTTCCATGACAGTCCGCACCAGCAAGCAGGGAGTGACGACGTTTACGGCAAGCTTTGAAGTGCGGGGCGTGGAGCAGTTAAATACCCTGATTGGGAAGTTAAAGCAGATTGAGGGCGTTATTGATATAGAAAGAACGACAGGATGATTTGGGATATTTTTGAAGTTTAGTAAGCAGAAAGAAGGATGAGACATGGAAATTCATCAGCTTACCCTGGGGCCGGTGCAGACGAATTGTTATATTGTCTGCAATGAAGAGACGAAAGAAGCCGTCATGATTGATCCGGCGGACGAGGGAGCGTATATTGCGAAACGAATCCGCTCAATGGGATATACGTTAAAGGCAATTTTACTGACGCATGGGCATTTTGATCATATGACTGGGGCGGAGGCATTAAAGGAAGCTACGGGCGCGGAAATTTATGTAAGCAAAGAAGATGCGGATCTGATGGCGGACCCGAAGCTTAACTGCGGAGGCATGGCGGGGCAGAGAGTGACACTTACCGCGGATCGGTTTGTTTCCGACGGGGAAACGCTTACGCTGGCAGGAATAGAGTTTCAGGTGTTTGCCACGCCGGGACACACGATCGGCGGTGTCTGCTATTATGTTGAGGCGGAGAAGGTGCTGTTTTCGGGAGATACCCTGTTCCAGGAGTCCGTGGGAAGGACAGATCTGCCTACCGGGAACGGGAGGCGGCTTATTAAATCCATCCAGGAGAAGCTGATGCCGCTGCCGGATGATGTGGACGTTTATCCGGGGCATGGGCCGGACACCACCATAGGGCATGAGAGAAGATACAATTATTATTTAAAGTGATTGATTTTTAAGGGAAAGGTACGCGTTTTACATGATTACAGTAGAACAGACGAGAAATGATTTTGAAAGTGATATCGGCCCGCTGGTGAAGTCATTTTTTCCGGAGGAAACGGTCTGGATGAAGAAGGCTCCGCCCAAAGACCCGGTAACGTACCGTCTGTATGCGGATGTCCGGGAGCATTCCATGCGGCTTTTGTTTTTCGGTGCAGATGGCAGGGAAATTTTTGATGTTTCCGACAGCGCGGAGCTTTCCAATAAGCCGGAATACCGCAATGTTATCAAAAGGCTTTTGTACCGTTCCCTGTCGGCATATACCGGAAAGGAGCTTCCCTGGGGCGCGCAGACCGGCGTCCGTCCGGCGAAGATTGCATTGGACAGGTTAGGGCTTGGCTGGACGGAGGAAGAGATTCGATCTTTTATGAAGGAACATTATCTTTGTTCGGAGGAAAAGACGGATCTCAGTATCCGGATTGCCAAAAAAGAATACCGCCTGTTATCGGCTCTGGAAAAAAAGGGGTACAGTATTTATATTGGGATTGCTTTCTGCCCGAGCAAATGCCTGTACTGTTCGTTCCCATCCTATGCCGTGCAGCAGTATGGAAATTTGATGGACGATTATTTACTGGCATTGTTTAAAGAAATTGAATTTGCAAAGGATTGTCTGCCGTGGGAACTGCAGACCGTTTACGTAGGCGGCGGCACGCCGACGGCATTGGATGCAAACCGTTTGGAACGGCTGTTAAAAAAGATCCGGGATACCCTTGATTTTTCCCATGTAAGGGAATTTACCGTAGAGGCGGGGAGGCCGGACAGCATTACAGAAGAGAAGGTAAGGATTTTAAAACAGTATGGCGTGACCAGGATTTCGGTGAATCCGCAGACGATGAACCAGAGAACGTTGGATATCATTGGGAGGCGGCATACGGCAGAGGATGTGAAGCGGGCATTTTCTATGGCGAGGCAGGCAGGTCATGACAATATCAATATGGATCTTATCATGGGGCTTCCGGGAGAGGATCTGCCGGAGGCGGCGCATACGCTTGATGAGATCGGGAAGCTGTCACCGGACAGCTTAACAGTGCATACTCTGGCTATCAAGAGGGCTGCGGACCTGAATATTTATAAGGAACGGTATCAGGCTATGATCCCGGAAAATACGGAGGAAATGCTGGGGCTGGCAGCAGAGTTTATGAAGGAGCATGAGTATTTCCCTTATTATCTGTACCGCCAGAAAAATATGACCGGAAGCCTGGAAAATGTCGGCTATGCCAAAGAAGGAAAGGAAGGGCTTTACAATATCCTTATGATGGAGGAACAGCAGACGATCCTTGCGCTTGGCGCCGGAGGGACGTCCAAGTATGTATTTCCGGCGGGCGGAAGGATTGAACGGACAGATAACTGTAAGAGCATTACGGATTATATTGGAAGAATTGATGAAATGATTGCAAGAAAGAGAAATTTCCTGGAAAAAGAAGGAGGCGCCTTTCTATGATGGAGGATGTAGAGAGGGAAGCTGAGAGCGGAGATATTGAGGGGTATATTTTGGAGGATTTAAAAAAAGAATTAAAGCATGGCCTGTTTGTCAGCAATCTGGCGGCACTGACGGCGAGAGAGCTTGGAGAATGCGAGGAATACTGTAAAGAGCTTGCAGTTGCCGGGATGATGCATGACATTGGGAAACTCAGGCTTTCCGGCTATTTATACGGCAGGAAAAAGGATGCGTTAAAGATCGATGAGACAAACCTGATCCGGCAGCATTCCAGGCTCAGCTATGAAATTGTGAAAAAAGCGGGGTATTCCCAGACCATTCAGGATGCTGTGCTCCACCATCATGAAAATTATGACGGGAGCGGTTATCCGAATCATTTACAGGCCGACATGATACCGCTGGGGGCGAGGATTCTGCGTACCTGCGATGTTTTTGCGGCATTGACGGAGGACCGCCCTTACCGGAGGGCATTTTCAGAGGATATCGCTATGGAAATGCTGATTGACGAGGTCAGGCATTTTGATATGCGTGTATTTCTTGCCTTCCAGAGAGTGGTCCACGGGGAAGAATACAGGCAGATGAAAAAGACCGGGCAGGAAATGGGAAATGCCTGTTAAGGACAATAAATATAGAAAGGAAAAATAGAGTATGGCAGAATCAATGACAGGATTAAAGCGCACGCACCGCTGCGCAGAGGTTTCTACTTCCAATATCGGAGAACAGGTAACGGTAATGGGATGGGTTCAGAAAAACAGGAATAAAGGGAGTTTGATTTTCCTTGACCTGCGCGACCGCTCCGGAATTTTGCAGATTGTTTTTGAGGAAGGAAAGACGGAAAAGGAAGTCTTTGAAAAGGCAGGCAGGCTTCGCAGCGAGTTTGTCGCTGCCGTTGTCGGAACAGTGGCGGCGCGTTCGGGGGCAGTCAATAAAAACCTTGCTACCGGGGAGATTGAGCTGATTGCGAAGGAGCTTCGGATTCTTTCTGAGGCGGAGACGCCGCCGTTTCCGATTGAGGAGGACAGCAAGACAAAGGAAGAGCTGCGCTTAAAGTACCGTTGTCTTGATTTGCGCCGTTCCGATCTCCAGAGAAATTTAATGATGAGGAGCCGCGCTGCCAATATTACCAGACAGTTCCTTACAGAAGAGGGCTTTTTGGAGATTGAGACGCCGATGCTTACCAAGAGCACGCCGGAGGGCGCAAGGGATTATTTGGTGCCAAGCCGCGTCCATCCGGGGAATTTTTATGCGCTTCCGCAGTCTCCGCAGATCTTTAAGCAGCTTTTGATGTGTTCCGGCTTTGACCGTTATTTCCAGATTGTCAAATGTTTTCGGGATGAGGATCTGCGGGCGGACCGCCAGCCGGAATTTACGCAGATCGATATGGAGCTGTCGTTTGTGGATGTGGATGATGTTATCGACGTCAATGAGCGGCTGCTTCAGAGATTATTTAAAGAGATACTGGATGTGGAGATTTCCCTGCCAATCCCAAGAATGACATGGAAAGAAGCGATGGAGCGGTTCGGGTCGGATAAGCCGGACACCAGGTTCGGCATGGAGCTTACGGATGTTTCCGAAGTTGTAAAAGGCTGTGAATTTGCCGTTTTTCAGAATGCGCTGGAATCCGGCGGCAGCGTCCGCGGCATCAATGCAAAAGGGCAGGGCGGTATGCCGAGGAAAAAAATCGATGCCTTAGTGGATTTTGTAAAGGGCTATGGAGCCAAAGGGCTTGCTTATATCGCGATCCAGCCGGACGGAAGCTGGAAATCTTCCTTTGCGAAGTTTATGAAAGAGGAAGAGATGAAAGCGTTAATTGCCGCTATGGACGGAGAAGCCGGGGATTTACTGTTGTTTGCCGCTGACAGGACAAAGCTTGTCCTGGAAGTGCTTGGTGCGCTGCGGATTGAGATTGCCGGGCAGCTTGGGCTTCTTGACAAGGATCAGTACAATTTCCTCTGGGTAACGGAATTTCCGCTGTTGGAATGGTCGGAGGAGGAAAACCGCTATACTGCCATGCATCACCCGTTCACGATGCCGATGGAAGAAGATCTTAAGTATATTGATATTGATCCGGGGAGAGTGCGCGCCAAAGCGTATGATATTGTATTGAATGGAACGGAGATTGGCGGCGGCTCGGTGCGTATCCATCAAAACGACGTGCAGGAAAAGATGTTTGAGGCTCTTGGCTTCACGAAAGAAAGCGCCTATGAACGGTTTGGATTTTTATTAAATGCGTTTCGGTACGGAGTTCCTCCTCATGCGGGGCTGGCTTACGGCCTTGACCGCCTGATTATGCTGATGGCAAAGACAGACAGTATCCGCGACGTTATTGCCTTCCCGAAGGTAAAGGACGCTTCCTGCCTGATGTCCGAGGCGCCGAACATTGTGGATGAAAAACAGCTTGCCGAGCTTGGCATTGCGGTTGTGGTTCAGGGAAAAGAAGAAAGCGAAGGATAAAAATGCTCATAAAAGGAATCATTCTTTATCTTTTGCTGGCTAACCTGATCGGGCTGTTCGTGATGGCGGAGGATAAAAGGCGCGCGAGGAAACATAAATGGAGGATACCGGAAAAGACGCTGTTCCTTGTTTCCATTCTGGGAGGAAGCCTCGGGACGTGGGCGGGGATGTATCTGTTCCATCATAAAACAAAGCACTGGTATTTCGTGCTTGGGATGCCGGCGATCTGTTTAATCCAGGCGCTGATGGCATGGTATTGTTTTCGAAATTTATCATGGTGACGAAGCCGGAAAAAGGGGCTGCCGCAATAAGGATTGGGGATATGTGACGCATATCCTGTACATAGTTCCTTAGTGCGGCAGCCTTATATTTATCAGATGGGAGTATCTGCTAAAGCAGATCCGAATCTCGCGCCAAGACCCGTAAGCAAGTCTTGAAATAAGATATATAAGAAAGAAAAGAGTGAAAAAAATAATGCAGGAAAGAAAGGCATGATACAAAATATGGAATTAAGCAAAGAACAAATTGCGGCGGTAGAGCATAAAGACGGGCCGATGTTAGTGCTGGCGGGGCCGGGTTCGGGCAAGACAACGGTGATTACGGAGAGAACCAGGTATCTGATTGAGCATTACCGGATTCCGCCGTCTTCGATCCTTGTCATTACATTTACAAAGGCCGCTGCCGGAGAGATGAAGGAACGTTTTTTA
>CANREH010000067.1 GCA_947629585.1 uncultured Lachnospiraceae bacterium | reverse complement strand
GGCAGGGGAGCGAGAGTGCAAACCCCGGTGGGCTTTTATTCATGGTAGTGCCGGGCATGCCCGGCATGGAAGTTTGTCAGGGAAAGCCAGAGGTTATTAAGCTATGGATTTTTTTATAGGGAGGTGCTATAATAGCTTGGAATGAATCATAACAGTTCAGCCATCAGCTCGATTTGGCTGCTTTGCAGCCTGTTTCGCCGCTGAAGCGGCTAAAATCTCGCTTCTGGCAGAACGCCATATGTCAAAAATAGTGAAAATTGCTCCTTACGAGTAAACTCGACGGTTCAATTTTCCTATTTTTGCCGCATGGCTGAACTGTTACAATGAATCAACGGAGGTAAGAAAAATGAATATTGTATGTTTAGATTTAGAAGGCGTTTTAGTACCGGAGATATGGATTGCGTTTGCGGAAGCGGTCGGGATTCCTGAGTTAAAGAAGACGACAAGGGACGAGCCGGATTATGATAAGCTGATGAAGTTCCGTCTGGGGATATTAAAGGAGCATGGATTGGGGCTAAAGGAAATTCAGGAAACGATTGCGGGGATTGACCCGATTCCGGGGGCAAAGGAGTTTTTGGACGAGCTTCGTTCCCTGACGCAGGTAATCATTATCAGCGATACGTTTGAGCAGTTTGCAAAGCCGCTGATGAAGAAGCTTGGATGGCCGACGATTTTCTGCAACACATTGGAGGTTGGGGAGAACGGGGAAATTACGGGCTTTCAGATGCGGGTTGAAAATTCCAAGTTTACTACGGTGAAAGCGCTGCAGTCTATCGGTTATGAGACGATTGCAAGTGGTGACAGCTACAATGATCTCGGCATGATTAAGGCAAGCAAAGCCGGTTTTTTATTTAAGAGTACCGATAAGATTAAGGCGGATCATCCGGAGCTTGCGGCATACGAGACTTATGAGGAGCTGCTCTCTGCAATCAAAGAGGTGTTATAGCCTGAGTAGAATAAGCTTGCTGGCGCAGAAGCCTTCTATTTTTGATAAAAAGCGGGCAAGCTTCGTTTTGTTTTGAGAAAGGATAAAGAGTGAGAACATGGTAGTAGAGATGGAACGCTTTTCGGGTGCCTGCACCTGCGGGCGGGAGCATGAGATTACGGTAAAAGCCGTTTGGATTGAAGCCGGGGCAGTAACGAAGCTGGACAAGCTTTTGAAACAGTATTCGTTTCCTGTGATTATCTGTGATGAGAATACAAAAAGGGCTGCGCTTCCTTTTATGAAGAACTATTTTGAAACCTTAGAGGTTCTTACCGTGACCGGAGAGGATATCCACGCCAATGATATCTTTGTGGATCAGGTGGAAAAGAAACTGTCTGAAAAAGCGGATTGCCTGCTTGCAGTCGGTTCCGGTACGGTGCATGATCTGACGAGGTATACGGCTTATCAAAGAGGGATTGAGTTTATTTCCATTCCGACGGCGGCAAGTGTGGACGGCTTTGTTTCTTCGGTAGCGGCTATGACCTGGCATGGAATGAAAAAAGCGCTGACGGCAAAAGCACCGCGCTATGTCCTTGCGGATACCGATATCTTTAAAAATGCGCCGTTCCGCCTGACAGCGTCGGGAATTTCTGATTTAATGGGGAAATATACCGCGCTGCTTGACTGGAGGATCAGCCATATTCTGACCGGGGAGTATCTGTGCGAAGCCATTTATGATCTGGAACTGGAGGCTGTCCGCGAGGTGGAGCTTGTTCTGGATAACATAAAGACAGGCGATCCGGAAAGCATGGAAAAGCTGATGTATGCCTTGATTTTATCGGGACTTGCTATGCAGATGGCAGGCAATTCCCGTCCAGCGTCGGGAGCCGAGCACCATGTTTCCCATTTATGGGAGATGGAAATTATCAATGACTATATTGACGCATTACATGGGGAAAAGGTTTCTGTCGGGCTGATTTTATGCCTGGAATATTATGAAAAAATCAAGGAAGCGGTTCAGGCCAAGACCTGTAAAGTGATAGACGGCAGGGCATATGAGACAGAGCTGTTAAAGCAGACTTTTGGGAAGAAAGGGATGTATGAGCTGGCTTTGGAAGAAAATGACCCGAATCTGATGGAGGAGCTTTCGCTTAAGGATTTGGAAGAAAAGCTTCCGGAGATTGCAAACGAGATAGAAAAGCTTCCTGACAGCAAAAAAATGCAGAAGCTTTTATCCGACGCAGGCTGCATAACAACGATGGAGCAGTTAGGGCTTTCTGAGGAGAAAAAGGAGCTGACGCTGCGCCTGTGTCCGTATGTCAGGAGGAGGCTTACCCTTCTCAGGCTTTCTAAAAATCTTTCTTTTCCGGGAAGCTTGTATGGATGAATACGGCAATGAACTGTTACTACACAGGCAATTTTCCTTTTTCCCGCAGCTTGACAGATCCCCCTGACTTTTATATAATTATTCAGATATGGACTGAGAGCTGGCAGGCAATGATAGAAAGGTAAGGTAGTTTATGAGTTATCAGATAACAGAACGATTCGGCGGGCATGGGCTTTTACATACGCCGGAAGGCGTCAGGGATATTTACGGGGAAGAATGCAAACGGAAGCTTTTGATAGAGGACAAGCTTCAAAAGGTATTCCGCCGTTATGGGTTCCAGCATATCCAGACCCCGATGTTTGAATTTTTTGATATATTTAATAAAGAACGCGGGACGGTTCCTTCCAAAGATATGTACAAGTTTTTTGACAGGGAAAATAATACGCTGGTGCTCCGTCCGGACATCACGCCGTCGATTGCGCGCTGCGTGGCAAAGTATTTCCGGGAAGAGAAGCTGCCGATCCGTCTTTGTTATCTGGGGGATACCTTTATTAATAACAGCAGCTACCAGGGAAAGTTAAAAGAGGTAACGCAGCTTGGCGGCGAGCTTGTCAATGACGATACGTCGGACGCCGATGCGGAAATGATTGCTCTGACGGTAGAATGCCTGTTGGAAATCGGATTAAAGGATTTCCAGATTGACGCCGGACATGCGGATTTCCTTGCAGGGCTGTTAGAAGAGGCGCAGTTTAGCAGAGAAGAAACGGAAACATTGTATACATTGATTGCAAGCAAAAATATGTTTGGTATGGAAGAGATGGTTTCCGGCAGGGATATGAGCGCAGGTTTAAAGGAATTATTCTTAAAGCTGCCGGATCTGTTTGGGTCTGTGGAAACGATTACTTATGCACAGGAAAGGACAGGAAATGAACGGGCGCTTGCAGCCCTTGACCGTCTGGAAAAGGTCTATAAGATTTTGGATATTTACGGTTACAGCAATTACATTTCCTTTGATCTTGGCATGGTCAGCAAGTATGAATATTATACGGGCGTGATTTTTCATGCCTATACCTATGGGACAGGCGAAGCGGTGGCAAGCGGCGGCAGGTACAACCATTTAATGGAGCAGTTTGGAAAGGAAGCCCCTGCTATTGGGGTGGCTGTTTTGGTGGATACTTTGATGTCTGCCCTGTCGCGTCAGGGGATTGAAGCAAAGGAAGAAAAGCTTCATACCATGATTCTCTATCCGCAGGAGCATAGAAGGGTGGCAATTCAACTGGCGAATTTTTACCGGGGACAGGGTATCCTGATTGAATTGATGCGGAAATCGAGCAGGCGCGGTCTGGAAGAATATGAAGAGTTTGCCAGAAAAGCCAATATGAACGGGATTATTTTTGTGGAAAAGGACGAGCAGATTCAGATTATCCAGATGGATACGGAAAAAGTACAGCTTGTGAAGGTAAGCGATATTATACATGAGACGGGAGACAGGATATGAGGTATTTAACATTTGCGCTGGCGAAGGGCAGGCTTGCCAGACAGACAATGGGTTATTTGGAGCAGATTGGCATTACCTGTGAAGAAATGAAGGACAAGGATTCCCGCAGGCTGATTTTTGTGAATGAAGATTTGAAGCTGCGGTTTTTCCTTGCAAAAGCAACCGATGTCCCGACTTATGTAGAATATGGCGCTGCCGATATCGGTGTTGTCGGGAAGGATACGATTATGGAGGAAGGCCGCCGCATGTATGAGGTTTTTGATTTAAACCTGGGGAAATGCCGTATGTGCGTGGCGGGACCGGAGGATGCAAGGAAGCATCTGGAGAGCGGCGAGATTATTCGGGTAGCGACGAAGTACCCGCATATTGCAAAGGATTATTTTTACAATAAAAAACATCAGACGGTGGAAATCATCAAATTAAACGGCTCGATTGAGCTTGCGCCGATTGTAGGGCTTTCCGAAGTGATTGTGGACATTGTGGAGACAGGCTCGACGCTGAAAGAAAACGGGCTTGTCGTTTTGGAGGAAATCTGTCCGCTTTCCGCCCGTATGGTAGTGAATGAGGTCAGCATGAAAATGGAACACGAGAGAATTTCCAATCTGGTGAAGAAGCTGAAAGATGTGCTTGATATGGCAAAGTGAAGGAAGAATGCAACAGGATAACATTTGTAAATAGATTTGCTGTGTGATGGTGACAGAGGAAAACAGGAAGGAAAATATTATGAGAATTGTAGAATTAACAGCGGAAACGAGGACGAATATTCTCGAAAATTTATTAAAGCGCAGTCCAAACAGTTATGGAAAGTTTGAGCAGGTTGTGGAAGAAATTTTGGAGAATGTCCGCGCCAAGAAGGATGCAGCGGTTTTTGAATATTCCAGAAAGTTTGACGGGGCGGAGTTAAATGCCGGAAATATCCGCGTGACGGAGGAAGAGATACAGGAGGCGTACACCCTTGTGGACGCGGATCTTGTGGAGATTATCAGAAAGGCGATTCGCAATATCCGCGAATACCATGAAATGCAGAAGCGTTACAGTTGGTTTGACAGTAAACCAAACGGCTCAATTCTTGGCCAGAAGCTGACGCCGATCGAGAAGGTGGGCGTTTATGTGCCGGGCGGGAAAGCGGCATATCCGTCTTCGGTGTTAATGAATGTAATTCCGGCAGTTGTGGCAGGCGTAGGGCGCATTGTGATGACAACGCCCTGTAATCAGGAAGGGAAAGTAACGCCGACAACGCTGGTGGCAGCAAAGGAAGCCGGAGTCTGTGAAATTTATAAGGCAGGCG
This sequence comes from uncultured Lachnospiraceae bacterium, assembly GCA_947629585.1. Taxonomy (GTDB): domain Bacteria; phylum Bacillota; class Clostridia; order Lachnospirales; family Lachnospiraceae; genus MGBC100174. The sequence goes on along the minus strand of CANREH010000067.1, from coordinate 14,080 downwards.
GCGCGCAGGCGATTGCGGCGCTTGCCTATGGAACCGAGAGTATTCCGAAGGTAGACAAGATCTGCGGGCCGGGGAACATATATGTGGCGCTTGCCAAAAAAGCGGTTTACGGCCATGTCAGCATTGATTCGGTTGCAGGGCCGAGCGAGATTTTAGTGCTGGCGGACGAGACGGCAAACCCACGGTATGTGGCTGCCGATTTATTAAGCCAGGCGGAGCATGACGAGATGGCTTCGGCGATTTTAGTGACGACAAGCAGAGAGCTTGCGCAGAAGGTATCGGAGGAAGCCGATCAGTTCGTAACGGAGCTTTCCAGAAGGGAGATTCTGGAGAAATCATTGGAAAATTATGGTTATATCCTGATTGCGGGAACAATGGACGAGGCGATTGAGACGGCGAATGAAATTGCGTCTGAGCATCTGGAAATTGTGACAAAAGATCCGTTCCAGACCATGACGAAGATTAAGAATGCCGGGGCGATTTTCCTCGGGGAATATTCCAGCGAGCCGCTCGGCGATTATTTTGCGGGACCGAACCATATCCTTCCGACCAACGGGACGGCGAAGTTCTTCTCACCGCTTAACGTCGATGATTTTGTCAAGAAATCAAGCATTATTTCTTATTCCAGGGAAGCGCTGGAAGCGGTGCATAGGGATATTGAGACATTTGCAAAGGCAGAGGGATTGACGGCCCATGCGAATTCCATTGCGGTACGTTTTGAACAGGATTGAGAAAATAGGGGCAGGAATGCAGGTAAATAAGGGCAGACGGGGGATTGGCACGGTTCGGTTCCCGGTCTGTTCTCTTTATGTTTCACAGCATTTTTCGTTGTCAGGGGGAACTATGGTTGAACTTATCAAGGGAGACATTTTAGCTGTTTTTTTCCGGTATTATGAATGGAATGCGGATATTGCGTTTTTTATCACAATCGCTGTCATGGCATTGGCAGGCGGAGTTTCTTTTTTTAAGCACAGAAAAGAAATTTTTAATAAAAAAGCTTTGGAGGTATCAGGAAAAAAGAAGACAGCAGTCGTTTTAGGGGAGCTGGGAAAAAAAGGAGCTTGGTTTTTGCTGTTCTTTCTGTTCCTTTATTATCTTTGCTTTTTTATAGAAATCACTATTTTGTCAAGAGGAGCGGGAACGAGGATAGGAGTTAACCTTCAGTTTATGGGAACATGGCAGCCGGATCTCTATTCCCAGCGCTATATGGTGGAAAATATCCTGTTATTTTTCCCGTTTGGCCTGTTTTTTATTTTATTATGGAAAAGATCGGCAAAAATATGGAAATTATTGCTGTTTTCCCTGCTCCTTTCCCTTTTTGTGGAAATAACGCAGTTTTTGACGGGAAGGGGATATTTTCAGGTGGATGATATCTGGTTAAATGTCCTGGGAGGGCTTCTTGGCGGCGATTTCGGGCTTTTGTTTTGGGAAATTATCAGTCACGGCACATGACGCGTAACTTGACAGATTACTCTAATTTTTATATAATTATTCAGATATGGGTTGAAGCTCACGAAGAAAGTTTTAAATTTATAGAGCTATCACAGGAAAAGGAGTAGCGAAAGGCAGAAAAATCATGTCTTTGGCATAATTTAAGTATGGCAAGAATTTCATCACTTCATCGGGAAACGAAAGAGACAGATATCATGCTTTCCCTGAATTTGGACGGTTCGGGAAAGGCGGAGGTCGATACGGGAATTGGTTTCCTCGATCATATGCTGGTAAACTTCGCAAGGCATGGGCTGTTTGACCTGGCCTGCAAAGTAAAGGGCGATCTGTATGTGGACGGGCATCATACGACGGAAGATATCGGAATTGTTTTGGGAAAAGCGGTCAAAGAGGCTGTGGGCGATAAAGCGGGTATCCATCGGTACGGGTTTTCCATCCTGCCTATGGACGAGACGTTAATGTTGGTTTCGCTGGATTTGTCGGGACGTCCGTATTTTAAATATCAGGCGGATTTTACGGCGGAGCGTGTCGGGAATTTAGATACAGAGCTGGTAAAGGAATTTTTTTATGCGGTTTCTTATTCTGCAGAAATGAATTTACATATTAAAATGCTGGATGGAGAAAATAACCATCATATCATAGAGGCGATGTTTAAGGCATTTGCCAAAGCACTAGATCAGGCAACCTGTATAGATGAGCGGATTCATGGGGTGCTTTCTACCAAAGGTGTCATTTGACGCAATAGAAGGAGGAACAAAAAATGGATATTATACCATCAATGCACATCAGAAATGGTTGCTGTATTAAAATCCAACATGATCATTACCACGCTATGGAGATTTTTTCCTCATCTCCCGTAAAAGCGGCAAAATACTGGGAAGAGCAGGGAGCGCCGGAGCTCCATATTGTGGATATGGACGGTGTGTTTGTCGGACACCTTGTCAATGAGGATGCCATCCGCAGCATTGCTTCCGAGGTTTCCATCCCGATTGAGGTGGGCGGCGGGCTGCGCACGATTAAAGATGTGGAAAATGTGCTTCACCTGGGGGCGGATGCTGCCGTTATCGGTACGCAGGCGGTGGAAAGGCCGCTGTTTATCCGTGATTTATTACAGGTATTTCCGGCGGATAAAATCGTAGTTTCGATTGATGCGATCAATGGCATGGTGACAATGGACGGATGGGCAAAATTAAGTTCCTTTAATGCCGTCAATATGGCAAGGACGATGCGCGGGCATGGCGTGAAAAAAATTGTTTATACCGATATTGACAGTATTTTAGACGGGCCGAATATTGAGCATATGAAGGAAATGCTGGAAGTAAAGGGAATGCAGATTGCCGTTGCGGGCGGCATTTCCAGCAGGAAGGAATTAGAGCTTATCAGCAGCATTAAGGCACCGAGAGTCATCGTCGGCAAGGCGTTATATGACGGTTCCATTTCCTTAAAAGAAGCAATGAAGCTATATTAGATGTATAATTGCGCAGGCAGAAGAAAGGTATTTTTATGAAGAAATTAATTGCTTATATTCATGCGGAAAATGAGTATCCGCACAATGTACTGGAAACGGCAAAGAAATATGCCCTGTCGGGCGCGGATGAAATTTTTTTATATAATTATGCAAAAGATGACGCGACAAGGGAAGAGTTCCTCCATCTTGCAAAACAGGTCGGAAGGGAAATTGAAATTCCGCTGATAGTCGGGCTTTATACGCCGAGATTTGAAGATATCAAAAAAGGGCTTTATACCGGGGCTTACCGGGTAGTAGTAAAGGAAGAATTGTTAGACGGCGATGCAGCGCTGCGGGAAGGAATTTCCCGTTTTGGAAAGGAAAAGATCTGGCTGGAGTTAGATTCTAAGGGCGATTTTTCCGACGAAGAGACCGTGAAAAAATACAGAGAGCTTGGAATCGGCGGCATTTTATTAAAGCATGTGGAAATCACAGAGGCCCTTAAGAACCATATGGAAAGGGCGGAGCTTCCTGTTATAATCCGGGACAGCCTCGTCCGCAACAATATCCAGGAGTTAATGGAGCTTTCCGTGGAAGGCATTGCGACTAATTATTACCAGGAAAAAAATATCATGAAGGCAAAGCTTTCCCTCAAAGAAAACGGGTTTTCTGTGAATGTTTATGAGAGCAGCGTAAGCTTTGATGATTTTAAATTAAATGCAGACGGGCTGATTCCTGTGGTGGCGCAGGATTATAAGACCAATGAAGTCCTGATGGTTGCCTATATGAATAAAGAATCGTTTGAGCAGACGATAAAGACGGGACGCATGACCTATTACAGCAGGAGCCGGAAAGAGCTCTGGTGCAAGGGAGATACGTCGGGGCATTACCAGTACATGAAGTCGCTAAATCTTGACTGTGACAATGACACGATTCTTGCCAAAGTTTATCAGGTCGGGGCGGCATGCCATACCGGACACAGGAGCTGTTTCTTTCATGAGATTGCCAATAGAAATTATGAAGATACCAATCCATTGTCTGTGCTGACGGAGGATTATAACACGATTGTCCACAGGAAAAACCATCCGAAGGAGGGTTCTTATACCAACTACCTGTTTGACAAGGGCATTGATAAAATCCTCAAAAAGTGCGGGGAGGAAGCGACGGAAATGGTGATTGCCGCCAAGAACCCGGACGCGGAGGAGTTAAAGTATGAAATCGCTGATTTTCTGTATCATATGATGGTTCTGATGGCGGAGTGCGGTCTGGACTGGAATGATATTGTAAAAGAACTGGTAAACAGGAGAGGCTGAATGGGAAAAGAAATGGGGTGAAACTTATGCTGGAATTTTTCAAATGGCTTTTGACGTATGCCTTGCAGTATGTCCTTACGATTGCAGTAAGCTGTGTAGGCGGCATTTATGTCGGGAAGCTTTTACGCGACAGAAAAGACGCAAAGAAATAAAGGTTTAGGAGGAAAACTACGGTGAAGTATGGAGTAAACGAGCTTAGGAAAATGTTCCTTGATTTTTTCGAGAGCAAGGGCCATTTGGTGATGAAGAGTTTTTCTTTGGTGCCGCATAACGATAAGAGCCTGCTGTTGATCAATGCAGGAATGGCGCCGTTAAAGCCATATTTTACGGGACAGGAGATCCCGCCGAGAAAGCGGGTGGCTACCTGCCAGAAATGTATCCGTACCGGGGATATTGAAAATGTCGGGAAGACTGCGCGCCACGGCACGTTTTTTGAGATGCTTGGCAATTTCTCTTTTGGAGATTATTTTAAGCATGAGGCGATTGCATGGTCGTGGGAATTTTTAACAGAAGTGGTCGGGCTTGACAAAGACAGGCTGTATCCGTCCGTATTTGAGTCGGACGACGAGGCTTTTGACATCTGGAACAAAGAAATCGGGATTCCGAAAGAGCGTATTTTCCGTTTTGGAAAAGAGGACAATTTCTGGGAGCATGGCGCAGGGCCGTGCGGGCCGTGTTCGGAGATTTATTATGATCGCGGAGAGCGTTACGGCTGCGGAAAGCCGGGCTGTACGGTCGGCTGTGACTGCGACCGCTATATCGAAGTATGGAATAATGTCTTTACCCAGTTTGAGAATGACGGCAAGGGAAATTATACCGAGCTGGAAAATAAAAATATTGATACCGGCATGGGGTTAGAGCGTCTGGCAGTTGTCGTCCAGGACGTGGATTCCATTTTTGCGGTAGACACGATAAAAACGCTGCTGGATACGGTGGCTGAAACGGCGAGAATCCGATATCAGGAGGATGCGCAGAAAGACATTTCCCTGCGCCTGATTACCGATCATATCCGCTCGGTGACATTTATGATTTCCGACGGGATTATGCCTTCCAACGAAGGGCGCGGATATGTCCTGCGCCGCCTTCTGCGCCGTGCGGCAAGGCATGGGCGTCTGCTTGGCATTCAGGGAAAATTCCTTTCCGAACTGAGTAAGACCGTAATTGCGCTGTCGAAGGACGGTTATCCGGAGCTGGATGAGAAGAAGGAAATGATCTTCAAGGTTTTAAATGAAGAAGAAGAAAAATTCAATAAAACGATTGATCAGGGGCTTTCCATTCTTGCGGATTTTGAACAGTCCATGAAGGAAAAGGAAGAAACCGTGCTTTCCGGAGAAAATACATTTAAGCTTTATGACACTTACGGCTTCCCGGTGGATTTGACGCAGGAAATCCTTGCGGAAAAAGGCTTCTCGGTGGATTTGGAAGGATTTCAGGCGTGTATGGAAAAGCAGCGCCAGACAGCAAGGAGCGCGCGTAAAACTACGAATTATATGGGGGCTGACGTGACCGTTTATCAGTCGATTGATGCAGAAATCACTTCTCAGTTTGTCGGCTATGACAGGCTGTGCCATACCTCCAAAATCAGCGTACTGACAACGGAAGACGAGATCGTGGAAGCCCTTACGGATGGGCAGACAGGCACGATCATTGTCGATGAAACGCCATTTTATGCAACGATGGGCGGCCAGGTAGCAGATACCGGGATTATTTCCAAAGGAGAAGCAGAGTTCCTTGTACTGGATACCATTAAGCTCCAGGGCGGCAAGATCGGCCATGTCGGCAGGGTAACGTCAGGTATGTTCCAGACAGGCGATACCGTAGAATTAAAAGTAGATGAGGCAAGGCGCGCTGACACCGGGAAAAATCACAGCGCAACCCATCTTTTACAGAAAGCCCTCCGCCTGGTGCTGGGCACGCATGTGGAGCAGGCAGGCTCTTATGTGGACAGGGATCGCCTGCGTTTTGACTTTACGCATTTTTCTGCCATGACAAAGGAAGAACTGGAAAAGACGGAAGAAATTGTAAACCGCGAAATCCAGAACAATCTTGCTGTCGTGACGCAGGAAATGTCTCTGGAGGAAGCCAAAAAAACCGGAGCGATGGCATTATTTGGCGAAAAATACGGGGAAACGGTGCGCGTTGTCAAAATGGGCGATTTCAGTACGGAGCTTTGCGGCGGTACGCATGTGGAAAGCACCGGGAAGATTATGATGTTTAAGATCCTGTCAGAGACGGGGATTGCGGCAAATGTGCGCCGGATTGAAGCGCTGACCGGAAACGGCGTTATGAAATATTATAAAGAGCTGGAGAACACGCTTTCCCTGGCCGCGCAGTCTGCAAAGGCAGAGCCGTCCCAGCTTGCAAAGAAAATTGAAAGTATGGCGGCGGAGATCAAAGCGTTGAAATCTGAAAACGAGAGCCTGAAAAATAAGCTTGCACAGGGAGAGCTGGGGAATGTCTTAGATCAGGTGCAGGAAGTCAAAGGCATAAAACTCCTCGCAGCAAAAGTTGACGGGGTTGATATGAACGGGCTGCGGACGCTGGGAGATCAGTTAAAAGAAAAGCTCGGAGACGGCGTTGTCGTGCTGGCTTCCGCAAAGGACGGGAAGGTAAGCCTGTTGGCAATGGCAACGGACGGCGCTATGAAAGCAGGCGCCCATGCCGGGAACTTAATCAAAGCAATTGCTGTCTGCGTTGGCGGAGGCGGAGGCGGACGCCCAAATATGGCGCAGGCCGGAGGAAAGAACCCGGACGGCATGGACGAAGCATTGAAAAAAGCGGCGGAAGCGCTGGAAGGGCAGATTGGCTGAGGCTGCCGGAATTTAGAAAAGCAAATTTAGAGAATCAATAAAGGCTGTTGTACTAAGAATAACCCGCTTAGTGCGGCAGCCTTTTTGTCAGATGGGAGTCAATCCTCTCATCTGATAAATGCTCCATGAAGGTGCGCAGAGTTTCCGTTTAATGAAAGAAGAGGGAGAATAAACATATGAATATTGTTGATGATAACTGGGTAAAGCAGGTGGTTTTAGAAGCAGGACGGATCATCACAGGGGAAGCGGATAATATAAAAATATCCGTAAAAGGCACTGCCGATTTTGTTACCCAGACAGATTGTAATGTTCAAAATTATATAAAAGAAAGTTTACAGAAACGATATCCCCACATTGGTTTTATGGGAGAAGAAGAGGGCATGAATATCGCAGAGAGGACCATGCAGTGGATCTTAGATCCGATTGACGGGACGACCAATTATATTTACGGATACCGCCATTCCGCCATTTCTTTGGCGTTAAGAAAAGAAAATGAGATTATTTTAGGATTTGTTTACAATCCATTTACGGAAGAATTTTTCTTTGCCAAAAAAGGAGAGGGCGCATTTTTAAACGGCAGTAAAATCCAGGTCAATCCGACAGAAACGCTGGAAGCTTCCCTTGTTTCCGTCGGGACCTCGCCGTATTATAAAGATATGGCAGATCTTGTTTTTGAAAAAATAAAAAAACTATATCAAAAAGCGCTGGATATCCGGCGCACCGGATCGGCGGCGTTAGATCTGGCATACCTTGCGTGCGGAAGACAGGACGTCTATTTTGAATACCGCTTAAAGCCGTGGGACTACGCCGCCGGAAGCCTTCTTGTCAAAGAGGCGGGAGGCGTGGTGGAAGGCATTGGAGAGAGCAGCATTTCCTATGAAACCATGTCGGACATCGCAGCCTGTACCAATGGGAAACTGATGGAAGAGGTAAGGGAAATCATATAGAAAGTACCCTGAAAAGAGTCCGATTATAAAAGCAGAGATACTACTTAAATAGATTTGGATGTTAAGTGAGGAAAAATAGAGAAAGTGAAGAGATAGTTATGAACAAGAAGTGCCAGGTATTTACGCCTAATGGTTATGTGAAAGAATTATTGGATAGCGTAGGATACAATGAAAACATATATGAAAAAAGTATATTGGAAAATTCATGTGGCGATGGCAATATCCTGGTGGTTATTGTGGAGAGGTATATTGATGATGCTAAAGCACATGGATTATCAGATAAGGATATTTGTGATGGTTTAGCAAAACATATTTGTGGTGTCGAAATTGATCCTGTACAATATAGAAAATGCATTCAAAATTTGAATAAATTGACAAATTGTAAGGGGCTTGGCAAAGTTAAATGGAATATAATTAACGAGGATTATTTAAGGTGGGAGTGTAATAAAAAGTTTAATTTTGTTGTAGGAAATCCACCATACATTACATATCAGGAATTGGAGGAAAGGGATAGGGTATATCTAAGAGAGAATTTTAACACATGCAAGAAAGGTAAATTTGATTATTGTTATGCCTTTATTGAAAAAAGCATTGATTGTTTGGCAAGTGATGGTAAAATGGCATATTTAATTCCTAGCAGTATATTTAAGACTGTATTTGGAGAAAAATTGAGAGCGTTTATTAAGCCTTATTTACAGGAAATTTACGATTATACACAGAATAAGATGTTTGATAATGCTTTAGTCAAGTCGGCAATAGTGGTTCTTGATAAGGCAACGACTTGTGATGACATGATATATTATGATGTGGCAAATGAAGAGAAATTGCTTATTCCGATTGAAAATTTATCAAAGAAATGGTTTTTTACAAAAAATAATGAACCAGGAATGAGACGTTTTGGTGATTATTTTCAAGTGGGTCATGTGGTTGCAACATTGCTGAATGAAGCATATGTATTAAGAAAAGAAAATTATCAGGAAACGAATGGTTTTTATCAATGTAATGGGAAAAAAATAGAAAAAGCCATAGTGAGAGATACTGCAACTCCACGTTCACTACGATATAAAAAAGTTGAGAAGATAATTTTTCCATATGATTATAAAGATGGGAAGTTAGTCAGATACACAACCCAGCAATTTTCAACTTTATTTCCTGGTGCAGAAAATTATTTAAATGATTTTAGAGAACAATTGGATGAACGGGATAGTGATAAAAATGCATTGTGGTTTGAATATGGTCGTTCGCAAGCTTTGGCAGGGTTAAATAAACGTAAGCTGCTGATTTCCACAGTGATAACCGAAAAAGTAGCTGTATATATATTGAAGAAGAAATGTATTCCTTATGCAGGAATGTATATTGTACCCAAGTCGAATAATAAAATATATAAGCTTGAAGATGCAAAAGAAATTTTGCAAAGTGATGAATTTATGAAGTATGTGCAAGATGTTGGTATTCATATTAGTGGAACTTCGTTGAGAATAACATCGAGAGATATTGAAGATTTTAAGTTTTAGAAGGAGGAACAAAATATATGGAATCCATGGTTTTCCAGGTGAGTGCTAAGACTGCAAGACTCATTGGAAGAGAAAATATTTCCGATGTTGATGGCGCTATTATAGAATTAGTAAAAAATGGATACGATGCGGATGCAGAATGTGTATATGTAAAATACATAAATCCATTCGATGGAGTGCCTGGTACGTTGACGCATTCTGAAGTACATAGTTATTTTAACGATAATATGGAACTTGTTTTGCAGAATTATAGTATAAAAGACGGTTTGTACGTATTAAATGAAGAAGATGTAAATAGGTTGGAACTGGAGAAGCATTTGCGTTCTATTTCTCAAATACTTGTTATTGATAATGGCTCAGGTATGAACAGGGCAATATTGAAATCTGCATGGATGAATATTGGTACTGATAATAAGGAAGTAAATGTTTATAGTCCGAAGAAAAATAGAATAAAAACAGGTGCAAAAGGAATTGGCCGCTTTGCGTTAGATAAACTTTCATTATGCACACAAGTTTTTACAAAATGTGATGATGAACCGATTTATCAGTGGGAGATTGACTGGACTCAATTTGATAATGCAAAATTATTAAATCAAGTAGAAGCAAAACTTCAGGAATGTGATGGAAATTTTAAAGATTTAGTTAAACAATATTTGAAACGGGATTTCGAGTTGGTTAAAGATTATGAATGGAATACGGGAACTATCATTATACTAAGTCCTATTCGTGAATTTTGGAATGAGAAATTATATATTAAGGTGAATAATAATATTAAAAATATTAATCCACTTGGAAGCGTAGATCGTTTTGATATATATGTTAGAAATTTTAGGCATCCAGAATTGAATTTTGAGACTGAAAGTGAAGGAATATCTCGTGATAATTATGATTATTTAATTCAAGCAGAGTTTGATGGAAAAGGAAATGTTACTATTACTTTGGATAGAAACGAAATAGACACTACTAAGAAGGTTATACAAATTGAATATTCGCCGACTGATGTAGAGAAGTATGATTTGAAAGAATTTTGGGAAAGAGAAGCTTTTAAATCAGAAAATTATAAAAGAGAGGATTTTGATGGAGTAAAACAATTCCAATATACTATGGAGGAAATCATAGAAAATCCTAGTGAATCAATGGATAAATATAATTCTGTCGGACCATTTAGTCTGAAAATGTATTATATAAAAAATCAGAAAAGTACAGTTGAAATTGTAAAAAATTTTAAGAGTAGAAAAAGAAAAAAACTATTAAATGATTTTTCGGGAATAAAAATATATCGTGATAATTTTAAGGTTAGACCATATGGTGATGAGGGACAGTTTTTTGATTGGATTAATTTAAGTCTTAGAGTTCAAAAGAGCCCGGCTGCTGCTTCGCACGAAAGTGGTAATTGGCGTGTTTCTCCTAATCAGTTGATTGGAAGCGTATCTATTAGTAGGATGAACAATCCGAAATTAGAAGATACCGCCAATAGAGAAGGTATGAGTTTAAATAGGGAATATGATTGTTTTGTCGAGATTTTGCAGGGAATCTTGAGCAAATTTGAGTATGACAGGCAGTATGCATTAAGAGAGTATGCCGCATGGGAACGTGGAAAGAAGAAAGCGCATGAAGACAAAGCACAGCAGATATATGAGCAAGTAATGAGGGAGCGTGAGAATAAAAAAACAAAAGATGAGCGTGATGAGGGGGCGAATCAAGAGGATAATTCAAAGAAGAAAGAAAATGATAGGATATCAGAAGAAGATTTAAAAGATGCAATTGTTACTTTGGGCAGGAAAAATGAAAATAAAACATCTACGGAACAATTAATCATGGTTCTTAGTGCAGCAGGAGTGATGGCGCAAACTTTTGCTCATGAAATAACGAGGATAGGAACTGAATTAGGCAGCCGAGGGCAACATCTAAAAGAGGCGATTAATAGAATGCTTAATTATGAACCATATACAGGGGATGAAGATTTTAATCCGTATGATTTATTGGCTGAATTGGATGCAACGGATGAGCTGTTATCAGAGTGGGTGAGTTTAATAATGGATTCAGTAAAACAAGAAAATTTTGAAGCAAAGTCAATAGATTTGAAAGATTTTCTTGCGCACATCAAAGGGTTGTGGCAGCCTCTTTTGGATAAAAAATTTATTACAATACAGTCTGAACAGATTGACGAGAGTGTGACATTAGGATTGCCAGAGATAGATTTGCATTTAATCTTGAATAACTTTATTTTAAATTCTGCATACTATTTAGAAGATGCGGAGGGTGAACGAAAAATTTTCTTCTCAGTATATCAAGATGATAAAAAGGTATATTTAGAAATGTCTAATAATGGTCCTGAGCTAGATGAGAGGTATTTGCAAAATCCAGATAAAACTTTAAATGCTAGAGAAAGTAGTAAAGATGGGGGAACTGGATTAGGGTTATGGATTGCTCGTGAGGCGGCAACACGAAATGCAGGTGAATTGCATGTGGTACCTATCAAAAACGGCTATATGTTAAGAGCTGCATGGACCAAATAGAAGGAGGCAGTTATGTATATTATTGGATTAATAGACGATGAAGAAAATCAATTAAAAAAGATTAGAAGAACGATAAAAACAAATGCAAAAACAAAGGAACAATATGATTTTAAATCATATTTAATATCTGATAATGCATCAGATGTTATATCAGAAGTTTTTGAACAGGTAATAAGTGATATAAGAAATTCGAAATTATCATCGCTCATAGTTGATTATAAAATCATTGTGAAAACATCAAAGATTAAGGGAACGGATATTTTTAAGAGAATAAAAGAGGAAGTTCCAAAATTTCCGATAATTATTTTAACAGAAGTTGTAGAAGAGAGTACAGAACCAGAGTTTATTGATGCAGACAAGGTTTACAGGAAGAAAGACTTTTATAAGATAGAAAGCGAGTATTCAAAGGAAAAAGTATTTAATATTTTTGATAGTATGCGGAAATACAATGTCCAAAGAGATAAGTTACAACTTACTATTGAAGATTTGAAACAAAAATTGACGGATGGGAGTAGAGGCCGTGAGGTTATTGGCGACATTTTGGCATTGGAAAGTCAGTTAGATGATTTTGTTCCTACAGACCAAACACAGATTGATAAAATCTTTGATGAAAATAAAGCAAAAAAAGATAGTGGCACTCATTGAAAAGGCGAATGATTTATTGGAGTAATGATTATGAAGAGAAGTTTCAGAAACTATACAATTAAGAGAACCTGTACAAAAAAATATAGAGATTATCACAGCTACCTTAAGTATCTAAAAGAAGATTTTAATCATCAATGCGCATACTGCAATTTACTGGATACCCAGATAACCACACCTTTTGAAGTAGATCACTTTATTCCAGAAGATGTTTTTAAGGATGAGTGGCCGGAATTAAAGACAACATATGCTAATTTGGTGTACTCATGTAAAAAATGTAATGTAGCAAAGGGCAATCAATATGAAGGAGATATAAAAAAACGCGAGATAAAGAATGAGTTGTTTTATGAGCCGGAGGAAACAGATTATGGAACAATATTTTTTAGAGGTGAAGATGGTGGTATTTGTTCTGATGATGAAAAGGGGCGAGACATGATAACGAGATTAAAGTTATATCGTCCTATACATAATCTTGCCTGGATATGCGAAATTGCAAAAACAACATTGGACAAATTGTCTTATCAAATTAAAGTAGTGGGAAAAGACAGTGCTAAAGGGAAAGCTTTGCAGGAAGCTAAAGAAGAACTGCGGGATTATTATGATGATTGTCTTGCAGTTTTTATGGCAAATTATAATAATAATAAATTTGTACTATAAAATTAAGAAAATGGAAGTTGTCAAAGCGGCAGCTTCTTTTTTGCTTTATATAGGATTTTTAAAAATGGATGACAGCCACCGGCCTGCTGTCATTGGATCTACAAGCGAGCACTGAGTATAGATAACGAATTGTAAAAGAAAGGATGAGCAGAATGAAAATGGGTAAGCCAGTAAAACAGGTGATTACATTAGAAATGATAAAGAAATATAAGGCGTATTTGTGGGAGGAAGAAAAAAGCTGGGCGACAATAGAAAAATATGCCCGTGATTTGAAAAAGCTGATTCAGTATGCAGCAGGGCGGGAAATTACAAAAAAACTGATGATGGATTATAAGGAAAGCCTGCTCGAAATGGGCTATAAGGCCAGCAGCATCAATTCCTACCTGGTGGCGGCGAACCGCTTTTTTGAATATATGGGATGGTATGAACTGAAGGTAAAAACCTACCGTATCCAGAAGGAATCCTTTTACCCGGAAAATAAATGCCTCACTAAGGAGGAGTATAAACGGCTTTTAAAGGAAGCTAGGAAAGAAAAAAAGCTGCGGCTGTATTTCATTTTGGAAACCCTGGCGTCCACAGGGATGCGGGTGTCAGAGCTTAAATTTCTCAGCGCGGAGGCAGTCAGAGAGGGCATGGCGCAGATCTATAACAAGGGGAAAGTGCGGACCGTCCTCCTGACGGAGCAGCTCCAGAACGAGCTGCTTTTATATATGGAGCAGGAGCATATCCTGTCCGGGCCGGTGTTCCGCACCAGGACGGGGAAGGCTGTGGACCGGAGCAAT
>CANREH010000066.1 GCA_947629585.1 uncultured Lachnospiraceae bacterium | reverse complement strand
CCGCCTTTGCGGTCGATATTCAGTTGTCGTGTATTTGGTCTATGCTGATGTGCCGTGTCTTTGGGCTTTTATCTCGCAGGAAGTGGGGCGCATATCAAGGCTCTTTCCTCAAACGTAGTAAATGAGTAGTAAATCCGGCTTGTTACCCTGCGAAACTGCCCGTAAAATCAAGGCTTTTTGAGATAATCAATATTTTTCTATATAAAAATGACTTCTTTAAACTATCTGCCGGACATGTTGTGCAGGAACCTGCCCCATGCCTTATTATACCTGATTTCAGATAAAAATACAACGCACATTACATATTGCATAACCGTCCTGATTCCGTTACAATAAAAGAAAACATTGAAAGGAGACTTTTTATGCTGAAAGGTTTTATCCTTGCATTTTCCATGTATTCTAAAATCCCGGTTCCACAGGTAGAATGGAACCAGAAAAACAGGCGGTACGCGATTGCATTTTTTCCGTTCGTCGGGCTTACCATCGCCGCCTGTACCGGAATTTTGCTTTACTTCCTGCCTGTATTCCATTTTTCCAATTTATTTATTTCCATTACTGCCCTTCTGCTTCCGTTCCTGCTTACGGGAGGAATCCATTTTGACGGATTTTTAGATACCTTAGACGCCCTCTCCTCCCATCAGGAACAGGAAAAAAAGCTGGAAATTTTAAAAGATCCCCACGTCGGGGGATTTGCCTGCATGGGGGCGGTTCTGTACCTGTTATTCTCTCTTGCCGTATGGTACGATCTCTGCCCGTTCTTTACCACGGATACGGCTAATGATATGACGGTAATCTGCTTTATTATGCTGATTTATGTCATATCGCGCTGTTTAAGCGGTCTTGGCATTTTGACATTTCCAAAGGCAAAAGAGACCGGGCTTGCCGCCGCCTTTTCCGACGACGCCGAATTAAAGCCCTGCAAAATGATACTGCTCGCCATTTTATTCATCTGCTGCCTGCTGGAATTTTTCTTACAGCCGATGCTGAGCGGTCTTCTTCTTGCCATCAGCGTTATTTACTTTTTTTATTACCGGCTGTTCTCCATGAAACATTTTGGCGGGATTACCGGGGATTTGGCAGGCTGGTTTCTCCAGACATTAGAGCTGCTGCTGCTTACTGCCCTTTTAATCGGGTGCAAATATTATTATTAAACTTCCATGCCGGGCATGCCCGGCACTGCCATGAATAAAAGCCCACCGGGGAGCTTCGTGCTTTCGCACTCTTGCTCCCCTGCCCATATTCGCAAATCGTGCTGCTCTCATTCGTTCGCATCACTGTTTTGCTCATACGGGTTAGCGTCTCTCATACAGGACCAGGCTGGCAAGCAAGCTTGCCGTCTGTTCCTGTATGGAGACTGGGCTTTTATAGTAAAATATAATTGAATCTTTCCCAAGATTGTAGTAAAATGCCTTTAGCTGAAATATTTCGGAAAGGAGGTCATGAAATGGCGGATATCCAAAGCTATTTATCGCTACTCTCAGCTTTAACATCATCAAACAACGTGCAGTCTATGTATTACAATAACTACGATCCTTATTCTGCTGCAAACCTGTACGGTTCCGGCAACAATGGCGTTTCGTTCAGCAACATTTTTGCCAGCAGCCTTAATGCCCTGCAGAACAGCAACGCCTCCCTTTTGTCAGAGCTCGCTTCTTCACTTTCTGACAGTATCAGCGAAACAGAGGATGAAAACCTTGCCGCTTCCCTGGAAGAAGCCTCTAAGGAGGACTGTGACTGCTTAAGCGCTGAACTTGTAAAGAAATTATATGCAGACTACTTCTCCGACACAAAGACAAAGACAGCTCTAAGCAAGATTCTGTCACCTGCAGATACTTCTTCCCAAGCATCAGGCTCAAAAAGTGAAACAGAAGCTTCTGCTTCACTGAACGTTTCCATTCCCACAGAGGAAGAAATTGACAGCATGATTGCACAATCCATTTCAATTCCAATGCAGTGAAAAACATTGCAGCACATTTTACCCGTTAATCGAAACCGGAATGTTTCACGTGAAACATTCCGGTTTCTTCTTTTCAATTATGATTTATATAAGCTGCTTATGATGTGCAACCTCTATCTTGCATTGGTGGCATTTCTTCTTTCCACTATAATTAATGCCTACTAACAATACTTCGCCACATTCTTTTAATTTCTGCACATAATTTCTTTCCTTCATCTGCTTTAACGCCTGGCTGCAGGAACTATTAGATTTTAATTCGAGAATGATTCCTGGATAACCTCTCTTCAATGGGTAAAAAATAAAGTCACAGAAACCTTTTCCTGTTTTCATTTCACGTTCTATCTTATAGTAGTTTCTTGCATACAGATAGCATAAAGTTACTACACAGGATAAAGAATTTTCATTATTATATTGTAATATTGGGATCTCCATGTCATGGACATACTCCAAAATTTCTGATACTTTTTTTGTATCTTTATTTAAAGTGGCTTCTAACATCTCTTTGGAACGATCGACAATTTTCTTTACCCCGCCAAAGCTTTTTCTCGATAAAACTGCCTGAAATTTCAGCATCAGTTCTTTGTTCGGAATTTTCAGGAAATTATCCCAATACGCCAGAAAACCAAATACCACCATAGCAGATAAAATTTCATCTCTTGTATCCATCTGCGGCTCTAACGCACTATATCCCTGCAGTTTGATTTCCACAGGAATGCCGGATACCATTTTCACCACATCGTCCCGGACTTCCTCCACATTGCACTCTATAAAATCAGCAATTTCGCTCATTGGTCCGGTCTGTGTCCAATAATTCCTGCAGACACCATCGTCTAAAGCAGCGCAGACAGAACGTGGATTAAATAAACTCTCCCCTTTATCCGTATAGTACCCATCATACCATTCTTTCATTTCTTCAAAAGAAACGGATGGGAACTTTTTGCAAAGAAACATAACTTCTTTTTCTGTAAAGCCAAAAAATTGGCTAAATTTAGGATCGTCAATAAAACTGTATTCCCTGAACATATTTAACTCGGAACCACTGGAATATTTAGCGATTGGCAACACCCCGGTCATATAAGCCAGCTCAACGTAGGGCTTATCTTTTAGTAAATCCTTTAAAAATTCCAAATATGCTGCCTTATCCTTTTTCGTTATAAAATCTTTATAAAAAATAGAATCCCATTCATCTAAAATAAAGATAAAGGAATCTCCCGTCTGCCCTAACAAGTAACTGGGTGATTTATTTTTTGATTTTTTAATGCCATAGACATCCGCAAAATCCTCATAAAGATTATCCCAAATAAAATTAATATAATCATCATAGCTTTTGCAGCCACCCGGAAGAGAACTAAAATCAATGGAAATCACATTATGTTGATTTAAATGCTCCCGATACCCTTCCTTTTTTTCTATAGCCAATCCTTTAAATAATTCATTGCTGTTAATCCCCTTACTATAGTAAGCAGCCAGCATATTAGCGTTTGTGGTTTTCCCAAAACGTCTTGGCTTCGTAATGCATATATATTTTCTTTTTGTTCTAATCAATTTTGTTAAATCTTCAATAAGAAGGCTCTTGTCAACATAAATGAAATCATTCACCGCTTCCTGAAACAAAATAAAAGGACTTTTGGTATTTAGATAATTCATAAACATCACCTCACTTTTTTGTAATTTTGACATTCCGGATGATTGATTTAATATTGGGCATAATCCACTTGTTCTTAGTATACTTTGATTTGATACAAAATTCAACAGCATATTTTAAACCTGCAGTATCTGACCGCAAATTTTATAATTAACAGCACAATCAGACGTTTCCATAATACATCAAAAAAAGTTAAGAAATTCTTAAGATTTTGTTCGATTGTCTGTTCGTATTTTTTATGATATAATGAAAGAAATATAGACTCTTATCATCAGTCTGGCCACTGTGAGGTGATGTTCCATCATTGCAAGACAGAAACTATTCACTTGTTAACCATTGTCTTATGGTTAACGCTATTATTTTATCAGGAGGAGTGTGTGTTTATGAAATTGAAAGCCTTATTAAAAAAATCACCATTGATAATCTGTCTGCTCCTTGTCCTGCTTGTTGTTCTTATCTTTGCAGCACGGTCATTTCTTATAAGCCCGAAAAAAGGAGCAGGAACAAAGACAGAAAAATTATCTTCGGAAAAGGAAACGGAAACGTCACAGGAGACGTATGCTTTTCAAACCGCAGGGCTCGGAATCAATGCGAATTATATTTTCAGCCTTTTGGAAAGCGATGGGAATATCCTTATGCTTGCTGAAATTATGCAGGATATTGACAATACGGAATTTTTTCTCATCCGCTGTGACAAGGAAGGGAAAAAT
Organism: uncultured Lachnospiraceae bacterium; assembly: GCA_947629585.1. Taxonomy (GTDB): domain Bacteria; phylum Bacillota; class Clostridia; order Lachnospirales; family Lachnospiraceae; genus MGBC100174. The sequence continues at coordinate 14,842 of CANREH010000066.1, read as the reverse complement.
GCAGAGAAAATCAGCCTTGACCTGAAAAAAGGCGAACAGGTAAATTCTATGCTGAAAAACGGTGACGGTATTTATATTCTGACTTCCGTAACGAAAACTGCCACCAAATTTTATTGTAAAAAAATTGACAACGACGGCGCTGTCACGGACAGCCTGGAGTTAAGATCAAAGACAAAAAATGAATTTCTTCCGCTGTCTACTGCAGTTTTCAACGAAGACGGGGAATTATATTTGATTTCCGATGACAAAAACAGCGTCATCATATTTGGAAAAGACGGGAAAGAAACGAAACGGATCACAGGCAATTTCCATCCGTCTTCTCTGTTAAAGACGGACAGTATCTATGCCTACGGAGACGGTGAAAATGGAATTGAACTGAAAAAAATAGAGAAAGAATCCGGTTCTTTTACTGACACGGTAAGCCTTGACGGAGTTGATTTTTCCAGCATGTTGTCCATACAGGGAGCATCAGACGCCGTTTATATTTCCGACCAGCATAATCTCTATTCCCTGGATTTAACCGCAGGCAGTGTTACTCCTCTGTTCGGCTGGATTGATGCCGGAATATCGGGATTCAGCATCCAGCGCTGTTTCCTTGCGGAAAAAGAAGACTTCTTTGCTGCCAGTATCCCATTCCCATCTGAAACCGAAGAGACTCCGGAAGTGACGCTCATCACTGCGAAAAAATCCTCAGATCCTGCAGCGGAAAGGAAAATCCTGACCCTCGGCGTCTCCTCTCTGAATATTGACAATATGGAAGAAATGGTATTATCCTTTAACGCGGAAAATAAAAATTACAAAATAAAAGTTAAGGATTACTCCCAATATGAAGATCCTTATACCCAGATGAATTTGGACATTTTAAGCGGAAATATTCCGGACATCCTTGTCCTTGATTCCCTTCCTTCCGATCAGTATATAAAAAAGGGACTGCTCACGGATCTCTATCCTCTTCTTGAAAATGACAAGGAACTGAAACGGGAAGATTTCGTGGATTCGATTCTTTCGTCAATAGAAAACGATGGAAAGCTGTATTATTTTGCCCCTTCCTTTGGCATCACAAATTCCATTGCCGTTGGGAAAGATTATCTTGACAGCTCCGAACCTTTAGGCATGGAAGGTTTGGAAAAGCTTTCGGAAAAAGTTCCAAAAGACGGAATGCTGATGAATATGACGAGTCAGCAGTTTGTCCGGCTCATGCTGACTTACCGGATGGAGGATTATATTGACGAAGAAAATAATAAAGCGGAATTTGACTCGGATTATTTTATCCGGATGCTCTCCTTTGCGGAAACACTGCAGGATGAAAATGACATTGATTACGGAAAAGTCATTGATTCCTGGCAGGAAATCCAAAAAGGAATGATGTTAGCCTATCCATTCAAGCTCAGTCTGGTCGATATTGCCATATTAAACACTGTTTTCAAAGAGGCGGGCGGATATCAGGTATTTGGCTATCCTTCCAAAGAAAATGACGATGCGCTGGCCGCAGAGCTGTCATCGCCGCTTGCGATTACAGAACAATGTGAGAATAAAGAAGGTGCGTGGGAATTTATCCGGAAATTTTTTACCCGTGACGCTGAATTACAGTCAGCCTCCGTAAATTCCTTCTGGTTTCTCCCAACCAGAAAAGACGCCCTGGAAGAAAAATTCCTCGGAGCTATGGCAGAGGAAGCCTATACCGACGAAAACGGCAGGGAAATTGCCCCGATGTACCACAATATCAATGGACTGGCGTTTGCCCCGATGACTTCGGAAGATATTACCACGGTCCGGGATTTGATCGGGCGAATCAAAAAAATCGTTAACGTATCTGACGACAGAATCCAGCAGATCATTTCCATCGCAGACGAGGAAACCGCAGCATTCTTCGCAGGGGACAAAACGGCAAAAGAAACAGCCGAAATTATCCAGAACAGGGCGCAGATTTATTTGAGCGAAACCTCCTAAAAAAATATAAAAAACAGACAGGCGGCTGCCGCAATAAGGACTGGACATACAGGATATCTTATATCCAAATCAAACGATAGATATCTTGTACCATTCCCTGCGGCAGCCAAAAAAACATGATTTTATAAAAAGATTCATTTTTTCGTTTTTTTCTCTTTTTTTTCTTCCGGTTCTGTCTCTTCCTTCTGCCCGGATTCGCCCAGGATCTCCTGGTATATTGTTTCAATGGTATCGAATACTTCTTCATTATCTTCTGAAAGCATTGTAAATATGTCTACCATTTCCGTCCCTTTTTCGCGCATATTTTCCGGACAGGTAACGACCAGCTTATAAAGGTTTTCAAATTGCTTTTTCTGCTCCTCATTTCCAAAACTGGAATAAGGAAGCAAATCCACCAATGTCCCCACCTCGCCAATGATATAATAATAAGCCTCGTCGCTGTTATGCTCTTCGTAAGATTCCGCGCAGTACAGAGCATTGGCAACGGCGGTATACCAAATCCTGTCCTCATCCGTCACGGAATGGAACCGGACATGGACTGCATCGATGCTCACAATCAATAAAACGATGTTAAGAACCACAGACAGTACAATCAATACGCTTTTTATCTGTTTTTTTCGATTTACCGTATCTCTATCTCTCTTCTCTATCATCTCTGTTTCTTTTTTTGCTTTATCCATTTTTTTTGCCATAAAAAACCTCCCTTAATTGATCCATAGCTTCTCTTACTCTGCTATGGTTATTTCCATTTCCCGTCACGGCAATGACAAGATCCTCCTGCTTAAGCAGCCCCGGGAAAGAAAAATCACTTTCTTCTTTACAATCCGCGACATTTACCGGTATTTTTTTCCGGCGGCAGTATTCATAAATCTGCCGGTTCACATTTCTGTCATCCGTACATGCAAATACCATAGAAAAATTTCTTCTGTATTGAAAATATTTTTTATATTTTTTTCTGATTTTTTCAAAAATATAAGGTAACTGCTTTCCCCTTTTTGATGAGATCTTTTCTCTAATCCAGATCATTTTTTCCTGATCAATGCTCTCCTTTATTTTATCTGTCACAGAATCTGCTATAATATAAATCCGGCAGGGATAAGCGCTCAAGGTCCCTATTCTCCGTTCCGCAACATTTCCCCCGCCAATAAAACAGAAGTTCCATCCTGTAATATTATAAAATACCGGAAAATAACAATTCACTTTTTTCCTTCCTTTTTCTTTATGATACCCGATTCAAAAAGTTATATGTTTTATGCTGTTTTAGAACAAAGCGGGCAAAGCCCGCATCTGTTCGGATCTTAGCCGTTTCCGAAGGAAGCGGCCTCATAGGAAATTCCGAAGAAATTTCCTATGAAATAAAAAGGAAAAGACGCATCCTCCCTGCCAAAATACAGAGAATCCTGCGTCTTCTGTCAGTTCTGGCTGACCGCTTCCTGCAGCGCTTCTTTTTCCTCATCCGATAATTCCACTTTTACACTGCCTTTTTCCACCTCTTTGATATATGTATAGCAGCCCTCTTTGCTGTGCATGGCATTTAATAAAAACCCATTGTTTTCCTTATCCAGCAATGCCAGGACAAAGCTTAAATTTCCTCCCATTCCCGGAAATGCGTTATATTTAATCACTGCCATTTTTCTGTAATTTCCCAGAAGAGCTTCTTCAATCTCCATAATTTTTTTGACAATGGCTCCGGATTTCACTTCTAACGCCTCAATTTCATCAAGCCGCGATTCAATCAGTTTTTCCATTGTGACAACGTCTTTATCGCCCTTCATAAATTCCCGGTATTTTTTCAGCATTTTATTCTGGCGGACCCATAAAACCAAAAATAAAACCAGTAAAATTACCATTGCCCCGGCAAGGCCAATACAGACATAACCAATATCAATGCCCATTTGTTCCAACAATTCCATAAAACGATCTCTCCTCCTTTATATATCCTTCCTTATTTTCTTAAATAGGATAAAATTCTGTCCAGTTCCTCCTCAGAATAATATTCAATCTCTATTTTTCCCTGATTTTCATTTTTTCTGCGGATACTTACCTTTGTCCCCAACAACTGCTTCATCTGCTCTTCCAAATCTTTATAAATAATTTCGTTTTTTAACGGTTCTTCTGGTTTCTCTTCTTTTTTCTGCCCTAGGGCACGGATGATTTTTTCCACCTCACGCACACTGAGCTTTTCATCAAATACCCTCATAGCAAGAAGATACTGCTGCTCTGCATTATCCACTGCAAGCAACGCCCTTGCATGTCCGCTGGAGATCATTTCTTCCATCAGCATTTCCTGTACTTTTTTAGAAAGCTTTAAAAGACGGAGGGAGTTGGTAACTGCGCTCCTGCTTTTTGCAACCTTTTCCGCCACCTCATCCTGTTTTAACTTAAATTCTTTGATCAATCTCTGGTATGCCTGCGCTTCTTCTATCGGGTTTAAATCTTCTCGCTGGATATTTTCAATTAATGCAATTTCCAACACCTGCTGTGGGGAATACTCTCTTATCATCGCCGGAATTTTCTTTATTCCTGCCAGCTTTGCCGCACGGAACCTTCTTTCTCCTGCAATAATCTCATAATGATCCTCTTTTTTCTGAAGGATTAACGGCTGTATAATCCCGACCTGGCGGATGGATTCCGATAATTCTGTCAAAGCATCCTCATCAAATTTTTTTCTCGGCTGCTTTCCATTCGGCTCAATTTCTGAAATATCGACCAGCGTTTCATAACTGCGCCCTGCCAGCTTTTCTGTTTTTTCTCCGCCTTTTTTTTCCTGTTTTTGTTCTATCGTCCCCTGTTTATTGGGAATAATAGAATCCAGACCTTTCCCAAGCCCACGTTTCATTCCTGCCTGATCCCTCCGTTTTTTGTTTTATTTCCTGTCTGCCTCTATAATCTCCTCTGCCAAATCCCGGTACGCCTCCGTCCCGCTGCATCTTTTATCATAATGGTTAATTGGCATTCCATAGCTCGGCGCTTCCGCTAAACGGACATTTCTTGGAATGATGGCTTTATATATGGTCTGATCAAGATTGCCTTTCACATTTTCCACAACCTCCAGAGAAAGGTTCCTTCTTGCATCAAACATGGTAAAGACGACGCCTTCAATATACAGCCCGGAATTTAACCGCTCCTTTACCAGCTCGACTGTATGAATCAGTTGTCCCAGGCCTTCCAGGGCATAGTACTCACATTGAATCGGGACTAACACGGAATCTGCCGTCGTCATGGCGTTAATCGTCAGGATATTCAATGACGGAGGGCAGTCAATCATGATATAATCATACTGATCTTTCACAGGATCAATCATTTCCTTCAAAATAAATTCCTTGTTGGGAATTCCCATTAATTCTATTTCTGCTGCCGCAAGATCCACTCCTGCCGGAATCACATCCAGATTTTCCCATACCTGCTTTACCATACATTCTTCTAAATTACATTCGCCAACAATAAGATTGTAAACTGTATTTATAATTTTTTCTTTATCAACCCCAATTCCGCTGGTAGTATTTCCCTGTGGATCAGCATCAATGGTCAATACCCTCTTGCCCAATTCTGCAAGACATGCCGACAGGTTAATCGCCGTCGTCGTCTTTCCGACGCCGCCCTTCTGGTTAGCAATTGCGATAATCTTTCCCATAGGATTCTCCATTCTTCTTTTTTGTAGGATTTAAAGGAGCAAGGGCTCCTCCCAGCTTCGCTGGGTCTAAGACTCAAGGACTCCCCCCAGCTTCGCTGGGCCTAAGACTCAAGGACTCCCCCCAGCTTCGCTGGGTCCCCCCTCAAGTCATACCCCCCTCAAGTCATACCTCAAGTCATATTATATTATAACATGATCTGTTTCAGAGATCTACTGTTCCATAAATTTTTTCAAAAAAAAGTTCACGTGAAACATCACTTTCTCAAAGAATGTTTCACGTGAAACATAGGCATTATAATTCTACGTAATTATTTTTGATCGCATAGACTGCCGCCTGGGTACGGTCAGACACATTAATTTTTTTGAAGATGCTGGAAACATGGTTTTTTACTGTCTTTTCGCTGATAGCAAGATAATCTGCAATTTCTTTATTAAACATTCCTCTTGCCAGAAGCCTTAACACTTCTGTTTCTCTTCTTGTCAGATCATTGAGCGCCCTGTCTTTTTTGTGAGCCAGCTTCAAATATGGCGCTAACGATGCCTGGATATAGGTTTCTCCTTTCCATATAGTATTAATTGCTTTCTTTAATACAGAAGAATTAGAATCTTTTAATACATATCCATTTACTCCAATTTCCACTGCCCGCAAGAGATACTCTACTTCATCATGAATGGTGAGTATCAGCACCTTCTGGCAAATTCCCTGGTTTTTGATTTCCCTCAATACTTCCAGCCCGTTTTTATTCGGCATATTGATGTCCAAAAGCAGTACGTCCGGATGATATTTCTTAATCATCTCCATACACTGTACTCCATCGTCAGCTTCGGCAGCCACTATAATTTCGCCATCCAGCTCTAAGAGCTGGCGGATTCCTTCCCTGACCATTTTATGATCGTCTGCTATGATAATTCTTATCGGTTCCATGTTCTGCCACCTCTTTCCTTTTATCGATCCAATGCAAAAATATCCTCTGTCTGTATTGGATATTTTTCACAAAACAGGTATTTTTACCTGTACTTTTGTTCCCCTCCCTATTTCAGACCAGACTAAAAATTCTCCTTTCAATAAATGTGTTCTTTCTTTCATAATAGACAATCCAAAATTTTTTATTCCTGCATTTTCTTTTACTTCAAATCCAATTCCATCATCTTCCACGCTGCATTCTAAGAAACCATCGCCATAAACCAGGCTGATATGAATTTCCTTTGGGTTTCCATGCTTCACTGCATTATTGCAGGCTTCCGTAATAATGCGGAATAATGTGGTATTTACAATCGGAAGAAGCTCAAACTGCTTTCCGGATGTGGAAAGCTTAAGGGTTATTTCATGCTGTAACATCGTCTGCGCAATATAGCGTTCCAATGCCTCCTGCAAGCCCAGATCGTCCAATGCCATTGGGCGCAGATTATAGATAATGTCTCTCATTTCATTGATGGAACTCCGAAGAGCCTCGCTCATTGTCCTGATCTCCAACTGCGCCTGCACCGGATCTTTTTCAATCAGCTTAAAACAAAGCTCCGCTTTATGTATCAGCATGGTCAGGTTCTGAACCGTGGAATCATGAAGCTCCCTTGCAATCCTCTGCCGCTCTATCTCCTGATCTTCCAAAAACTTCAACCCAATATTCTGTTCCATCTTTTCCATGATGATCCCCCGTCTCCTGCCCGCTTTCGAACTTCGGTGCGAAATTCGGCTCTTGCTTTAACAGACAATTTCTACTCCTCTACTTAATAGTATACGTTTTGCCTCCATATTTCAACCTTTTTTTATTTTGTTTTCCCTAAAAATGAGGAGTGGCTGCCCGGTAAAACCGGACAGCCTGTGTTATGAAAAAAATGAGAAAATTTGGTATATGCTTTGTAATATGCTCTTATTATAACTCCAAAATGTGTACATAGTTTGGAGAAATTGTGAATAAATTATGTAATTATGATTTTTCTGCTGCCCGAACCGCTTCAGGCAATCGGTTCTTTTGCCGGTTTTCCTGCTGATCGCGGATATTTCTTTCCTGTCGGCTTTTCTTTTTTTATGATTACCAGCGTCCTGCTGATCTCCTGCCCCGGAAGGCTGAATTCCTCAGCAGCCGTCAGGCGTCCGCCAAGCACCGAAACCGCCTTTTTTGCTTCCCGGATTTCTTCCGCGGCATTCCCGGCTTTATAAGCAATAAAATACCCTCCCGGACAGACAAAGGGCAGGCAGTATTCCGATAATACGGAAAGCTTTGCTACCGCCCTGGAGACACACAGTTGAAAGCGTTCCCGGTATTCTTCTTCTCTCGCCAGCTCCTCCGCCCTTCGATGAAGCGCTGCAATGCCGGAAAATCCCAGGCTTTCGATGACTTCTTCCAGGAAAAGAACCCGTTTCTTTAAAGAATCCACCAGCGTAAGATTAAGCCCGGGAAATGCAATTTTTAATGGGATTCCGGGAAATCCGGCTCCTGTGCCGAGATCCAGGACGCGGCTGTCCCCGGGAAGAAGGATTGTTTTTTTCTCTTTTTCCTGTCCTTTCCCGAAAGATACATACCCCGCTATGGAAAGGCTGTCCAGAAAATGCTTTATTATCACTTCTTCCTTCTCTGTGATTGCCGTCAGATTCATGACTTTATTTTTTTCGATCAGGCATTCATAATATTCTTCAAATTGTCCAAGCTGTCCTTCGCTTAATACAATTCCATATTCTGCTGCCAGCTCACGCAATCTCTCCATAGGCCCTAACCTTTCTTACTATGCTCTAAATAGACAAGCAGAACAGAAATATCCGCCGGGGACACGCCGGAAATCCTCGATGCCTGTCCGACCGAAGCCGGGCGTATCTTTTTTAATTTCTGTCTTGCCTCGTTTCTGAGGCTCGGCACCTGTTCATAATCCAAATCCTCCGGCAGCAATTTTTCCTCCATCTTTTTATGCTGTTTTACCTGCTTTATCTGCTTCTCAATATAGCCCTCATATTTAATGCTGATATTGACCTGTTCCCTCACTTCTTCCGGAAGAAGCGGCCTTTCTTTATCAAGCGCCGCCAGGCTGTCATAATCGCATTCCGGCCGTTTGATAAGCTCTGACAAAAAACATCCGGACTGGATTGGCGTGCTTCCCAGGCTCTCCAAAAGCGTTTTTGTTTCTAATCCAGCGCCGACCGTCACTTTCCGGACACGCTGGATTTCCTGCTCAATCTGCTCTTTTTTCTTAAGAAGCCTCTGATAGCGCTCTTCCCCGATTAAGCCAATCTCATATCCAAGCTCCGTAAGCCTCAGATCGGCATTATCCTGCCTTAAAAGCAGGCGGTATTCCGCCCTTGAGGTCATCATGCGGTAAGGCTCTTTTGTTTCTTTTGTCACAAGATCGTCAATCAGCACGCCGATATATCCCTGGGAACGCAGAAGAATAACAGGATCTTTTCCCTGTAATTTTCTTGCGGCATTGATCCCCGCCATCAGGCCCTGCGCCGCGGCTTCTTCATAGCCGGAGCTTCCGTTAAACTGCCCTCCGCTGAACAGCCCTTCCACCGTCTTAAATTCCAGGCTTGGCTTTAACTGGTTCGGGTTAATGCAGTCATATTCAATCGCATAGGCATTCCTTACAATCTCGGCATTCTCTAACCCCGGTACGGTACGGTACATAGCGGCCTGCACATCCTCCGGCAGAGAGCTTGACATTCCTCCGATATATACCTCATTCGTATAATTTCCCTCCGGCTCGACGAAGACCTGATGCCTCTCCTTATCGGAAAATCTCACCACTTTATCTTCAATGGAAGGACAGTATCTTGGGCCTGTCCCTTTGATATTGCCGGAGTATAACGGAGAGCGGTCGAGGTTCTGCCGGATGATTTCATGGGTTTTTTCATTGGTATAGGTAAGCCAGCAGGATACCTGTTCCTTTTCAATATCCTCTCTCCTGTTCGTGAAGGAAAACGGCACGATCGTTTCGTCTCCCTTCTGTTCCTGCATTTTGCTGAAATCGATGCTTCTTTTATCTATCCTCGCAGGCGTCCCGGTTTTAAAACGGAACATCTCAATCCCCAGGCTCTTTAAAGAATCGGTCAGATGATTAGCCGCCATCAGCCCGTTCGGGCCTGTGTAAATACTGACGTCGCCGTAAATACAGCGCGCCTTTAAATAAGTGCCTGTACATAAAATGACTGCCCGGCAGGTATATACTGCACCGGAAAATGTCTTTACTCCCGTTACTTTTTTATTTTCCGTAAGAATTTCCGTTACCTCCGCCTGGCGTATGGACAGGTTCTCCGTATTTTCCAGCACACGGCGCATTTCCCTGGAATATTCCTGCTTATCCGCCTGCGCGCGCAGGGAATGGACAGCCGGTCCTTTTGAACGGTTCAACATTTTCGACTGGATATAAGTCTTGTCAATATTTTTTCCCATTTCCCCGCCTAGGGCGTCAATTTCCCTGACAAGATGGCCCTTCGAGCTGCCGCCGATATTCGGGTTGCAGGGCATTAACGCAATACTGTCAACACTGACGGTAAATACCACGGTTTTCAGCCCAAGCCTTGCACAAGCCAGCGCAGCCTCGCAGCCCGCATGGCCTGCGCCGACGACAACGGCATCACAATGTTCCTGTCTCTGCATCCTGTCTCCTCCGTTTATTTTCCCATGCAAAATTCACTAAAAATCTTATTGACTAAATCTTCCTCCAGCGATTCCCCTAAAATTTTTCCCAGCGATTCATAGCAGTCCATTAAATCAATCGAAAAGAAATCCTCCGGCATTCCCCTTTCAATGCTTTCCTCCACAGAATGGAGGCTTTTCAGGGCGGAGCTCACCGCCTGCTGATGGCGGGCATTGGTTAAATACACCTCATCGTTAAAAGAAATCTTCCCTTCATAAAACAGGTTCCGTATCTGCTTTGTCAGCTCCGAAAGCCCGGTTTCTTCTTTTACCGACAATGGAATCCATATACTGTCTTTCCCTTCCGGAAAATCTTCCTTAGAAAAGGCAGGAGGCAGATCTGTTTTATTCCATAATATTATCGTTGGTTTTCCTTTTACAAGCGCGGCAATTTCCAAATCTTCTTTGGAAAGCGGTCTGGAAGAATCCAGAACAAACAGGATCAGATCGGCTTCTGTTACCGCCTGTTTCGCTCTTTCCACGCCGATTTTCTCCACCTGATCGTTTGTCTGGCGGATACCTGCCGTATCCATCAGGATCAGGGAAATTCCTGATAAATTCACCGTTTCCTCTAAAATATCCCTTGTCGTCCCGGCAGTTTCCGTTACAATGGCGCGCTCGCTTCCCGCCAGAAGGTTTAACAGGGAAGATTTTCCCGCATTCGGCTTTCCGAGGATTACCGTCCTTACGCCTTCCTTTAAAATTCTCCCGTTTTCCGCAGAGGCAAGCAGTTTTTCTAACTCTTTTGTCTCTTCCCTGACATGGACGGATAATTCCTCGGAAAAACCATCCAGTTCGATATGCTCCGGATCATCCAATGCCGCTTCGATCAGAGCCACATCCCTTAACACCTTTTCCCTGATCGTCTCTATCTTTTTCCGCATTCTCCCGCTCAACTGCTGCAGGGAGCTCTGCAGGGCATACGCATTCCTGGAATTGATAAGATCCATCACAGCCTCTGCCTGGGATAAATCAATCCTGCCGTTTAAAAAAGCGCGTTTCGTAAATTCTCCCGGCTCCGCTGCACGCACGCCATGCTTTAACACGGTTTCCAGGACACGCCTTGTCACCGCTATGCCCCCATGACAGTCTATTTCCACAACATCTTCCCTTGTGTATGTATTAGGAGCTTTCATAACCAGGACAAGGACTTCATCCATCATGTTCCCGTCATCCACAATATACCCATAGTGTACGGTATGCGATGTTACTTCTTTTAAGCGGAGTTCTTTTTTCTTTGGCTGAAAAATCTGCTCCAGGGCAGGAACGGCATTTTCCCCGCTGACCCGGATAATGCTGATGCCTGCTGTCCCTGGCGCCGTTGCGATTGCCGCGATTGTTTCCGTTTCTTCCATTCCCTTACCCAATCTCCTAATTTTCCTGAAAGCGGAAACAAGGGACAAGCCTGTCTGCAAACCTGCCTTCAAGCTGCCCCTTTCCATGCAGGCTTATTCTTCGGAAGCCTGCTTTTCCGCTTCTCTTTCCGCCTGACGCGGTTTCTTATAATTGTTATAGTTCTTATAATAATTATTATTATAGTCTCTGTGATACTTGCCGCGCCGGTTTCCATATTCCCTGCGTTTTAATGTCACCACTACCTTACGGTACGGCTCTTCGCCTTCGCTGTGCGTTTCCACAAACTTATCATACTGAAGCGCAGAGTGGATAATCCTTCTTTCATAAGGATTCATCGGCTCTAATGTCACCGGACGCTTTGTCCTCTTCACTTTAAATGCAATGTTTTTCGCAAGATTTTCTAATGTTTCCTTTCTCCGCTCGCGGTAATTTTCCGTATCCAGTTTTACTTTCACATAACTGTTGCTTTTTTTATTTACCACCAGGCTTACAAGATACTGTAAAGAATCCAGGGTTTGTCCCCGTTTTCCGATTAAAATTCCCATATCTTCGCCTTCCAGCTCGATTTCAATCGTAGACTCTTCTTCCTGAAAAGAAACCTGCATATTTGCGTTCATTTTCATCGCGGTAAAAATATCACGCAGGAACGTTTCCGCGTCCTTTTTTAATTCTTCCGGATTTTCAATCTTGACCGGTTCTTTTTCCGTTTCAGGAGCTTCTTTCTCCGTCAGGACAGGTTCCTGTTCCGGCGCGCTCTGGAAGCTGCTGGCGCTGTACGGATTTTTAAATTCCTGGTTCTCCCCTTTTTCACGAAAACTTTTATTTTCACGACGGTAAGGACGATTTTCCTTATTCTGGTTCTGACGGCTGTTTGACGGCTGCTTTTTCTCTGTCTTTTCGCTACTGTCTTTCTTTTCCGCTTCTTTTACCGGCTTTTTTTCCTCTTTTGCCGGAACCTGCTCTGCCGCCGGTTTTTCCTCTTTTTTTACTCTTGCGCGAATTTTTGCTGACCTGCTGCCAATCCCGAAAAATCCCCTGCTCTCCTTTTCCAGCACCTCATACTCCACGTTATCGCTTGTCGTACCAAGCTGAATCAGTGCCTCCGTTACCGCTTCTTCCGTCGTTTTCGCTGAAACCTCGATCCATTCATCCATCTTTCTATTTGTCCTCCCTGCCGGTTCCTTCCCGGCTCACTAAATGTGCCCTTTGCGCAATACTGCCCGGCTTATAATCAGCGCTGTTTTTCTTATTTCCCACATTCGTATTTCTGTTAACATTTAAGTTTGCCTTCCCTGCTGTGGAATTTTTATTCAGATTACTGGTTCTCTGCATGGCATATTTCTGGAATGCCTCCGGATCAATGCCGCGCTTCTCATTCTTTTTCTTTACTTTCTCTACATTTTTTGCAATCAGCTCATTGACGTCCACCCGTTTCATATACTGATTAATGCAAATCTGCTGGATAATGCGGAACGCATATCCCGATACCCAGTACACGCCGACACCAATCGGAAGCGTGATACAGATCACGCCGGAAAAAATCGGCATAATCGTGTTCATCGTCTTCATGCTCTGCATGGTCGCGTTCATTTCCTCCGTCTGCGCGCCCTGCGCAGGCTGCGGCATGACACGCACCTGTATCAGCTGCAGTACGACAGCCAGAATCGGCAGAAGAACTCCCGGGAAATGGTATCCCGGCGCATCCACGATATTGACACCGCCGAAGATCGTATTAATCTGTAAAATTTTCTCTGAATTGGTTCGGATAATGTCTGCAATTTCAGGAAACTGCCCTGCCAGTGCTTCCCAATGGGAACTGCGGAACTGTGACATAATGTCTACCAGATTGGTCGCTGATATTTCTTTACTGATATCTCCGAAACCGGCGGTACTGACCCTCAGCTCCTTGATAAGTCCCGTCATATAGCTTAAGTAATCCTGTCCCCTAAGCGCATTGGCAATATTATAATATAACTGCCCAATGGAATCCACATAGGCAGGAATGGCGTAGATGACGCGGTACAATGCCAGCAGAATCGGCATGGTAATTAAAAGCGGCAGGCACCCGCTGGTAGGGTTCACGCCATATTTCTGATAAACAGCCTGTGTCTCTAACTGCATTCTCTGGACAGATTCCGTGTCCTTTTTATTTTTATATTTTTCGTTGATCTTGGCAAGCTCCGGCTGCATCACGGACGATACTTTGGAAAATTTCTGCTGCTTGATATTAAACGGAATCAGGAACGCATTTACAATAAACGTAAATATGATAATGCACAGCCCTGCATTCTCAATTCCAATCTGGCTTAATCCAAGATAAATCCAGTTCAGGATTTTTCCAAGCACCCATGCGACAGGCCCCAGAATCTTTCCCTGATACTGTGTTAAAAATAGTGTCCCGTAACTCATGTTTTCCTCCCTCCTGCCTGAAAATCATCCTGTTTCGGCAGGGGCTAATACTTGCTTCAGGGAAGCGGATCAAACCCTCCCCGGTGGAAAGGATGGCACCTTAAAACCCGTTTCAATGCCAGGTAACTTCCCTTCAAAAAACCATATTTCTGCAGTGCCTGAATGGCATAGGCAGAACATGTCGGCACATAAATACAGACAGGAGCGCCCTTAAGACCTGACAAATATTTTCTGTAAAACTGAATAAGACCTATCAAACAACGCGTCATGGCTCTGTCCTCTGTTCTGCCTTTAAAATTTTATGCAGCCTGGCAAGATGCCAGAGAGCATCTCCTATTTCCCGGTAACTGCTTCCTTTTGCCGCCACTCTGGCGATCACCACGATGTCCTTGCCCGAACCATCAGAAAACATCTCTTCACGCAGGCGGATATTTTCCCTGATAAGCCTGGTAAGACGGTGCCTGACAACGCTGTTCCCAACCTTTTTGCTGACAGAGATGCCAAGCCTGTTCTTTCCCAGATAGTTTTCCACCACATACATAACCAGATATCTGTTGGCATATGATTTCCCATGATGGTAAACAAAACTAAATTCTTTGCTGTTTTTTAATGATTCAAACAATGTCCCGATCTCCCCCATGAGAGAAAAAGATTACGCTGATAATACTTTTCTTCCTTTTGCGCGTCTTCTGGCTAATACCTTTCTGCCATTTGCTGTACTCATTCTCTTACGGAAGCCATGAACCTTAGATCTGGATCTCTTTTTTGGCTGGAATGTCATCTTCATCTCTACACACCTCCTTCATCCTTTCCGCATACGCAGAAAACCTGATTTTATTCTATGATAAAAATTAACGAGCCTATT
>CANREH010000065.1 GCA_947629585.1 uncultured Lachnospiraceae bacterium | reverse complement strand
AAAAGTAGTTTAGTAAAAGCCATGGCATGCTTCATGGCAGCGACAATGGCAGTAACCTGCGTGCCGGGGGTTAATGTAACAAACGGCGTGGCTGTTGCTGCAGAGACAGAAGAGACAGTAACTGTTTCTGCCCCTATTGTAAGTTATGATTTTACCAACAGTAAGCTGGCAGATACATCTTCCCGAAAGTTAGGAAATGTAATATTATCTCATAACGCAGAAGCAACTAAAGAGGGCATCAAGTTAACGGATGGATACATTCAATTATCAGATAAGATTTTTAACAATTTGAACGAAAACACAAAAGGAATTACTATTGTTACAACTCATAAAAAGAACACATCCTCATTTCCTGGTAGTGACTGGTCAGAACCTTTGGCGGCATTCGGCACGGCAGAGGATAATACAAGCAAAAAAGAATTTAGAGTTCAAGCAAATGGCAATGTGGGAATGTATGATAACAGTGCAGAGCTTTATTACAGCAGTGGTGGTTCATGGGCTGATGGAACCACTAGTAAAAAACCATTAAATTTCGACAACGATGTATGGCATACCACAGCAGTAACTTATAACTTTGCTGAAAATCAGATCATTTTATATCAAGATGGAAAAGAAATTTTTGACAGCAAAGATGCCACTTGGGAGATAAAAGCCAAATTATCTATTGAGGATTTCAAGTCATTTACGAATAACTGGATTGGCAAAGTTCCATGGGGGTGGAGTATGTGGAGCTTTACTACCATTTCCAACTTCTCTGTTTACGATAGTATCTTAACAGCAGCTCAGATAGCTGAAATTGCCCCTATCAACCATTGCAAATCCTTAAAATTTGCTGAAGAAGATAATATAACTGTTGCTACGGACATACCATTTACTCTTACAGCAAAATTAACAGGAGAATCTATCGGAAATGTTACAGATCCAATTACTGCTTCTGCTATTGATGCCACTATCAAAGTAAATAAAGAGTTCGATGGAACAGAGTATGTCCTGGATGTCACTCCTACAAAAGTAACCACTCAGGGTGCTGTTACTGTTACCTGCGGCAGTATCGGGAAAACTTATCATTTCCAATCAACGAATAACCCTTGCGATTCCATCATTGTTTCCGACGGCGGAGCAACACAAATAGATCAAGATGTGTATTCCATCTCAACACCTGTTACATCAGTAGAAAAACTATTTGCCTTTAATATTAAGGCAACCAGTTCTACTGATAAAACCGTAAAGCTTTCAAACAGAATTAAGCAGGTTAATAACCCTATTGCAGATGGAGAGACGGAACAAGAGCATACGCATTATTTTAAAAAGAATGGGGTAAAGTATTATCCGACAGGTATCTTAGAAACCGGTCTCACGAAAACAATCATTGATAATGACGGTGTATTAGAGGAGCAGTATGTTGCCCGTGTTCATATAGGCAACAACGACTTTCTGTTTAGCTGTGGAAATAAGGAGATCGTTGTAAGAATTGTCGGAACCGACGGCTCTACATCAACCGGAACACCTTCTGCACCTTCGACGGATAACAGCACACCTTCCACAGACACCCCAGGAACAGACACTCCATCCACCACCCCTGGAGCCGTTACACCAGACACACCATCCACAGACAACAACACCCCGTCTACAGACAACAACACGCCTTCGACGGATAATAACACGCCTTCCACAGACAATAATAATACATCGGACGATAATAACGATGACACCAAGACAAAGACCACCAAGAAGAAGGCTAAGGTTGCTTCTGTAACAGCCAAGAAAGGAAAGAAAGTTGTTTCCGGCACAGTAAAAATCAGTGCTACCGGCAAGAAGGTCAGCAAGGCTACCGTTAAAGTATATGTCAACAGCAAGAAGAAGGTTACTGTTAAGACAAAGAGCACTGGTAAATTTACAGCAAAGCTCAGCAAGAAGTTAAAGAAGGGTGACAAGGTGAAGCTGGTAATCACCAAGTCCAACATCAAGAAGATTACAAAGACTGTGAAAGTAAAATAATTCCACGAATCCGTAGACTGAAATCAATTTTAAAGTTTCAAAAATGCCGCTGCGTTTATAAGTGAAAAGCATAAATGCAGCGGCATTTATCTCCATTTTATTTTTTCTTCTTAACATCCACCCAGCCGTATCTTCTCATTTCTTCCCGGAATGCGCTTCTTCTGGGATATTTGTCTTTATACGAAGTCATAAGCCTCTGCTTGGCGTCGATATTTCCAAGAGCCTCCAAAACTTCTCCCAGGGCAGCGATATA
Source organism: uncultured Lachnospiraceae bacterium (assembly GCA_947629585.1). Lineage (GTDB taxonomy): Bacteria > Bacillota > Clostridia > Lachnospirales > Lachnospiraceae > MGBC100174. Next base: position 17,086 of record CANREH010000065.1, on the reverse strand, counting down.
TGCCGCACATTCCCCATAGTAAGATCTGTGGTTTCCTTCTATAATCCCCTCTGTCCGTTTTTCAAGCAGACTGGTTATCTTTTTTACTGCGCGGCTTTTAACATTCTCCTCCATCGGCGCCATAGATTTCCATTGTAAAAATATTCTGCAAAAGAAATCTTTTTCCTCTGCTTTTTCCTGATCATCCGTACCTTCCTGATATTCCGCTGCCGAAAAATTCATGGCTTTCCTGGCTATGTCCACCATTGCCGCCATTCCCGTATTGATCCGGAAATTTTTACCTTCATAAAGATACAGCAGGTACAGCGCGATCCCCTGTTTCATAAAGGTTCCCGTCCAGCCTAACGCTTCGGATTCATTCAAGCCTGCCGTTAATACCTCGGCAAACTGTCCATCCAAAAATTTAAGCATCAAAATCATATTTTTGTCCGGGTTATTTTCTTTTCTTGCAGCGCAAAATTGATCGGTTTTATACATAGAATAGGAGCTTCCGGCTTTAGGTACCGGCAAATCCATGAATAATTTCCGGAGCTCTTCTTTTTTCTCTTCCGTTTCATACCCATGAAACAGCGCGCGGAGATAGTTGATCGCGCAGGTATCCGACTCAAACGCAGCCAAATAGCATTTTTCCGCAATATCCTCCCGGCGGGCTTTCAAACCATATGCAGCCGTCTTTAAAGCCACCCTGCTGCGTATCATATAATTCTTCGGCATAATCTCTATTGCTTTCATTCCTATCCGCGTCATATCATCCGCATCCGCGTTTTGTCCTTTTAATAGATTCAAATATAATCCCGGATGGAAACTGACATATTTTTCCGCATATTCGGCAGCTAAAGGAAGATCATTTAACAAACTCACAGCTTCTGAAATAAGGCGGTCGGCATCCTTGTCCTCTTTCATGCCGAGGAAAGCGATCCACAGCGTCAGAAAATCCTGAAAATCAGGCAGCTCTTCCTCCCCATGCTGCATAACCGCTTCTAATGTAATTTCATCGTTCCGGGCATTTTTTATGACATTATATACCGCCTTCGGCCGTTTTTCTAACGGCACAGCATGATATGCACAATATGCCGTATCAAGCGCCGTCTGCTTTAAATCATAGTCCAGAAGCTTATAATGCGCCATATCCTGAATGGAAAATTCCATATCGCCATAATATTCATTCAGACATAAAATCTCCATGCAAAAAAGCTGTTCCCCAATACAGCATCCTTCCTTATACTTCTCCCTGTCCATACAAGTATGGACAAAGCTGCATGCCTGCGTAAGCATATCGGAAATGCCTTCTCTGTCTTCATAACGAAACTCCTCATCCTCGTCAGAATACCAGTCATCATATTCTTCATTTAATATGCTGGTAACGGCAGCTTCCTGGGAATCTATTATCTTTAAATTCTTTCTGATAAGACGATAGTTTTTATCAAACTCCTTCTTTTGAATGTCATCTTTCGTTTCTGCATTTTCCGATGTTTTGCCTGCCGCCTTTAACCGCCTCAGAAAATCTTCTCTGTCACATTCCGGCAGCCCCCGCCCAAGCTCATGAATAAAAGCCCGGAGCTGCTCTGCCGAATACTCTGCGGCAGCGGCATCCGTCTGCTTTAAAAAACTGGTCAGATTCACAAAAATTCCCCCTTCTGTAACTTTTTCCACCCGCTTTTATTTTAAATACTTCTGTAAGGTATGGATACATTTTTCCACATCAATCGGTTTTGCGATATGGTCATTCATCCCGCACTCTAAGCAGTACTGGACATTGTCTGACAGGGCATCAGCAGTCATGGCGATAATCGGGAGATCGTTATCCTCACGCTCTAAGGCCCGGATCGCCCTGGTCGCATCATAACCGTTCATCACCGGCATCCGGATATCCATCAGGATTGCATCATAATACCCGACTTCCGAGCCTTCAAATTTTTCCACGCACTCCTTTCCATTGACCGCCCGCTCCAATAAAAGCCCGGCGGAGGAAAGGATCTCATTGGCGACCTCCCAGTTGATATCCATATCTTCTGACAAAAGGATATGCTTTCCGTTAAAATCAATGATCTCCTGCGATTTTTCTTCCTGCTCCTCCTCGCTGTACCCATCCACATACTTCCGAAGATGTTCATACAATGTGGATTTAAACAGCGGCTTCGGAATAAAGCCCTCGATGACATCCTCCTCCATCTGCTCCTCGATATCCGTCCAGTCATAGGCAGAAATCAGGAACACCGGGATCTCTTCCGCAACACGGCTCCTGATTTCCCGCAGCGTTTCCAAGCCGTTCATATTCGGCATTTTCCAGTCAATCAGGACAAAATGGTAATCCTGGTTCTTATCATGGCGCTGTTCAATCATCTCCACGGCCTGTCTGCCGTCTGTCGTCGATTCCGCACGGACTCCAAGCTCGTTCAGATTGTTGATGGCGCTTAAGCAAAGCTGCTCATTGTCATCTACCACCAGAATATTCCAGTCCGGAAGCTGCATTTCCTTCTGCTCCTCTTCCAGCTTTTTCAAATCCAGGATAATATGGAAATCGCTGCCCTTTCCCTGCTCGCTTTCCAGCTCTATCGTCCCTCCCATGATATCCACGATGCTTTTCGTAATCGCCATGCCAAGCCCCGTCCCCATGATTTTTGCGACCTGATCATTGTCTTCCCTTGCAAACGTCTCAAAAACACGCTCCTGGAACTCTTCAGACATACCGATCCCGGTATCCTTTACCCTGAAATGCGTCCGTACATAATCGTCCCCCTCTGGGGAATCCTCCTGGAACATATAGACATCGATCCTGCCCTCGGAAGGCGTGAACTTCACGGCATTGGACAAAAGGTTCAATAAAATCTGGTTAATGCGCACACTATCACAGTAGACATTTTCCGCGATAATATCTTTAATAAAAATATCAAAATACTGCCCCTTATCTTTTACCTGTGTCCGTATAATATTTACAATATCATCCATCGCATCTCTCAAAGACATCGGAGCGGCATTTAACGTCATTTTCCCGCTTTCAATCTTGGACATATCCAGGACATCATTAATCAGCCCCAGAAGATGCTTGCTGGAAAGCTTGATCTTCTGCAAGCATTCCTCCGTCCGCTCATGATCGTCGATATTTTTCAGGGCAATCTCCGTCATTCCGATAATCGCATTCATCGGGGTACGGATATCATGGCTCATGCTGGAAAGGAACTCGCTCTTTGCTTTGTTGGCATGGACAGCCGCCTTTTTTGCACGGTCTAACTCCTGCATCTGCTTATAGGAAACCCGGTAATAGATAAAGAAAATAACGGACATCGCAACCAGGATAAACAGTGCGGAGCCAAACGATACCACGGTGCGCCCCATATCCATCTTTCCAATCGTGTCCGACAGCAAGCCGTCAGGGAGAACGGAAACCAGGTACCAGGACCGGTTTTCAGAAAGCGATGAAAAATAAACATGGAAAGGGCGTTCCCTGAAATAAACCTGCATGGAGTAATCTTCTCCCTTTGCCATGGCAGCCTTAATCTGTTCTACATAATAATTTCCGTCTTTTTTATTTCTTTCGTCTACAATATCCAGCAGGCGTTCAAAATACGTCTGATCGATCTCTCCCCCGTTGCGGATAATATAGCTCCCGTCTTTGGCGCTCACGATATGGGAATACCCGGATGCCCCGCTGTCCTCCTGCAGTGCCATTGCTGTATTTAAAGACTCCATCGGCATTCCGACCAGAATCGCCTTGCTTTTCTTCCCATCCTTCATGGGGTACTCCGCTTCTTTTCCTATAATAAAGACTTTCTCATTCATGGCATTTACGCCCTGCGCCGCCAGCCTGCCGTTATTCTCTAACGATTCCTCATAATCCTCCATATCCAGGCAGGTAATCTCCTCCCCGTAAACAGTCTGTATCTCTCCTTCCGCAGAATAAAATGCAAGCCAGGTAAGATTGCGCGCTTCTTCCGCGCTTTTCCTGAGCCCCTCCAACTGCATTTTTGTATTTTTTAAACCAGGCGGCGTCCTTCTGATAATTCCCTCCAACTGATTTAGATGGATCTCAAAAATAGAATTAAACTTTTCCTGGAACTGCACGTTCATTTCCTGCATATAAATATCGCTGACATCTGAGATCGACTTCTGCGTCAGCTTTGACAGACGCACAGTCATCAAAAAAAACACCAGGATGCAGGTCAGGACCATAACGCCGAAACTCACCCAAACAAACCTTACTTTATTTTTATCCATCGCTACCCTCTCTGTATTTATACTATGTTACGTCATCCCAAGCTTTGCCTTTAACCGTTTCAAAATGGCATTCCCGTCAAACGGCTTTCTGATAAACTCCGCCACATTGTACTGCGCCGCCTTCTGAATATTTTTTAATGTCGCCTCCGACGTAATCAAAAACACCGGGATCTCCTTTATCTGGTACTTTTCCATTAAATCAAGGACGCTGAAACCGTCCAGCAGCGGCATAGAAATATCCAATAAAACCGCATCGAAGGAAACTTCCTTATCCTGTAAAAAATTCAGCGCCGCATAGCCGCTGTTTACTTGAAATACCTCAAAATCATGTGAAAGAATTTCTTCTAATACCTTACGATCTACTTCCGAATCATCAACGATTAATATGTTTTTTCTATATCCCACGCCCTAAATACCCCCATCCTACTCTTCTGAAATCCAATCTTTTCCTGCAATGGTAAGCAGCGATGCCTCAAATGCGTTTAACACCTTCGGGTTAAATACGCCGCATTCCCCATTATAAATCATATTGACTGCCGCATCATGATCATAAGGCGGCTTATACACCCTCTCCGACGTCAGGGCATCATAAACATCCGCAACAGAAACCACCTGCGCCCAGATGGAGATATCATCCCCCGCCAGGGCGTCCGGATAGCCGCTGCCATCCCATCTCTCATGATGGTGCCTGCAGATATCGCTGCTGTAATTATAAATGCCCTGATCCATGATATGCGGAATCTGCTCCAAAATCTCGCACCCCTTGACAGTATGCAGCTTCATGATTTCAAATTCCTCCTTAGTAAGCCTGCCCGGCTTGTTAAGGATCCCGTCAGGGATGGAAATCTTCCCTACGTCGTGAAGGATTGAGGAAGTCACAATCTTATCAATTTCTTTTTTCGGCAGGCGGTACTCCGGATACATTTCACTCACCTTTGTCATCAAAATCCGGGTAAGCCCGCAAATGCGCCTGACATGCTCGCCTGATTCACAATCCCGGAACTCAATCAAGGTCGCCAGAGTCTCTACCATCGAACGATTAACCTCATTCAGCTTCTGAACCTGCTCCTCCACAATACTTTCCAACTGATTCCTATGAGCATACAGCTCAATCACATTACTGATCCTGTGGCGTAAAAAATGCGTTAAAAACGGCTTCATAATAACATCAACAGCGCCCAGATGATACCCGTCCAATAACAGCCGCTCACTGTTGGCAGCCGTTATCAAAAACACCGGGATGCTTTTGATTTTCCCATTCTTATTCATTTCCCTCAATACGTCCAGCCCGTTCATTTCCGGCATAAGAAGGTCAAGAAGCACGGCTGAAATCTTATCATTCTCATCCATCACCTTAAGAGCCTGCTTCCCGTTTCCTGCTTCTATAATATTATAATCGTTCTTAAAAACTTCCGCTAAAATAGTACGGTTAATGTCAACATCATCCACAATCAGTATTGTTTTTCCTTTTTCCATGAAATCCTCCTAAACCTGTAAAAATCTTTACTGCGCCTTGTACTTATCAATGCAGCGGACAATTCCCTGCTGGATTGGGAGGATTTTTTTCAAAACCTCCTTCGCTTCCTGCGGCTTCCCTGCCCTTAAAAGCTCGACAATCCTGGTATAAGCACTATAAACAGGGGTTATTGATAAATTTCCCGCCGCCCCTTTGATGGCATGGGCCTTTTCCGTAATTTCCTCATAATCCATCTCGTCAAAATCCGGTCCGACATAATAATTCTCAATCAATCCGGTAAAAGTGCCCAAAAGCTTTTTATAAAGAGCCTCATTTTTATTCAGCCGTGCCAGCCCTTCCTCTGTATTCACGCCAAGTTCTTTTAATTCCTCTAAAAAATCCATATAAATTCATTACCTCGCTTTTCTATATACTCGTTTCCCAGCCATTATAAAACTTTTTTCCTAAAAAATCAATAAACAACGCCTATCTTCTTCTCTCTTATTGCAACAGTTCAGCCTGCGCCATTCGCAATCTCGCACTTCGTGCTTCAAAGCCTGCTAACACAGGCGGATTGCTCATGAAATGGCGCTCCCTCAACAGCCGAACCCAGAGGAAAATTTGTGCAAGCACAATTTTCCTCTGAATCCGTCTGTTGGCTGAACTGTTACCTTTTATTGTCTATGTATAATCAGGGAAGTTATGCACATACTACTGCCATGAAAAACTTCGTTATCCACAAATTATCAAAATTTATCACCTGCGGGGCTTTCGGATGGTGCCTGGAATGTTTCTGGACAGGGCTTCTCTCTTTCCGGAACAAAGACGACCGACGGCTGATGTGCCAGACCTCCGTATGGATGTTCCCGATTTACAGCATGGCCGCTTTTATCGAGCCAATCAGCAAGCTCATGAAAAGAAAATCCTTTCTTTTTCGCGGGAGCATCTATACCGTATGTATTTACGGCATGGAATTCCTTACCGGAACGCTGTTAAAAAAGCACCATGCCTGTCCCTGGGATTACAGTATGGCAAAATCCAACATCAAGGGCGTTATCCGCCTCGACTTCGCTCCCCTGTGGTTTGTGACAGGGCTTGCCTACGAACGGCTTCTTGGCGGCAGAAAAACGCTGCCCTACTAAACTGCCCGCTCCGCAGGCGGCTAAACAGGCTGCAAAGCAGCCAAATCGAGCTGATGGCTGAACTGTTACTATTTTCTGAATTGTCCGGAAATTTGCCTTGTCATACCGTCAGCTTTCTGATAAAATCATCTTATATTATTTTATAGATGATAGAAGGAATAAGGCGAATTTATGAACCGTTTACTATTTGTTGAAGACGATCCTGCCATCATCCTCGGGCTTCAGTATACCTTAGAGCAGGAGGGGTATTCTGTCACTGTCTGTAAAAATGCACTGTCCGCCGTGCAGGAAGCCAGGAATGCTCCTTATGATCTATTGCTTCTGGATATTTCCCTGCCGGATCATGACGGCTTCTGGATATATCAAAAAATAAAAGCCTTCTGCGATACTCCGGTCTTGTTCTTAACTGCAAGGGATGAAGAAGAAAATATTGTAAAAGGTCTGGAATCAGGCGCGGAAGATTATGTGACAAAACCGTTCCATATAAGGGAATTACTGTTAAGAATCAAAAAAATCTTACAGCGCAGGGAGGGAAATTCTCTGCTTGCTTACCGCGGCATCCAAATCGACATGGATGCAGGGAAAGTATTTTTAAATGGAGAAGAAACCGAATTTACGGCACTGGAATACCGCATTCTGTTAACGCTGATATTAAATCACGGAAAACTGATCACCAGAGAGCTCTTACTGGAACAGATCTGGGATTCCGCCGGAAACTTCGTTAACGACAACACCCTTACTGTATATATCAAACGAATCCGGCAGAAACTTGGGGAATGCAATTACATCAGGACGGTAAAAGGAAGCGGGTACAGGTTGGAATAAAAAAGATCAGCAGTTTTTATTTTGTATATGCAATTTCATAGGTTATCCCTTTTTTATCAGCCACCCTGCACCTCACTTAGACATCAAATTGTGATTGTGCCATGCAATTCTCCTGTAAAAATTAAAGGACTATGCCGCCATAGTCCTTCAATGTGATGCCACCTCAGCGGCACCATCGCTTTTTGAATGTCCACTTGTCGGCAGGACTCTCCTTTGATAGTATTATACCATATTTGTTCAAATAGTCAATCATTTTTTCTGCATCTTCTGCCACTGTCTGTAAAAATGCACTGTCCGCATTTGCGGTCAAACGATAAAATGGATCTTTTTTCATTTCATAAATATCCGATTCTTCTATCTTTAAAAAGTAATTTTTGTTTTATAAAAGTAATAAGCATCTGTATTGATATACTCATAGGCGTCTAACTCCGGATCACGGGAAAAAAATTCAAAATTCTGTACTTTTCCATATTTAAACCATACATAATATGTTTTTCCTTTTTCAAATTCTCTCCCTCCTGTGAATTTCTTAATATGAAACACTCTCATGCCGTCTTTTGTTTTATACTTTTTTTCTTTTCGTCCCACTAACCTGCGGTAAATACGGATTTCATCCCGATCCGATGATTTTAATCCACCCGGGATATCTTCCGTTTCACTTACTATCATCCTTAACTGCGGAATTTTTTTGGGAGAAACCAGTACCAGAAATCCTTTCCCATTCTTTTTTTTGACGATTTTAATCTTTCTCCAGACCGCTTTTAACTTTACATTGGAAAGCTGTTTCGGCGATATTTTTGAATATACTTCCGTTGCAAATTCCCTGTCATCAATTTTCCATCCCGCAAAAAGCCAGCCTTTTTTCTCAGGTTTTGGCAGATCCTGAACCACCCCGTACCGGTACTGGTAAAACCATTCCCCTTTTCCCCTGGTGCCTCCGTTTAAATCATAAGTGATCGCATATGTTTTTGGTATGGCATCCGCTACCGAATGAGGCGGGATCGCGGTGACTTTTTTTCCGTCCACCATCCATATAAAAGGAATCTTTGGCTTTTTGCTCCATCGATTCCAGCCGGTATGAAGCGTGCCGCTGAGCTTAATTTCACAGGAGGAATTGTTATAAATCCTTTTTAAATAAGGGTTGGTCAGAATAATACTTACTCCTGTTGATATTTGGGCGCTTTTTGGTATACTGATTTCCTCCAGTCCATGAAAGTACCCGATATACCGCTCCCATCCTATCTTCGTAATTCCTTCTTCTATCACTATCTTCGTAACATCATTGTATGGTTCCAATGGCATCCAGTCCAATTCCCCTGAACCGGAGAATGTCATCGTCTTATTTTTCCTGTCATATGTGTAAATAACATCGCTCACCTTTTCATAGGGGAAAGAATAAGGAACGGGAACAATGGCTTGTCCTGTGATTATTTCTTCCGTTTCCATATCCTCTGCCTTTACCTTATCTGCCGGACGCATAAAAGGAATGATGAAAACAGACAGCGCTATCATAAACAACGGCATCCGATAAAATTTCTGATTTTTCATAATATCCCCTTTTCTTTTATTTTCCATCTTTTCCAAATGTCCTGTTTTATGTTCCTTAAAACATTATACTTAATTATTATTACTGCTAAATTCTTCTAATTGCGCCTCATACGCTTTCAGCTTCTCAAAAACATCCGCTACCCATTCCTCATTATCCCACAGCCCTGCGTCATTTATTTTCCTTTTTGCGAGATGTCCCGTAGCGATGGTATCCACTCCATCCTTTGTGCCAAAATAAAAATCCATAATTTCAGGTTTTTGTTTTTCCTTTTTTATCAGCAATTTACAAACCATGCCGGAGCCCTGATAACTAAACGGAATTTCAAGGAAATAAATATGCTCTGCCAGCTTATTACACTCTGCACTGCCAAATTCATTATGCCCTCCGTAGGCAATATCATTAAGCCCGAGAAGATCCTGTTTTTTGGTAAGCTCCATTCCATTTAGCGGCAAAAACGCGATTCATCAGGCACAAAAGCAGGACAAAAACCCCTGTCGTTACCGAAACCGTTAAATAGCGGAAAAATGTCTGCTCAAGCATCCCCCTGTCTCCTGTCGATATCATCAATCATCTTTTTTAAATCAGCCAAATCATCCTTATTAATCGCTTTGCTGTCATATAAAGACGCCACAAAATTTTGAATGGAATTTCCGTAAAGCCGTTCCAAAAAAGAACGGCTTTCTTTTGCTTTATAGTCTTTCTCCGATATTAATGCAGAATAATAATTAGTCCTCGTGGTTCTGTCACAGAAAACAAACCCTTTATCCGCCAGCCTTGCCAATATTGTCATTAACGTCGATAACGCCCAGCTTCTCTTTCCCCGTATATGCTCCAAAACATAGGAAGACGTCACAGGCTTTTCTGCATCCCATAAAATCAGCATAATTTCCAATTCAGCGTCTCCAAGCTTCTTTATCTTATCATTCATACTGTCCTATCCTTTTATGAAGTTTGTACCAGTTCAGCCATTTCCTATTTTGCCGCATGGCTGAATTGTTACTGAAATTTTTATTTATTCTCATTATACAGTTGAATAATGTTATTGTCAAGTATAAAATTATTGTTTTTTCTCAAACCTCACCTCAAACGCGCTTCCTTTTCCCACCTCGGAATCCGCCTTTACCATGCCGCCGTCCAGTTCGATGATTTTTTTTGCCAGGGAAAGCCCGATCCCGACATGACCGTTTCCTGCCCCTTTTCTGCTGTAAAACCGATCAAAAATTTTTTCCAGTTCTTCTTTCTCCATGCCTTCCCCCTGATCTTTAATGTAAATTTTGGTATAAAAATAAGTTTCCTCAAACGATATGAAAACCTTTTTCCCTGATTTTGTATGCTCAATGGCATTTTTCACAAGGTTTGTCATGGCCTCCCTCTCCCAGTAACCATCCCCGTAAAAAGAGGCTTCTTTATTTTCCTCTATTTCCAGAAAAACATTTGCCGTTTCCGCTGGTATGGACAGGCTTTCCCGGATTTCTTCAAAAAACTCATACAAATCAATCTTCTCTTTTTTCATTTCCACCACGCCGGAATCCAGACGGGAAAGCTTTAACAGGGAAATTACCAGAGAATTTACCCACAAAAACTGGCGGTTGATTTCGGCAAGAAATTTCTCCTGCACTTCCTGCGGCAGCTCCATTCCCCTGATATTATCTAACAGCACCAGAATCGATGTCATCGGGGTTTTGATCTGATGGGAAATATCCGCAAGGGAATCCTTCATCTGCTCCTTTTCCTTCCGGTTTTTCTCCGCCTCCTCCTTTAACATCACCGTCACTTTATACAGCTCATTTTTTAACCGGGAAATCACCCCTTCCTCATTTTCTGACAGGCAGAGATCGTACTGCTTCCGATGAATCGCATGGACATATTCCGCAATATCCCCGATTTTTTTATTTTCCCGAAAAAAATACAAACAAAAAATACCTGCCGAAAAAATACAAAAAATCAGCAAAACAGGGACGGACAGAAACAGGCTTTTATAAAATCCTGTTTTCATATTTTTTAACAGGCTGACTTCCTTTTTTTCTATCCCAAAATCCGATAAATCCAGCGCGCCTTGCCTGTCTGCATTTAAAACAGACAACAGCGTTTCCTCCTCCGCTAACGGGTATTTTTCCGTTACCTCGTTTAAAATGCCGGAAAGCCCTGCATTCACGCGTCCTGCATAATCCCGATAAACCAGGTAATTTACAAAAACGGATAAAACCATAAAAAAAACCGACAAAACAGCGAGCATTTTTAATGCCCGCTGCCTGTCCTTTTCCTTCCATAAATCCATAAATTTTCCCATATACGGATTCCCTTTCTTAAAATTAAAACATATCCTTGCGGATCGATTCTATCATATTTTTATCTTTGATTTTACGGAAAGAATATCCCATTGTCAATCCTACAATGCAAAAAACAAAAAGAATCACAATCATATAAGCTTTAACCGGAAAAGAAAATCCCATTTCCATCTGTTCGTCATACATATAATAAAACAGATAAGAAATTGCCGTCCCGATTGGAATCCCAATCAAAAGCGCCTTCATTCCATAAAAAATACTCTCCAGCCTTATCATGCCGGAAAATTCCCGCTGCGTCATGCCAACAGAACGGAGCATGGCAAATTCCCGTTCCCGCAGGCTTATATTGGTCGTAATGGTATTAAAAATATTGGTGACGCCGATTAAGGTAATAACAGCAATAAACCCGTACAGGAAAATTTTAATAATCAGCACCATAGCATTTTCCTGCCTTTTGTTTTCCTCGATATTCTGGAAATGAAACGCGCCAAACCATTCTTTATTTTCCGTAATGCTGTCCTCCAATGCATACGGATCTTCCGCCAGAAAAAACATGCCCATGACATAATAATCCCCCAATGACTCCAGAAAAGAATCGCTGACAATACAATATCCTCCGTCCTGATAGGCCCTTTCCTCCATTCCCATCGGACGTTCTTTCGTCACTTCCATGATTTTAACCGTTATTTTCTCTCCTTCTTCCGAAGTCCCTGTTAAGCTGTCTCCTTTTTTCACGTCATAGACATCCCCGTAAGAATAGGACTCTGTTTCCTGATTGTAATGATAGCCAATTTCCAGTAATATCGCCCCGTTTTCATCCTCCTGCTTCACTCCAAGCTGTTTTTTATAAGCTTCAAACTGCTCATTGCCGAGACTGATAAATTTCATGGGAATATTTGACTGCCCGTCTTTCATAAGTCTTTTTCCAAAATCAGATAAATCATCCTCATCTGCATAATAATTACCGGAATGATACCGCAAAATACTGTAAGATAAAACCCCGTCAAGCTCCGCCGCCTTCTGGTAAGCATGATAAAGGGCATCTTCTCCATTATCATCAGAATTTTTCATATTATAAATATTAAAAACGCCGTTATACTTGATTTCATCATAATAAGACAAGCCATACAAAAGGCTGTACTGAAGGAACGAATATACGGAAAGGAATAACACAATGCTGACCACCAGGGAAATTACGGTTGCCCTGTATTTTTTCCGGCTCCGTTTTAAGTTCTTATAGGCAATCTCCCCTCCAACGCCAAAACAGCGTTTGATCCATTTTGGCATCCTGACAGCCTTTGCCGTAAGCTTTCCTTCTCTGCTGCTTCGGATTGCCTCCAGCGGAGAAATTTTCGACGCTTTTTTTGCGGAAGAAAACGCAGAAAAATAAATCGTCAGCGCTGATAACAGCACGGTTAACAGCACTGCCGGAAGCGGCATGGAAAAAATAAGCGTCAACTGCAGGGCATCTTCCAATAAATGATTAACCACAAAAAGCAGGATGATTACCGCCAGGTTTCCAAAAAAAACTCCCAGCGGAACCGCGATCATTCCCAGCAGAAACCCTTCAAAAAAAACATTTTTCCTGATCTGCCTTTTCGTTGCCCCGACGCTGGCAAGCATCCCATACTGCCGAATCCGCTCCGTCACCGAAATGGCAAAACTGTTGCGGATCACAAAAACACTCGAAACCATGATAATGACAAGCACCAGCGCGCCGACGCCGTAAAGAAGCTCCATCGTTCCTTCTCTCACCATAGCGCCGCTCCAGCGGAGAAGCTCTCTGTTATAAATAATATCTACTTCCCTCTCCTGATACCGACCCAGTACCTCTTTTATGTTTAACGCATTTTTTTCCGTTTCCCTGATTTTAGTAAAATTGACATAAATATCCGCCCATTCGTTTACTTCCCTCATTTTTGTAATAGCGGAATAGCCTGGTGCGGAATAAGGCTCTATGGTATAGTTAGGGCGTTCTATGATCCCCACGACCGTATAATTTTTCTGATATTTTTCCGCCAGATTTTCTATTTCTGTCCCATCTTCTAAAACCTGATGCGGATTATTCTGAAACAGTTCATAACCGTCATCCGATTCTCTTTTGGAAACAGAAAGAGAAAGCACATCCCCGACATGAACCTCCACTTTCCCATTGGTTTCCACGGATTTTGTAATGACAACCTCCGTATCCTTTTCTGGCATTCTTCCTTCCACCAGAGAAATCCTCGTATTTTCCAGCGCACTTTCATCAAATGCCATAAGATACCAGTACGGCTTGTCGGGATTCTGGCTTTCCGGAAGAGGAGCATACCCAAGCCCTTCCACACAGAAATATTCTTTCACATTCCGGTTTTCCCTGACATATTTTAAATTCTCCTTTTCCACTTTTTGAAATACCGCATGGAAATTTCCCTGATCATCAATTGCGCGCTTAATCAACGTTTCCTGAATACTTGCCACAAGCCCCGCCAGGGCGCAGATTAAAGCGGAAGAAAGAATAATGCCAATGATCGTGGCAATCGTGCGCTTTTTGTTCATCCGCAGACTTTTTACCGTTAATTTATTCAATACATTCATTTCCTGTCCTCCACAATTTTCCCATCGTCAATCGTAATCACCCTGTCCGCCTCTTTTGCGATTTCCATATCATGCGTAATTACAATCACGGTCTGGTGATATTTCTGGTTGGATACATGAAGCAGCGATAAAATTTCCTCACTCGCCTTCGAATCCAGGTTTCCGGTCGGCTCGTCCGCAAGGATCACCGCCGGGCGGTTAATAAGCGCCCTTCCTATGGAAACCCTCTGCTGCTGCCCTCCAGACAATTCGTTGGGAAGATGATGTTCTCTTTTTTCCAGGCCCAGCGTCCTTAACAATTCCTGTAAATACGCCTTATCAATCTTCATGCCGTCCAGATCACAGGGAAGCGTGATATTTTCCACCACATTTAAAACAGGGATTAAATTGTAAAACTGATAAATCAGCCCCACCTGCCGCCGCCTGAAAATCGCCAGCTTATCACTGTTAAACGAATAAATATCATTTCCGTCAATAAATACCTTCCCGGAAGTCGGCTTATCCACGCCTCCAATTAAATGCAGCAGCGTTGACTTTCCCGATCCGCTCGCCCCGATAATCGCGACAAACTCTCCCTTTTCCACGGAAAAACTGACATGATCCACCGCATGGATCTCCTGCTCCCCGCTTCCATACGTCTTTACCAAATTTTCCACTCTTAAAATTTCCATCCTAAAATCCTTTCTAAAACAGTTTCTTAAAATAAATATAACCATTTATTTATTTGTCAAAAACAGTATAGTAGGCCAAAGTGACTTTAAAGTGACTTTTTTCAATCTTTTTTGTTTAAATTTATTGATTGAAAAAATAATATAAAGATACTATAATAATATTATGATGTCGGGGGCAAAAGTATCATTGGGGATAAAATACCTTTCGACCCTAACATCGTATTATGAATTAAATTTCTTGGTTTTTTAAAAATACAGAAAGAGAGATAACAGATGTCCGAATTAGAAAAGATGTATCAATCAATTATGAGCGGAACGCAGGACAAGAACATAAAATTTAAAGACTTACAGAAGATTCTGAATGTTCTTGGATTTGATTACAGAGTAAGGGGAGATCACTTTATATATTTTTATAAAGAAATAAAGGATATTATAAATATACAGCCTGACAAAAACATGGCTAAGCCATACCAAATAAAACAAATCAGAAATTATTTATTGGAACATAAAATAACTTTGAAATAGGAGGTTGAAAAATGTATAAATATGAGAGAATTATCTACTGGTCTGCCGAAGATGAGGCTTTTATTGTCGAAGTCCCGGAACTTCCAGGCTGCAAGGCTGACGGACATACAATAGAAGAAGCTGTAACAAATGCCGAAATAATAATAAAAGAATGGATAGAAACAGCGATAGAACGAGGGTTAGATATACCGGAGCCAAAAGGACGGCTGATGTATGCATAATACAAAAGTAACAATTCAGCCATATGTCCAATATGTCCAAAATAAAGAACACCATCTTGACAGCAATGCCATTTTTAATTATAATTAATGTATAAAAATAAATACAAATAAATGTACATTTTTCAAAAAGGAGGAATACTATGTTAGCAGTAAAAAGCGCAAATGTCCGGGACAACTTCAAAGAATGGTGTGACAAAATCAACATGGGTGAAACCGTAGTTGTTTCCAGACCGCAAAATAAAAATATCTACATGATAAGCGAAGCGGAATATAATGCCCTGCAAAAGGCGAAGAGGAACATTGAATATATGACAAAAATAGATGAAAGCATAAAAAACCACGAAAACAATGACACCATCTCTTTTAGTTTAGAAGAACTGAAAGCAATGGAAGCTGAAGATTGGGAACCAACCGAAAAAGTTTTAGAATTTGAAAAAAAACACGGCATACAAAGAAACAGGAAAATTGCAAAATGAACGATTTAACTTTTGATTCTAAAGGATGGGATGATTACCTTTACTGGCAGATACAAGACCGAAAGACACTAAAGAAAATAAACAGGCTGCTGGATGACATTAAGCGAAACGGAGCATTACATGGCATAGGCAAGCCGGAGTTGTTGAAGCATGATAAATCAGGGCTATACAGCCGCAGGATAGATGAAGCAAACCGCCTTGTATACTGTGTTGATGAAATGCAGAATATCAGAATCATGTCCTGCAAAGGTCATTATGAAGAGTGACGTCCTCCCCAATATATCCCCGCTTTAGAAGTGGGGATGTATTGCTGAAAGAATTAAATTTTTAAATAGTAAGCATAGGTTCCCTGCCTGCAATTACCGCTTTGATTTCCTCCGGGCTTTTTTCTGTCACGCCCGCAATCTGTTCTAAAGTATAACCCTTCCTGTACATATTTATAATAACTTCCCTTCTGCCCTCTTCTCTGCCTTCCTTTCTGCCTTCCTTTCTGCCTTCCTTTCTGCCTTCCCTTCTGCCTTCTTTTCTGCCTTCTTTCCTTGCTTCCCTTGCCCTGATTTCACCAAATTCATCCACCGATATCTCATTCATCAACATCCCAAACACCTCCCTCTGCCTTTCCTCCAGGTACCCGGCTAAAATATTGTTTTTAATGCAGTAGCCGATTGCTTCCAGCACCGACCGACGGATATTTTCCTCATCACGCCCGTAAAGTTCCATGTTCTCTTTCACTTTGTAAATAAATGTCAGGTAATCGTCAAGAATGCTTTCTTTATAGTCATCTTTATGAATTATTTTTACTAACAGTTCCAGGGACCCGTTGTTCTCCTTAAAGGAATCCGACAGACGCAGTTCCTTTACGTCCCATTTCTCATTTCCACTATATACAACATAAAATTCTGCTGATGGCAGCAAAATCTTTTCTTTCTGGTGGAGGGATTCTCCCTTCTTCCTTAAATATCCCATGACTTCCTCTGCATAATAAACCAGCAGGCGCAGCGGCATGTTCCAGTTTATGGAAGTAAATTGTACCCCTTGTCAAGGACATTTTTTCAATCTGTTCCAGGGAATGTATGTTCGTTTTTGCTTTCGCTCACAATTCCCTTCAGGGGATATATTCCGGTTGTGATATATCCATAGT
>CANREH010000064.1 GCA_947629585.1 uncultured Lachnospiraceae bacterium | reverse complement strand
AAAATAACTTAAAAAAGAGCAGGAAATTGTAAATATTGTGAACGTTTTCTGAGGATTTCTTTAAGAAAACGTAAATCGGAGATTTCCTGCTTTCTTTTTTCTTAAAGTTGTTATATAATAAAGTCCATATAGGCAGTTCCGGCGGAATTTCCTATTTATTTATAATCTAGTATAAAGAAAATTCGTAAGGAAGGATAGGTGTATTGATGAAGACAGTGAAAGTTGACAAAGAGAAATTTAAGTCGGAAGTTACCGATTATGTAAAAGTTCTTTTCCGTAAATCCATTCAGGAAGCGAAGCAGCGGGAAATTTTCCAGGCTGTTGCATATGCCGTCAAGGATATCGTGGTAGACCAGTGGATGGCTACCCATAAAGAATATGAAAAGCAGGATGCAAAGACGGTTTATTACTTATCTATGGAGTTTTTGATGGGGCGTGCCCTGGGGAATATTATCATTAACCTGAAAGCGAACAAAGAAATCAGCGAGGCTTTGACAGAATTAGGGCTTGACCTTAATACGATTGAAGATCAGGAGCCGGATGCAGCGCTGGGAAACGGCGGCCTGGGACGTCTTGCGGCCTGTTTCCTGGATTCTTTGTCTACGCTGGGATATCCTGCTTATGGCTGCGGCATCCGTTATAAATACGGGATGTTCAAGCAGAAGATTAAGGACGGCTTCCAGGTGGAGAAGCCGGACGACTGGTTAAAGTACGGCAACCCGTTTGAAATCCGGCGTGATGAATATGCCGTGGAGGTAAAGTTCGGCGGCTATGTTACCATGAGGCGTGAAAACGGGCGCGATAAGTTTATCCAGGAGAATTACCAGTCTGTCCGCGCCGTTCCGTATGATCTTCCGGTTGTGGGCTATGGCAACAATGTGGTCAATACCCTCCGTATCTGGGACGCAGAAGCGATTGATACGTTCAGCCTGGAGCATTTTGACAAGGGTGATTACCAGCGTGCTGTGGAGCAGCAGAACCTGGCAAGGACCATCTGTGAAGTCCTTTATCCGAATGATAACCATTATGCAGGCAAGGAGCTGCGCTTAAAGCAGCAGTATTTCTTTGTGTCCGCCAGTGTCCAGCGTGCGGTTGCAAAATATATGGAAAAGCATGATGATATCCGTAAGATTTATGAAAAGGTGACATTCCAGTTAAATGATACCCATCCGACGGTAACGGTTGCGGAATTAATGCGTATCCTGATGGATGAATACGGCCTGGAGTGGGATGAGGCATGGTCTATCACGACAAAGACCTGCGCTTACACAAACCATACGATTATGTCCGAGGCTCTGGAAAAATGGCCGCTGGAGCTGTTCTCAAGGCTGCTTCCGAGAATTTACCAGATTGTAGAGGAGATTAACCGCCGCTTCCAGAATGAGATCCGCCGCTTATATCCGGGAGACAACCGGAAGATTGAAAAGATGTCCATTATCTATGACGGGCAGGTAAAGATGGCGCATCTTGCGATTGCGGGAAGCTTTTCCGTTAATGGCGTGGCAAGGCTTCATACGGATATCCTGAAAAATCAGGAGCTTCGTGATTTCTATGAAATGATGCCGGAGAAATTTAACAATAAGACCAATGGTATCACACAGAGAAGGTTTTTACTGCATGGCAATCCGCTGTTAGCTGCCTGGGTAACGGAAAAGATCGGCGACGACTGGATCACAAACCTGTCCCATATGAATGAGCTGACCGTTTATGCGGACGATGAGAAGAGCCAGAAGGAATTTATGAATATTAAATACCGCAACAAGGTCCGTCTTGCGGAGTACATTAAAGAGCATAACGGCATTGAAGTAGATCCGCGTTCTATTTTCGATGTCCAGGTCAAGAGGCTCCATGAATATAAGAGGCAGCTCCTCAATATCCTTCATATCATGCACCTTTACAATGAATTAAAGAGAAATCCGGATATGGAATTCTATCCAAGAACCTTTATCTTCGGTGCGAAAGCGTCTGCCGGGTACCGCCGCGCGAAAGCGATTATCAAGCTGATTAACAGCGTTGGCGACGTGGTCAATAACGATAAGAGTATCAAGGGCAAGATTAAGGTGGTATTTATTGAGAATTACCGTGTGTCCAATGCAGAGCTGATCTTTGCTGCAGCCGATGTTTCCGAGCAGATTTCCACCGCAAGCAAGGAAGCGTCCGGAACCGGAAACATGAAGTTTATGTTAAACGGCGCGCTGACACTGGGAACGATGGACGGCGCCAATGTGGAAATCGTGGAGGAAGTAGGGAAGGAAAATGCCTTTATCTTCGGCATGAGTTCCGAAGAGGTTATCAATTATGAACAGCATGGCGGCTATAACCCGAGGGATATTTATAATACCGATCAGGATATCCGGAACGTGCTGACACAGCTTGTCAATGGCTTTTATTCGCCGAACGACACAGAGCTGTTCCGCGAGCTTTACAATTCCCTGCTTGACAGCAACGGCTATGAACCGGCTGACCAGTACTTTATCCTGAAAGACTTCCGTTCCTATGAGGAAGCTCAGAAGAGGGTAGAGCAGGCTTACCGGGATCAGGCAGGATGGGCGAAATCCGCACTGTTAAATGTAGCGAAAGTCGGCAAGTTCTCCTCCGACCGTACCATTCAGGAATACGTTGATGATATCTGGAAGCTGGATAAGGTAACGGTAGAATTGCCGGAAGAATAAAAAGTAAAGAGATTTGGATTTTTTAAAGGGGCTGCCGCACAATATCTCCTTAGTGCGGCAGCCTCTTTATTCTGCAAAGGCAGAGAAAATAGATTTTAACACTTGACAATATAATGGAAATGAAGTATCATCAGATGTATAAAAGAATTTATCTATTATCACAGAAGTAAGTTTGTAATACGGAGTCAGGAGGCACGGCAAATGGACAGGGACGATATGCTTTTAGAAGCTTTGACAGGGTTGATAAATGCAAATAATGAACAAATGAATAAACGGTTTGATAAGCTGGAAGATCGGTTTGATAAGCTGGAAAATCGATTTGATAAGCTGGAAGAAGAGGTACGGGGAACGAAACTGTATATTGAACTGGTTTTGGAAAAGAAGCTGAATGCCTTTTACGATAATACGGTGAGAGTGGACGAGTTCAATAAGCTGAAAGAAGAAGTAGAAGAAATCAAAAAGAAAATTTCATAGTCATAGTAAGCAATAAAAGCCTCTTCAAGAGATGACTCAGAAGAGGCTTTTGTATATAATGGTCTTTTATTCTTCTATATATATCTACATGGAAAAAATTCTTGACATCATTTGAAAATTATGATAAGATGGAAAATGCACTATTGTGATAATATGGCACTTTCTATCATCTATTATATCACAGTAGATGAGAAAAGGGAAGAGTAAATTTAAAATTGTTACACAAAATTTAATATCTACGACAAGGAGTGAATACGTCAATGGAAAAAAACAGGATTCGTCCGAAAAAGGTTGGCAATGGTCTCCGCATGAGCTATTCCAGGCAGAAAGAAGTTCTGGAAATGCCGAATCTAATCGAAGTTCAAACGGCTTCTTACCGCTGGTTCCTCGAAGAAGGGCTGATGGAAGCATTTCGTGATATTTCCCCGATTACTGATTACAGTGACAAGCTGAGCCTGGAATTTGTCAGCTTTAAACTCTGTGAAGATGACGTGAAGTATTCGATTGAAGAATGTAAAGAACGGGATGCCACTTATGCCGCGCCTTTGAAGGTAAAAGTAAGGCTCCGCAACAAAGAGAATGACGAAATTAATGAACATGACATTTTCATGGGCGATCTGCCATTGATGACAGCTACCGGAACTTTTATTATCAATGGGGCAGAACGTGTTATTGTCAGCCAGTTAGTGCGTTCCCCGGGAATTTATTACGGCATTGCCCATGATAAGCTTGGTAAAGAGCTGTATAGCTGTACCGTCATTCCGAATCGTGGTGCATGGCTGGAATATGAAACGGATTCCGCAGATGTGTTCTGGGTCCGCGTAGACCGTAACCGTAAAGTCCCGATTACAGTATTGCTCCGCGCCCTGGGGCTTGGAAGCAATGCGGAAATTTTAGAGGTATTTGGAGAAGAGCCGAAATTAATCGCAAGCTTTGGAAAAGATCCGTCGGATAATTATAATGATGGTCTGCTGGAATTATATAAGAAGCTCCGTCCGGGAGAGCCGTTGTCCGTGGACAGTGCGGAAGTCCTGGTAAATGGGATGTTTTTTGATTCTAAGAGGTATGATCTTGCTAAGGTCGGGCGTTACAAATTTAATAAAAAATTACATTTTAAAAATAGAATTGTCGGGCACAGGCTTGCAGAATCTGTTACCGATCAGACGACAGGGGAAGTGATAGAAGCTGGGCAGGTTATTACAGAAGCGATGGCAGTCCAGCTTCAGAATGCCGCCCTGCCTTATGTTATGATTGAAGTTGAGGGAAAGGACAGCCCGGTCAAAGTGCTTTCTAATATGATGGTTGATTTGAATGCTTATTTCCCTGTGGAAGATAAGAAAGCGCTTCTTGGCGTGAATGAAAATGTATTTTACCCTGCACTGAAAGAAATTTTGGAGCAGTACGATCAGGAAGAGGAAATCAGGGAGGCTATCCGCAGGAATATCCATTCCCTGATTCCGAAGCATATCACCAAAGAGGATATTTTTGCCTCTGTCAATTATAATATGCACCTGGAATACCATATTGGAAATAAAGATGACATCGACCATCTGGGCAACCGCCGGATTCGTGCGGTCGGGGAGCTTTTGCAGAACCAGTACCGGATTGGGTTATCCAGGATGGAGCGTGTTGTCAGGGAGCGTATGACGACGCAGGATTTGGAGAATGTGTCCCCGCAGTCTTTGATTAATATTAAACCGGTAACGGCGGCTGTAAAAGAGTTTTTCGGAAGTTCGCAGTTATCGCAGTTTATGGATCAGAACAATCCGTTGAGTGAATTGACGCATAAGCGCCGTCTTTCCGCATTGGGGCCGGGCGGTCTTTCGAGGGATCGCGCCGGGTTTGAGGTCCGTGACGTGCATTATTCCCACTATGGAAGGATGTGTCCGGTAGAGACGCCGGAAGGTCCGAATATCGGATTGATTAACTCGCTGGCTTCCTATGCCGTTATTAATGAATATGGTTTTGTAGAAGCTCCGTACCGCAAAGTAGACAAGAGCGATCCTTCGAATCCAAGAGTTACGGATGAAGTAATTTACCTTGCGGCGGACGAAGAAGATAAATATATTGTGGCGCAGGCGAATGAGCCGCTGGACGAGAACGGGCATTTTGTCAATAATTCCGTATCTGGCCGTTTCCGGGAGGAGACATCGTCTTTTGATAAAAAGAGAGTGGATTTGATGGACGTGTCCCCGAAGATGGTATTCTCCGTGGCGACCGCCATGATCCCGTTCCTGGAAAATGACGATGCGAACCGTGCCCTGATGGGATCGAACATGCAGAGACAGGCAGTTCCGCTTTTGGTGACGGAGGCTCCGGTTGTCGGCACAGGGATGGAATTAAAGGCGGCTGTCGATTCCGGCAACTGCGTGCTGGCAAAGTATGACGGCGTGGTAGAGCGTTCCGCTTCCAATGAGATTATTGTGCGCAATGACGACGGCACCAAGACAAGATATAAGTTATTGAAGTTTGATCGTTCCAACCAGGGAACCTGCATGAACCAGAGGCCGATCGTATCTAAGAATGATATTGTCAAGGCAGGGCAGGTCATAGCAGACGGCCCTTCTACCTGCGGAGGCGAGATTGCGCTTGGCAAGAACCCGCTGATTGGATTTATGACCTGGGAAGGGTATAATTACGAAGATGCTGTATTGTTAAGCGAGCGTCTTGTGCAGCAGGATGTCTATACCTCTGTCCATATCAATGAATATGAGGCGGAGGCAAGAGATACGAAGCTCGGGCCGGAGGAAATTACAAGGGATGTTCCGGGCGTCGGCGATGAAGCTTTGAAAAATCTTGACGAAAAAGGAATTATCCGCATCGGTGCGGAGGTCCGTGCCGGGGATATTCTGGTCGGCAAGGTGACGCCAAAGGGAGAGACGGAGCTGACGGCAGAGGAACGCCTTCTCCGTGCTATTTTCGGGGAAAAGGCAAGAGAGGTCAGGGATACTTCCCTGCGCGTGCCTCACGGCGAGTTTGGTATTATTGTAGATGCCAAAGTATTTTCAAGAGAGAACGGCGACGAGCTCCCTCCGGGAGTGAACCAGTCTGTCCGTATCTATATTGCGCAGAAACGTAAAATTCAGGTTGGCGACAAGATGGCAGGACGTCATGGAAATAAGGGTGTTGTTTCCAGGGTGCTTCCGGTAGAGGATATGCCGTTCCTTCCGAATGGGCGTCCTCTGGATATTGTGCTGAATCCTTTGGGCGTGCCAAGCCGTATGAATATCGGACAGGTTTTGGAGATTCATTTGTCGCTGGCGGCAAAGGTGCTGGGCTTTAATGTGTCAACGCCTGTGTTCGACGGCGCAAACGAAGATGATATTATGGATACCCTGGATTTGGCGAATGATTATGTTAATACGCCGATTGAAGAATTTGAAGCAAAGTATAAAGATATTTTAGATCCGGAGTTAATGCAGTATCTTATTGATCATCAGGAACACCGGAAGGAATGGGAAGGGGTTCCAATCAGCCGCGACGGAAAGATTGCCCTGCGCGATGGGCGTACCGGAGAATATTTTGACGGCAAGGTGACGATTGGCTTTATGAATTATTTAAAGCTCCACCATCTTGTTGACGATAAGATCCATGCGCGTTCCACAGGCCCGTATTCTCTGGTAACGCAGCAGCCGCTCGGCGGTAAAGCACAGTTTGGCGGGCAGCGTTTTGGAGAGATGGAGGTATGGGCGCTGGAAGCTTACGGCGCCGCCTATACGCTCCAGGAAATCCTGACGGTGAAATCCGATGATGTGACCGGGCGTGTCAAGACTTATGAGGCGATTATTAAAGGGGAAAATATCCAGGAGCCGGGAATACCGGAATCCTTTAAAGTGTTGTTAAAAGAATTACAGTCTCTGGCGTTGGATGTCACGGTTCTGGATGAAAACGGCGATGAAGTCCAGATGACGGAAGTGATCGATTACGGAGATGAGGAAATTTCCCGCTTTATGGAAGGCGACGAAGCCATGATTCGCAGGGATCAGGAGAATTTAAGCGAGCAGAACGGATACCGACAAGTTTCCTCAAAAGAAGAAGAAGCCGCTTTTGATACGCCGGACGGCTCGTTCAATGAAGTATTCGGCGATGAAGAGGATATTGGGCTTGGAGAAATGGAAGATTATACAGAATAAAGGATCGAAGAAGGGAGTGCCGATTGATGTCAGAAAATGCTATGACCGCAGAACAGAATGCAAACAGGAACTCATCACACAATCTTACCTATGACGCTATCCGTATCAGGCTGGCGTCGCCGGATAAGATTCGGGAATGGTCGCATGGAGAGGTAACAAAGCCGGAAACGATCAATTACCGTACTTTGAAACCGGAAAAAGACGGTTTGTTCTGTGAAAAGATTTTTGGGCCGCAGAAGGACTGGGAATGCCACTGCGGTAAATATAAAAAGATCCGCTATAAGGGCGTTATCTGCGACCGCTGCGGCGTTGAAGTCACAAAGGCAAGCGTGCGCCGCGAACGTATGGGGCATATTGCGCTTGCCGCTCCGGTATCCCATATCTGGTATTTTAAGGGGATTCCGAGCCGCATGGGGCTGATTCTTGACCTGTCTCCAAGAAGCCTGGAAAAAGTATTGTATTTTGCTTCCTATATTGTATTGGATAAAGGCTCGGCCGAGGAGCTTTCTTATAAGCAGGTCATTACAGAAAAAGAATATATAGAAGCATGTGAAAAATACGGCAAGGGAAGCTTCCGTGTCGGCATGGGCGCAGAGGCAATTTTGGAGCTTCTCCAGGCAATCGATCTGGAAGAAGATTCCAGAGAATTAAAGAAAGGCTTAAAGGAATCTACAGGACAGAAGCGCGCCCGCATTATCAAGCGGCTGGAAGTGGTAGAAGCATTCCGCGAGTCCGGCAATAAGCCGGAATGGATGATTATGAATGTCATCCCTGTTATGCCGCCGGATTTAAGGCCGATGGTGCAGTTAGACGGCGGGCGTTTTGCAACTTCCGATATGAATGACCTGTACCGCAGGATTATCAACAGAAATAACCGTTTGAAGAAGCTGCTGGAATTATGCGCGCCGGATATTATTGTCCGCAACGAAAAGAGAATGCTGCAGGAGGCCGTGGATGCGCTGATTGATAACGGGCGCAGGGGACGTCCTGTCACCGGGCCGGGCAACCGTGCCTTAAAATCCCTGTCCGATATGTTAAAGGGAAAGCAGGGGCGTTTCCGCCAGAACTTACTGGGAAAGCGTGTCGATTATTCCGGACGTTCCGTTATCGTGGTAGGGCCGGAGCTTAAGATTTATCAGTGCGGCCTGCCGAAAGAAATGGCAATTGAGCTGTTCAAGCCGTTTGTTATGAAGGAACTGGTGGAAAAGGGAATTGCCCATAATATTAAAGCGGCTAAGAAAATGGTAGAGCGTCTTCAGTCGGAGGTCTGGGATGTCCTGGAGGATGTCATCAAAGAGCATCCGGTTATGTTAAACCGTGCGCCGACGCTGCACAGGCTTGGCATCCAGGCATTTGAGCCGACGCTGGTAGAAGGCAAGGCAATCAAGCTGCACCCTCTGGTTTGTACCGCATTTAACGCAGACTTTGACGGCGACCAGATGGCAGTCCATCTGCCGCTGTCCGTAGAGGCACAGGCGGAGTGCCGTTTCCTGCTGCTGTCGCCGAACAACCTGTTAAAGCCTTCGGACGGCGGCCCTGTTGCCGTTCCGTCCCAGGATATGGTGCTTGGTATTTATTATCTGACGCAGGAGCGTCCGGGCGCGCTTGGTGAAGGCAAGTTTTTCAAGAATGTAAATGAAGCGATTCTTGCTTATGAGAATGGCGCATTGACGCTTCATTCCAGAATTAAGGTAAGAAGGACGATGAAAACGGAGGAAGGGGAGATTTCCAGTATTGTAGAATCCACCCTGGGACGTTTTATCTTTAATGAAATTATTCCGCAGGATCTTGGCTTTGTTGATCGAAGTGCAGGACAGACAAAGGAAGAACAGCAGGAAAGCTTATTAAAGCTGGAAGTGGATTTCCATGTGGGAAAGAAACAGTTAAAGCAGATCCTGGAAAAATGTATCAATACCCACGGGGCTACCGGAACGGCTGAGACTTTGGACGCGGTGAAGTCCCTCGGTTACAAATACTCCACACAGGCCGCCATGACGGTGTCTATTTCGGATATGACAGTGCCGGAGAAAAAGAAAACGATTCTGGAGGATGCAGAAAAAACGATTGCCGTCATTACGAAGAATTTCCACCGCGGGCTGATGACGGAGGAAGAACGTTATAAAGCGGTCATTGAAACATGGAAGGAAGCGGACGACGAGATTACAGAGGCGCTGCTTTCAGGGCTGGATAAGTATAACAATATTTATATGATGGCGGACTCCGGTGCGCGTGGTTCTGACAAGCAGATTAAGCAGCTTGCCGGTATGCGCGGGCTGATGGCGGATACTTCGGGCCGTACCATTGAGCTCCCTATCAAGTCTAATTTCCGGGAAGGGCTTGACGTGCTGGAATACTTTATCTCTGCGCACGGAGCCAGGAAAGGACTTTCCGATACGGCGCTGCGTACTGCCGATTCCGGTTACCTGACACGAAGGATGGTTGACGTGTCGCAGGAACTCATTATCCGGGAGATTGACTGCTGCGCGGGAAAAGAAATCCCAGGCATGTGGATTAAAGCGTTCATGGATGGGAATGAAGTCATTGAGACACTGGAAGAGCGCATTACCGGGCGTTTCTCGTGCGAATCCATCTATGACGACAACGGGGAGCTGATCGTCAAGGCAAACCATATGATTACGCCGAGGCGCGCTGCGCGCATTATGAAGACAAAGGCGGTTCAGGATGCAGGGAAAGACGCAAAGATCAAGATCAGGAATATCTTGACCTGCCGTTCCCATGTCGGAATCTGCGCAAAGTGCTATGGCGCCAATATGGCGACCGGGGAAGCGGTCCAGGTCGGCGAAGCTGTCGGCATTATTGCCGCACAGTCGATTGGTGAGCCGGGTACACAGCTTACCATGCGTACCTTCCATACGGGCGGCGTTGCCGGAGATGATATTACCCAGGGTCTTCCTCGTGTCGAGGAGCTTTTCGAGGCAAGGAAGCCGAAAGGCCTTGCGATTATTGCGGAATTTGGCGGACGTGTTACGATCAGCGATACCAAGCAGAAGAGGGAGGTCATCATTACCAATTCGGAGACGGGCGAATCCAAGAATTATCTGATCCCTTATGGTTCCCGTATCAAAGTGCAGGACGGACAGGAACTCGAAGCTGGTGACGAGCTGACAGAAGGAAGCATCAATCCGCATGATTTATTGAAGATTAAGGGCGTCCGCGCCGTGCAGGACTATATGCTCCGTGAAGTGCAGCGTGTATACCGCCTCCAGGGTGTGGAAATCAGCGATAAGCATGTAGAAGTGCTGGTACGCCAGATGTTAAAGAAGATCCGGATTGAAAATAACGGGGATTCGGAATTCCTTCCGGGAACGTTAGTGGATATTCTGGATTTTGACGATGAAGTAGAGCGTCTGAAAAAGGAAGGCTTAGAGCCGCCGGAGGGCAAGCAGGTAATGCTTGGTATCACCAAAGCTTCCCTGGCGACAAGTTCGTTTTTGTCAGCGGCTTCCTTCCAGGAGACGACGAAGGTACTGACAGAAGCGGCAATTAAAGGAAAAGTCGATCAGTTAATCGGGCTTAAGGAAAACGTCATCATCGGAAAACTGATTCCGGCAGGAACCGGTATGAAGCGGTACCGTTCGGTAAAATTAAACAGTGATGAGTTTGAGGATGTCAGGAAAATTGAACAGCCTTCTTTGGAAGAAGACGAGGATGAAGTAATTGAAACGATGGAAATGGATGAGCCGCCATTGTCCGATCTGATTAATCCGGATGAAATACCGGAAACGGCTATGGGCGCTGCCATGAGAAATATGTTCCAGGCAATTGAAGCTTCGGAGGAAGAGCCGGAAACCAATGAGGAAGAAGAGGATTATCTTGTGGAGAGCGAGGAGGAATCTTTATTATTGGAAGAAATGGCTCAGATTGATGAGGATTGATTAAAAAAAATGACGGCAGGACAGCAGGTTATGCGTTTGACATAGCCTGCTGTTTGTTGTATGATAGGGGTCAGATTATGTGATGACACCAAAAAGAATCGGAAAGGGAAATGGTAGCAGAATGGATATCATCAGGCAGATTAGTGAGGAGCTTGCCATAGAGCCGTGGCAGACGCAGGCGGTGGTGGATTTGATGGATGAGGGAAATACTATCCCGTTTATTGCCCGTTACCGAAAGGAAAAGCATGGTTCTTTAAATGACGAGGTATTGAGGACGTTAAGCGAGCGTCTGCAGTATTTAAGAAACCTTGCAGAGAAAAAAGAGCAGGTGCTTGGGGCGATTGAGGAGCAGGGAAAGCTGACAGAGGAATTAAGAAGGCAGATTGAAGAAGCAAATACCCAGGTAGCGGTGGACGACTTATACCGCCCGTACCGCCCGAAACGGAGAACAAGGGCTTCTATCGCCAAAGAAAAAGGACTGGAACCTTTGGCGGCGGTGCTTTTACTGCAGGGAAAGGAAGATCCAAAAAAAGAAGCGGAGCAATATTTGTCTGTGGAACAGGAAGTGCTTACGGCAGAGGATGCGCTGGCGTTTGCGATGGATATTATTGCAGAGGAAGTTTCCGATCATGCAGAGTACCGCACCTATATCCGGGAGTATACTACGGAGCATGGGCTGCTTCAGTCGGAAGCAAAGGATGATACGGTAAAATCTGTCTATGAAATGTACTATCACTATGAGGAACCGGTGGCGAAAATTGCCGGGCATCGTGTCCTTGCCGTCAACCGCGGGGAAAAAGAAAAGATTCTGACGGTGAAAATCGCCGTGGAGGAAGAAGCGATTTTACGCTATCTTCGGAAACAGAAAATTCTCCATCCGGATTCTCCCTGCGCAGCGTATCTGGAGGAAGCCATAGAGGACAGCTATGAACGGCTGATTGCGCCTGCGATTGAGAGAGAGATCCGCAATGAGCTGACGGAGCGGGCGGAGGACAGCGCGATTACGGTTTTTGGGAAAAATCTTAAGCAGCTCCTTCTGCAGCCTCCGGTTGCCGGGCAGACTGTTCTTGGATGGGACCCCGGCTATCGGAATGGCTGTAAGCTGGCGGTGATCGACAGCACAGGAAAAGTTTTGGATACTGCCATTGTCTATCCGACAGAGCCGAGAAAAGAAGTGGAAAAGACGAAGAAGCTTGTCAAAAAGCTGATAGAGGAGTATCATGTGACCCTGATTTCCCTCGGAAACGGAACGGCTTCCAGAGAATCGGAGCAGGTGATTGTGGAATTATTGAAGGAAACCCATCTTCCGGTTTCCTATGTGATTGTCAATGAGGCAGGGGCTTCGGTCTATTCGGCGAGTAAGCTGGCGGCGGAAGAGTTTCCACAGTTTGAGGCATGGCAGAGGGGCGCTGTCTCTATGGCAAGGCGGCTGCAGGACCCGTTGGCGGAGCTGGTAAAAATCGATCCCAAGTCGATTGGCGTCGGGCAGTACCAGCATGACATGAACCAGAAAAAACTGGGCGAGGCTTTAAATAATGTGGTGGAGGATTGTGTGAATCTTGTTGGCGTTGACTTAAATACGGCATCCTCCTCGCTTCTGGAATATGTTTCCGGCATTTCCAAAACCGTGGCAAAAAATATTGTCGCCTACCGGGAGGAGCATGGGAAATTTAAAGACCGCAGGGAGCTTTTAAAGGTAGCAAAGCTGGGGCCGAAGGCATTTGAGCAGTCGGCGGGTTTTCTGCGGATTCTTCAGGGGGATAACCCTTTGGATGCCACAGGCGTGCATCCGGAATCTTACAGCGCCGCAGAACAGCTTTTGGAAAGGACAGGCTTCCAGTTATCGGATATCCGGCAGGCGCAGCAGGGGAAACAGGGAACCGGGGCGCTGAGCCGTTCTATCCGGAAAAAGGACTGGCAGGAGTATGCGCAGGAATTTGGCGTTGGAGAAATTACGCTGCACGATATTGTGAAAGAGCTGGAAAAGCCGGGGAGGGACCCGCGCGACGAGATGCCAAAGCCGATCCTGCGCACGGATGTGCTCGACTTAGCCGATTTAAAGCCGGATATGGTGCTGAAAGGGACGGTAAGGAATGTCATTGATTTTGGGGCATTTGTGGATATCGGCGTCCATCAGGACGGGCTGGTGCATATTTCCCAGTTAAGCAAGGACAAATTTGTCAGGCATCCTCTGGAAGTTGTCAGTGTAGGGGATATCGTTGATGTGAAGATTATGAGTGTGGATCTGGAAAAGAAAAGAATTCAGCTGACTATGAAAATATAGAAAAAAGGGGAAGGACAGGGCATGGAAGAAAAAAGCCGGGAAATTACGGCAGATATTAAAATCGGGACAAAGGATATGTTTTATTTTTTTATGAGACATAACTATGCCTGCTTTTCGGGGCTTTTTGGGTTATTTATCAGCCTGGGCGCGCTGATTCTGCTGATCATCCGGTTTGGGAGCTATGATCTGCCTGCAAAGGGCCTTCTTTTACTGGTGGCGCTTTTGTTTACTGTGATCCAACCGCTGCAGTTATTATTAAAGGCGGCAAATCAAATCAAGCGCACCCCCATGTTTCAGGAGCCCATCCAATATACGTTTGGAGAGGAAGGCCTGGGGATATCGCAGCATGATCAGGCAGGCGTGATTCCCTGGGAGCAGGTGATGAAGGTCATAGACACGAACCAGTATCTGATTATTTATATCACGAAAATGCGGGCGTATATTTTTCCGAAAAAGCAGATGGATCATCCGGAAATGATCAAAGAAATGATTCTGAAATACTGCCATTAGGGGAAGGAGAGGTGCCGGGTGACGGAAATATTGGAAAGCTTTCAGGAACAGGATACGTTCCTTTTGGGGGAAAAATTAGGACAGCAGGCGCAGCCGGGTTCTGTTTATGCGCTCCACGGCAATCTTGGCGTGGGGAAAACCGTGTTTACCCAGGGATTTGCCAAAGGGCTTGGAATCCGGGAGCCGGTGAACAGCCCGACATTTACGATTATGCAGATTTATGAGGAAGGCAGGCTGCCTTTTTATCATTTTGACGTTTACAGGATTACGGATCTGGAAGAAATGGACGAAATAGGTTATGAAGATTATTTTTACGGAAACGGCGTGGCGATGGTCGAGTGGGCAGAGCTGATCGAAGAACTGCTGCCGGAAGATGTCTGCTCCATTACCATAGAAAAGGATCTGGAAAAAGGATTTGATTACCGAAAAATCATAGTGGAAAAAGGTGAGAAGCGTTGAAATTATTAGCCATAGACAGCTCCGGGCTGACAGCCTCCGTTGCAGTGCTTGCAGACGGGATCATGACGGCGGAGTATACCGTGACGCATAAAAAAACACATTCCCAGACGCTTTTGCCGATGATCGATACCATTGTCGATATGCTGCAGCTTGATTTGCAGGAAATTGACGCGATTGCAGTCGCAAAAGGGCCGGGTTCTTTTACTGGGCTGCGGATTGGGTCTGCTACGGCAAAAGGACTTTCGTTTGTCCTGGGCAAGCCGATTATCCCTGTGCCGACCGTGGATGCCATTGCTTATAATCTCTATGGGACGCAGGCGTTAATCTGTCCGTTGATGGACGCAAGGAGAAATCAGACGTATACAGGAATTTATACCTTTGAGCAGAAGGAAAATACGATGGAATTTCTGGTGCTCTCAGAGCAGAAGGCTGCTGCGGTTAATGAAATCCTGGAAGAAGTGAATCTGCTTGCAAAGGAGAGAACTGCCGGCGTAATTTTCCTGGGAGATGGAATCGAAGTTTTTAAAGAACAGATAGAAGAGCAGATCAAGGCGCCGTATTCTTTTGCGCCCATGCATCTTTTACGGCAGCGCGCCGGGGCGGTTGGGGCGCTGGGAGAGATTTATTTCCGGAAAGGGATATGGGAATCGGGAGAGGATCATGTACCGGAATATCTTCGGCTGTCGCAGGCGGAACGGGAAAGGGAACAAAGGCTGAAAAATACATAAACAGGCGATGGAGGAATGGAAGGAGAAAAGCCGCGGCATGAGAAATGTGCAGATTCGGACAATGACAGAGGAAGATCTTTCCCAGGTGGCATTCTTGGAACAGCAGATTTTTACAGAACCGTGGAGCCGGAACTCTCTGGAGGACGCAGTCAGAAATCGGGATAATGAATATCTTGTAGCGTGTTTTGGAGAAGAAATTGCCGGATACTGCGGGTTATGGGGCGTTGCCGGGGAAGGGCAGATTTATAATGTCGCCGTAGCGCCTGCTTACCGGAACCAGAAAATCGGGGAAGCCCTTTTGCGGGAGCTTTTGGACAGAGGACGCAGGCGGGGGCTTACGGCTTTTACTCTGGAAGTGCGGAAAAGCAACCGTTATGCGATCATGCTGTATCAGAAATTAGGGTTTGAGACCGCAGGAATCCGGAAGGGTTTTTATGATTTTCCCAAAGAGGATGCCGTGATTATGTGGCTTTATCCAGCAATTCCCGCTGGTTTTACATAATTCAACAGAATATAATGGTGCTGTGTGTAAACGGTGGATTTTGCAATAACCGAAAAAGGCATCGGATAAGCTGTTGGGAGGATAGAACATGAAAAAGGAAAGAAAATACTGTAATTCCTGTGGGAGAGAATTAAAGACAAAAAATGGCATTTTATTGGAAGACGTACTGGCAGTACAAAAGGAATGGGGATATTTTTCAAAAAAAGACACCATGCTCCATACCTTTCGGATTTGCGAGGAGTGCTATGATGAGTGGATTAAGGGATTTCGGATTCCTCCGAAAAGGGTGAAAAAAACCGAAGTGATTTGAAAGGTATTAAGGTTATGTTAGATGTATGTTTACTGGGGACGGGCGGCATGATGCCGCTGCCGGGCCGTTACCTGACTTCCCTGATGACAAGGTTAAACGGCAGCAGCCTGCTGATTGACTGCGGGGAAGGAACACAGGTAACGATACGGGAAAAAGGCTGGAGCGTGCATGATATTGACACGATCTGTTTCACGCATTATCACGGGGATCATATCAGCGGGCTTCCGGGGCTTCTTTTGTCTATGGGAAATGCGGATCGGACGGAGCCGGTGACTATGATTGGGCCGAAAGGGCTGACCCGGGTTGTTTCTGCGCTCCGTATCATTGCGCCGGAGCTTCCGTTTGAGCTTCAGTTTATAGAATTGACGGAAAAAGAGGAAGTGATCGAAAGAAATGATTATGTCATCGAGGCGTTTCGTGTCAACCACAATGTAACCTGCTATGGTTATACGCTGAAGGTGAGAAGGGCCGGGCGTTTTGATGTAGAGCGCGCCAGAGAAAATGGAATTGAAATGAAGTATTGGAGCCGTCTGCAAAAAGGGGAGACGATTACGGACGGCGATCGGGTACTGACTCCCGATATGGTTTTAGGAGAGCCAAGAAAGGGGATTCAACTGACTTACTGCACAGACAGCCGCCCGACAGCCTCCATAGAGAAATATGCAAGGCAGTCGGATTTGTTGATCTGTGAAGGGATGTACGGCGAAAAGGACAAGCAGGAAAAAGCCATAGAGCATAAGCATATGACGTTCCGGGAAGCTGCCGTGATTGCAAGAAACGCGGAGGTTTCCGAGCTCTGGCTGACGCATTACAGCCCGTCGCTGATCCGCCCGGAGGAATATATGGAAGACGTAAGGAAAATATTCCCAAATGCAAAAGCGGGAAAAGACAGGAAAAGCACTGTGCTGGAGTTTGAGAAGGAAGCGTAAAAGGAGGGGTTTTATGACGGAAAAAGGAAAATCAAATCTTATCAAAACCGTGGTCTGTGTTGTCATTATGGCGGCGCTTGTGGCAGGATATTATTTTTATATCACCCATAAGGATTTCAGGGACCAGGAGAAAGTCAAGGAAAATATAGCCTCGCTGCTGGCGGTGGATGTGGAAGAGCAGTATCCTGACAGCCCGGTAGAGGTTATTAAGTATTACAGCGATTTAATCATGTGCGTTTATAATGATGAGCTGACGCAGGAACAGTTTCAGGATTTTGCCGCCCATATCCGGGCATTGTTTGATGAAGAATTGCTGGCGCAGAACTCAGAAGAAGAGTATATTAAGCAGTTACAGGAGGAAGCCGAGTCGTATCGGAAGGAAAATAAACGGATTTCCAGTTATATGGTTTCTTCCAACAAAGACGTAGAGTATCAGGAAATGGATTCGCAGGATTATGCAGTCCTTTTCGGGTATTATCATGTGAAGCAGAAGAGCGAGCGGTTAAGCACCTGCGAGGAGTTTATGCTCCGGCGGGACGAAGACGGGAAATGGCGGATTCTTGGCTGGCAGCTCTCCAGCGGGACGGACGCGGAATAAGATGGAAAAAGGAAAAGGATAACATGGAAAAAGATACCTTAATATTTGCGGTAGAGTCTTCCTGTGATGAAACGGCGGCGGCGGTTGTAAAAAACGGGCGCACGGTTTTGTCCAATATTATTTCATCACAGATTGATATCCATAAATTATATGGGGGCGTTGTGCCGGAGATTGCTTCCAGAAAGCATATGGAGAAAATAAACCAGGTCATGTCCGAGGCTCTTTCGGAGGCCGAGGTTTCCATTAGGGATATTGATGCAGTTGCCGTTACTTACGGGCCGGGATTGGTGGGAGCGCTGCTGGTCGGCGTTTCGGCGGCTAAGGCGGCGGCGTTTGCGGCAAAAAAGCCGTTAGTCGGTGTCCACCATATTGAAGGGCATATTTCCGCAAATTATATTGAACATAAGGATTTGGAGCCGCCGTTTTTATGCCTGGTGATCTCCGGAGGGCATACGCATCTTGTGATTGTCCGGGATTATGGGGAGTATAAAATCATAGGGCGTACCAGGGATGATGCCGCCGGGGAAGCGTTTGATAAGGTTGCGAGGGCAATCGGGCTTGGCTATCCGGGCGGGCCGAAGGTGCAGAAGATGGCGGAGAGCGGGAACGAAGACGCGATTTTCTTCCCGAGGGCTTCCATCGAGGGCGCTCCTTATGATTTCAGCTTCAGCGGCGTGAAATCGGCAGTCTTAAATTATATGAACGGGTGCCGCATGAAAGGAATAGAGCCTGACCGGGCGGATGTTGCCGCCTCGTTCCAGAAAGCAGTCATTGACGTTTTGGTGTCCCATGCGATCCTGGCGGCGGAAGAGTACCATTTTGACAAAATCGCGCTGGCAGGCGGCGTGGCATCGAACACAGCGCTGCGCTTTGCCATGAAAAAGGCATGTGAAGAAAAGAACATCCGGCTGTATTATCCGTCCCCGGTTTTATGTACGGACAATGCCGCTATGATTGGGGCGGCAGGGTACTATGATTTTATACGGGGGCAGAGAAGCGGATGGGACTTAAACGCAGTCCCGAATTTAAAGCTGGGAAAATGTGCGGAATAGAATCGAAGAAAGGAAAAGCCAGGGGATCTGCCTTTGATATGATATTTTATGATGAGACATAGTGCGATTATATTAGCGGGCGGCAGCGGGAGCCGCATGAACAGCAATATTCCAAAACAATATCTGGAACTGGAAGGAAAGCCGGTTTTAATATACTCTCTTTTAGCGTTTGAGAACAGTTTTATGGATGAAATTGTCCTTGTCACCAGAGAAGGGGATGAGGAATATTGCAGGAAAGAGTACATAGAGAACTATCATTTAAAAAAAGTGAAATCTATTGTTGCCGGGGGTGCGGAGCGGTATTTATCCGTGATGGAAGGGTTGAAACAGATCAAAGATACGGATTATATCTGGATTCACGACGGGGCAAGGCCGTTTCTTTCGGAAAGGCTCCTGGCGGCGCTGAAAGCCTCCGTGGAGGAAAAAGGAGCCGTGATTCCGGGCGTACAGGTAAAAGATACGATCAAACAGACGGATAAAGATGGGACGGTGAGCAGAACCATACCGAGGGAATGCCTGTGGAATATCCAGACGCCGCAGGTATTTAAAACGGAGTTAATAAAAGAAGCATATCGAAAGCTGGCAGCGTCCCAGGTAACCAATGTGACGGATGACAGCATGGTGATAGAGAGCATGACAGATCATCCGGTCACGATGGTAGAGGGGGACTATCATAATATTAAGCTTACCACGCAGGAAGATATGCAGTTGGGAGAATTGATTTTAAGGAACAGTTCAGCCATGCGGCAAAAATAGGAAAATGGAACCGTCGAGTTTACTCGTAAGGTTCCATTTTCACTATTTTTGACATATGGCGCAGG
>CANREH010000063.1 GCA_947629585.1 uncultured Lachnospiraceae bacterium | reverse complement strand
CGGACGCCAATCAATGCCATTATCGGCTTTACAAAATTGATTTTAGAAGAAACGGATATTAACGACAGGGTCAGGCAGTATGCAGGGATGGTAGATTCTTCGTCCAGCCACCTGCTTTCCCTAATCAATGATATCCTTGATTTTTCAAAAATAGAAGACGGGCGCATGGAGCTGCTCCCAACCGTATACCATTTGCAGGCGCTGGTAAACGAAGTGCAGGGAATGGTATCTTTGGCTGTCCAGGAAAAAGGGCTGGAATTCTGCCTGGACATGAACCGTTTTCTCCCTTACAAGCTCTATGGGGATAAAATGAGGATTCGCCAGATCCTTACCAATATTTTAAATAATGCGGTAAAGTTTACAGAAAAAGGAAGCATTACCTTCAAAATTGAAGGGCGGATGAAGGACAAGGAATCTATGGAATTGATTTTTACCATAGCCGATACCGGCATGGGAATCAAGAAAGAGGATTTAAATCATTTGTTCGTCCGCTTCCAGCGGCTGAATCTCCAGAGAACAGGGCTCGGGCTTGCTATTTCCAAAAGCTTTGCGGAAATGATGGGTGGGGACATTGAAGTTGAAAGCGAGTACGGCAAAGGAACCGCCTTTACCATCCGGATACCGCAGAAGATTATCGACAGGACGCCGATCTGTAAACTGGGTACGCTGCCTGTTTCCGAGAAAAAAAAAGAAGACGCTTCCCTGAAATTTACCGGAAAGCGTGTCCTGGTGGTGGATGATAATAAAGTAAACCTCCTTCTGACAAAAGAACTGTTAAAGCGGTATGATATTTTTGCCGATACGGCGGAATCCGGCGCCGCTTCCATAGAAAAGATGGAAACCGCCCGATATGACCTTATCTTTATGGATCATTTAATGCCGGAAATGGACGGGGTTGAGACTTTACATAAGATACGAAATACAGAAAATGAATACTTTCAGACCGTGCCTGTTGTCGCTTTGACGGCAGAGGCAATTACGGGATCACAGGAGTATTTTTTAAAGGAAGGCTTTCAGGATTATTTATCAAAGCCGATTGCAATAAATTTATTAGAACAGATTTTACAACGAATCTTGGGAAACGGGAGGTAAGCGATGGCTGCAATTGATCAAAGTAAAATCAGGAATTTTTGTATTATCGCGCATATCGATCATGGAAAATCAACGTTAGCTGACAGAATTATTGAAAAGACTGGGCTTTTAACCAGCCGTGAAATGCAGGCGCAGGTGCTTGATAACATGGAGCTGGAGCGGGAGCGCGGCATTACCATCAAGGCGCAGACGGTCCGTCTTGTATATAAGGCGGAAGACGGAGAGGAATATATTTTCAATTTAATTGACACGCCAGGTCATGTCGATTTCAATTATGAAGTTTCCCGAAGCCTTGCGGCATGTGAAGGGGCAATTTTAATTGTAGATGCTGCGCAGGGAATTGAAGCGCAGACGCTTGCAAACTGCTATCTTGCCCTAGACCACGATCTGGAAATTATGCCGGTCATTAACAAAATCGACCTTCCAAGCGCAGAGCCGGAGCGGGTGAAAAATGAGATTGAGGATGTGATTGGGCTGGAAGCACAGGATGCTCCGTTAATTTCCGCCAAACAGGGAACGAATATTGAGGAGGTTCTGGAAGCGATTGTAAAAAAACTGCCAGCGCCGTCGGGAGATCCCAATGCCCCGCTGAAAGCATTGATTTTTGATTCTTTATATGATTCTTATAAAGGCGTTATTGTGTTCTGCCGTATTTTTGACGGCTCTGTGCGCAAGGGAACGCCTGTCCGGATGATGGCAACGAATGCGCAGGTGGACGTCGTGGAAGTCGGTATTTTTGGTGCAGGACAGTTTATCCCCTGCGAGGAGCTGACTGCCGGAATGGTCGGCTATATTACGGCAAGCTTAAAAAATGTAAAAGATACGCAGGTAGGGGACACGATTACGAATGCCGAAACACCGTGCAACGAGCCGCTGGCAGGATATAAAAAAGTCAACCCGATGGTTTACTGCGGGCTTTACCCGGCCGACGGCGCAAAATATCCGGATCTGAGGGATGCCCTGGAAAAGCTCCAGCTAAACGACGCTTCCCTCCAGTTTGAGGCGGAGACTTCTATTGCGCTCGGCTTCGGCTTCCGCTGTGGTTTTCTGGGCCTTCTGCATCTGGAAATTATTCAGGAACGGCTGGAACGGGAGTACGGGCTGGATTTAATCACGACAGCGCCGGGCGTTGTTTACCGCGTCTTTAAAACCGACGGCACTATGCTGGAAATTACCAACCCTTCCAATCTGCCGACGCCTTCGGAAATTGAGCATATGGAAGAACCGATTGTCAGCGCGGAAATCATGGTGACAACAGAATTTGTCGGGGCGATTATGACGCTCTGCCAGGAGCGCAGGGGCGTTTATCTCGGCATGGAATATATCGAAAGCACAAGGGCGTTATTAAAATATGATCTTCCGCTGAATGAGATTATTTATGATTTCTTTGACGCGTTAAAATCCCGCTCCCGGGGATATGCGTCTTTTGATTATGAGATGAAAGGGTACGTGCCTTCCAGCCTGGTAAGGCTGGATATCCTCGTCAACAGGGAAGAAGTGGACGCGCTTTCCTTTATTGTCCATGCAGATACCGCCTATGAGCGCGGACGGAAGATGTGCGAAAAATTAAAAGAAGAAATTCCGCGCCAGTTGTTTGAAATCCCGATCCAGGCGGCAGTCGGCGGAAAAGTCATTGCAAGGGAAACGGTCAAAGCCCTGCGAAAAGATGTCCTCGCCAAATGCTACGGCGGCGATATCAGC
The DNA here is from genome assembly GCA_947629585.1 of uncultured Lachnospiraceae bacterium. Classification (GTDB taxonomy): domain Bacteria; phylum Bacillota; class Clostridia; order Lachnospirales; family Lachnospiraceae; genus MGBC100174. Next base: position 17,023 of record CANREH010000063.1, on the reverse strand, counting down.
CGGAAAAAGAAGCTGCTGGAAAAACAGAAGGAAGGCAAAAAGCGTATGCGCCAGGTAGGAAATGTGGAAATTCCTCAAAAAGCGTTCATGAGCGTTTTAAAGCTGGATGAAGATTGAGCAATGAAAAAACGGAAAAAACTGGAAATTTATATCCATATCCCTTTTTGTGTCAGGAAATGTAATTACTGTGATTTTTTATCCTTTTCTGCAAAAGAAGAGCTTCAGGAGCAATATACTGCCGCCCTGGAAAAAGAAATCAACTGTTTTTTTTCCTCGGATGATTTTTTGCAGGGAAATTATAAAATTTCTTCTGTTTTTATCGGAGGAGGGACGCCTTCCCTGCTGAAAGCGGAGCATATCACAAGGCTGCTCGCCCTCCTTCCGCCGGGGGCAGAAGAGATTACAATCGAAGCCAATCCCGGAACGCTGGACGAAAAAAAGCTGTCAGAGTACCGGAGAGCAGGGATTAACCGGATAAGCCTCGGGGTACAGTCAGTCCATCCGGAGGAATTAAAGCTGCTTGGCAGGATTCATAGCTGGGAACAGGCGCAGGACAGCTTCCGGATGGCAAGAAAAGCAGGATTTCAGAATATCAGCCTTGATTTGATGTCAGGGCTTCCCGGGCAATCGGTCAGGGTCTGGCAGGACACCTTAACAGAAGCGGCAGCGCTTGCCCCGGAGCATATTTCCGCATACAGCCTGATTTTAGAGGAAGGGACCCCGTTTTTTTCTTTCTATGGAAGTAATCCTCAAAAGCTCCCGTCGGAAGAAGAAACCTCCGCCATGTATGAAATGACCGGGGATTTCCTGTCAGGCTATGGTTACCGTCAATATGAAATTTCCAATTACGCAAAACCGGGATATGAATGTCTCCATAATCTCGGCTACTGGGAACGGACAGAATATATCGGATTCGGGCTTGGCGCGGCTTCTCTGCTGCAGGAAACCAGATTTCAGAATACGGACAGCATGAAGGAATATCTTGCCATCCTGGAAGCGCCGGAAGAACAGGTACTGCCAAAGCTCCATAGAAACAGGGAACTCCTGGATCGAAAGTCCCGCATGGAAGAAACCATGTTCCTCGGACTTCGCTGCCGGAAAGGGGTTTCCGCAGACAGGTTTTATCATACCTTTGGGCAGAAAATGACAGAAATCTATGGGGATGTCATTTCCAGATATTGTTCCCTGGGCTATCTGGAATGGGAACAGGGCAGGCTGCGGCTTACGAAAAAAGCGCTGCTTGTCAGCAACGTAATTATGCAGGAATTTCTGCTGGACTGAAAAACCGCAAAAGGAGGAAAGCGAAAGCGATAAAAACTATGCAGGACGCCAGAATAGAAGAAATACTTTTTACCAAAGAGCAGATTGAAGAAAAATGCAGGCAGTTAGGAGAAATCCTCAGCAAAATTTATGAGGGCAGGGTCCCGGTACTCATCTGTATGCTGCGGGGAGCGCTGCCGTTTTATGCGGAGCTGATTAAGAACATTACGATTGACATGGAGATGGATTTTATGTATGCTTCCAGCTATCAAGGAACAAAATCCTCGGGAAATCTGGAAATCCATCTCGATCTCGGCAGCAAAGTTAAAAACCGTGATGTTCTGATTGTAGACGATCTCATGGATACCGGCGTCACAATGGCAAAGGTCTATGAGGAACTGACGGCAAGGGGCGCCTCCTCTGTCAGCATATGCACCTTATTAAACAAGCCGAACCGGAAAGAGGGAATCACCCTTGAGCCTGATTATTATGGGTTTGACATTCCGAATCGATATGTCGTCGGCTTCGGTATGGATTATAACAATCTCATGAGAAACCTGCCTTATATCGGAGTGCTGAAACAGCCATAAGGCGCAAGGGCGCACAAATACAGTTAACGGTAGGAGCGGAAAAGCCCGATGACCTTCCCGACAATGGCAACATGATCCGTAATAATCGGCTCCATCGTGTCATTTTCCGGCTGAAGCCGGAAATAGCCGTCTTCCTTATAAAAGGTCTTTACTGTAGCGGCATCGTCAATCAATGCAACGACGATCTCGCCGTTCTCTGCCGTTTCCTGCTTCTGGATCAGGATCTTGTCCCCGCTGAAAATTCCGGCGTTGATCATACTTTCTCCCTGCACACGGAGCATAAACAATTCGTCATTCGGCAGGTTCTCCGCAAGGAGAGGGAAGTAGCCGTCAATATTCTCTACTGCGAGAATCGGCTGCCCGGCGGCGACAGTACCGACAATCGGAACCTGGATAATATCCCGTCTTGCAAAATTGAACTCGTTATCAATCACCTCAATGGTGCGCGGCTTCGTCGGATCGCGGCGGATGTAACCGTTCTTTTCCAGAGTTTCCAGGTGGGAATGGACAGAGGAAGTCGATTTCAAATTGACTGCCTCGCATATTTCACGGACAGCAGGCGGATAACCGTGGTTGATAATTTCGGACTTGATATATTCTAAAATTTCCCGCTGCTTCGCAGAGATCTTTCCATATGACATAGCGATTCCTCCTTAAACATATGTTTGGTTTGGTTTTGTATAGTATACCATAGCGAACTTTGAAATGCAAGAACAAATGTTCCGATCTTAAAGCCAGAAATCTACCAGCGTTTCATCAATTCTGTCCTGCGTGATCCCGATATAGCGGAGTGTAATCCCGGGGGAGGAGTGGTTAAAGATATACTGCAAATATTCGATATTCCCGGTCTTTTTGTAGTACCAGTACCCGAAGGTTTTCCGCATGGTATGGGTGCCGACGGATTCGATTCCCAGAGCGGCGGCGCATTCATTGAGCACACGGTATGCCTGAACCCTTGTAATCGGCTGATTTTTTCCTTTTCTGCTGGTAATCAGATAAGAATCGTCAGAAAGACGGTAACGCTCTATGTAATCTTTAAGTTCCCTGCGGACGTTCGGATGCAGCAGGAAACGCTTTGTCTTCCCGGTTTTCTTTTCTTTAATCGTAATATGCGTTTTATTCTTTAACGCGGAAACCTTTAACGTAAGGCAGTCGCTGACACGGAGCCCGGAATTAATGCCGATCAGAAAGAGGATATAATATTTTTCCCCTTTCTTTTTTAATAACGATTTCATATCAGCGATCTGTTTTTTGCTTCGGATTGGCTGCACTTCGTTCATAAATGCTTTCCCTTCTTAATCCTTCACAGGAATTTGTTTTACAATATCATATCCATGCCCTGAAATCAACATACATTATAACAGTTCAGCCATGCGGCAAAAATAGGAAAATGGAACCGTCGAGTTTACTCGTAAGGATCCATTTTCACTATTTTTGACATATGGCGCAGCCATAAAAGCGAGATTTTAGCCGCTTTAGCGGCGAAACAGGCTGCGGAGCAGCCAAATCGAGCTAATGGCTGAACTGTTGTTGGCAGTTTCGTAATTTTAGGTTGAAATTTCCAGAAAACAGTTGTATACTAAGGTTAGTTTAAGCGACACACCAACAATACAGGAGGCTTTGCGATGATTGAGGCAACGAGCTGTGGCGGTGTGGTGATTTTCAGAGGAAAGATTTTACTACTGTATAAGAACTACAAAAACAAATATGAAGGCTGGGTATTGCCAAAGGGAACTGTCGAAGAAGGCGAAGAATACAAAGAAACAGCCGCAAGGGAAGTACGGGAAGAAACAGGAGTTTCCGCCAGTATTATTAAGTATGTTGGAAAAAGCCAGTATACATTTAGTACCCCTGCTGACACAGTAATAAAAGATGTTCACTGGTATCTTATGATGGCTGACAGCTATTATAGCAAACCACAACGTGAAGAATACTTCGTAGATTCCGGTTATTACAAATTTCATGAAGCATACCATCTGTTGAAATTCTCAAACGAGAAGCAGATCCTTGAAAAAGCTTATAATGAATATGTAGACTTAAAACGAAGTAATCTTTGGGGAAGCCGCAAATATTTTTAAAAGAACAAAGAAAGCTGCCAAAGACTGGGTCTGCGGCAGCTTTTTGTTTTCACTTTACGAGGGGAGGTATTTTTATGTTAGAGAATCTTGATTTAAACAGGACTCTTTCCAAGAAAGAGTACAAAGAGGTGACGGAGAAGCTTTCTCCGCGGCTTGCGGAGCTGCAGCGCACCTGCAAGGAACTGGGGATTCCGATTATGATTATTTTTGAAGGCTGGGGAGCGTCGGGAAAGGGAACCATGATTAACCAGCTCATCCGCCCGCTTGATCCGCGCGGATTCCAGGTATTTACCATCCAGAAACCGAACGAGGAAGAGAGTATGCGCCCGTTTTTGTGGCGTTTCTTCACAAAGACTCCGGCAAAGGGAAGAATCCATTTATTTGACCGGAGCTGGTACCAGCGTATCCTTGACGAAGGAATGCGCCAAGGCATGGATAAGGAAAAGCGCATGGCGGCGTATGAAGAAATTCACTCCTTTGAGGAGCTTCTGACTGCGGACGGCATGGTAATTATCAAGTTTTTCCTTCATATCTCGAAGGAAGAGCAGCATAAAAGGCTGAAAAAGCTGGAAAAGGCCAAAGAAACCGCATGGCGCGTCACGGCGCAGGACTGGCACAGGAATAAGGAGTATGACAAGTATCTCCATGCCAGCGATGAGATGATTATTTATACCGACCGGGAAGAAGCGCCGTGGACAGTCATCGAAGCGACGGATCGGGAATATGCGTCGGCAAAAATTTTGAACTGCGTGGTGAACCGCTTAGAGCAGGCAGTAAAGAAGGTTCAGGGAGACCGCGCCTATGAAGAGGAGAAAAAAAGGCTTGCAAAAGAAGCTGCTGCCCGGACCGCGGAGGAAAAGGCGGACAGGGATCAGGAGCGTCAGAAGATTTCAGAGCAGTTCCGCACCGGAGTGCTTGCGGGCGTGGATTTAAGCAAATCCCTGACAAAGGAAGAATATAAAAAGAAGCTGAAAAAATTACAGGAGCGGCTGCGGGAGCTGCACAGCGAAATGTATTTGAAGCGTGTTCCGGTTGTCCTTGCTTTTGAAGGCTGGGATGCTGGAGGAAAAGGCGGAGCGATTAAACGGATTACCGAAAACATCGATCCAAGAGGGTATGAAGTTGTGCCGACCGCTTCCCCGAACGACATTGAAAAAGCGCACCACTATCTCTGGAGATTCTGGAACAAAATGCCGAAGGCGGGGCATATGGCAATCTTTGACAGGACGTGGTACGGGCGCGTCATGGTAGAGAGGATTGAGGGCTTCTGCACTACGGAAGAATGGCAGAGGGCATACAGCGAGATCAACAGCATGGAAGCGCATCTTGCCAGCGCCGGGACGATTGTCCTTAAGTTCTGGATGCACATAGACAAAGACGAACAGGAACGCCGTTTTAAGGAACGCCAGGAAACGCCGGAAAAGCAGTGGAAAATCACGGATGAAGACTGGCGCAACCGTGCCAAATGGGATGAATATGAAGTGGCTGTCGATGAAATGTTGGTAAGGACCTCCACCGATTATGCCCCGTGGATTATTGTAGAAGCCAATTCCAAATATTATGCAAGGGTCAAGGTACTGGAAACGGTTGTAAATGCTCTTGAAAAAAGGCTGAAAAACTCTTGACGTTGGCCGTATTTGCGTTTATAATAAGCAGAATGTGGGTAATTTAGAAGGAATGGGGTAAGCCAAATGATAAAGAGCATGACGGGTTTCGGCAGATCTTTGCAGGAAAATGAAGAATATAAAATTTCTGTTGAAATAAAAGCAGTAAATCACAGATATTGTGAAGCTTCTATTAAGATACCAAAGAAATTGGGGATTTTTGAATCAAAGATACGCTCTGTCCTGAAAGAATATACGGAACGGGGCAAGATCGATATCTTCATCCTTTACGAAGATTTTGTGAAAAAATCAGAGGTTGTGAAATATAATCATGACATTGCAGAAAAATATATGAGCTGCATCCGGGCATTGTCCGAACAGTTCGGGCTGGAAAACGATGTTACCGCACTGACATTATCCAAAATGCCGGATGTACTGACGTTGGAAGAGCAGGAACCGGATGAAGCGGAGATTTGGAAAAAGCTGGAGCCGGTACTGCGCTCCGCGCTGGAACAGTTTGTGGAAGCCAGGGCATCCGAGGGAAAGCATTTAAAGGAAGATATCGAAAAAAAGTTAGAGGAAATGTTAACGGCAGTATCTTCGATTGAGGAGCGTTCGCCGGAGATTGTCAGGGAATATCGGGATAAGCTGCGGGATAAGGTCCAGGAGCTTTTAGGAGATTCCAACAAGCTTGACGAGGCTGTGCTGGCGACGGAAATTGTCGTCTTTGCAGACAAGCTCTGCGTAGACGAGGAAACGGTCCGTTTAAGAAGCCATATCCTTGCAATGAAGGATACCTTAAACAGCAATTCCAATGTCGGTATCGGGCGCAGGCTTGATTTTATCGCACAGGAGATGAACCGCGAGGCAAACACGATTTTATCAAAAGCCAACGACAGGATAATCTCTGATTATGCGATTGGACTGAAAACAGATATTGAGAAAATCAGGGAACAGATACAGAACATTGAATGAGGCAGCTATGGTAAAGCATTTTGTGAATATAGGGTTTGGAAATATTGTCCAGACAGACAGAATTATCAGCATTGTCAGTCCTGAAGCCGCTCCTATCAAAAGGAAGGTTCAGGAAGCAAAGGATTCCGGCACGGCGATTGACGCAACCTGCGGAAGGCGTACCAGGGCTGTCCTGTTTATGGACAGCGGCTACCTTGTACTGTCCGCCATCCTGCCGGAAACGATTGCTTCCCGCGCGGAAAATATGGAGGATGCCTGATCAGAGCTGCTACGCTGATACAGAAACAAAAAGGAGAGGAAGCGCATATGTCTAGGCAGGGGGTTTTAACCGTCATATCCGGGTTTGCCGGTGCAGGCAAAGGTACCATTGTAAAGTCATTATTAAATAAATATCCGTCCGACTATTATCTCTCCATTTCGGCGACCACCAGGCCGCCGAGAGAAGGAGAGCAGGACGGAAGGGAATATTTTTTTCATACCAAAGAAGAGTTTGAAGAATTGATTCAAAAAAATGGGCTGATCGAATGGGCGGAATACGTTGGAAATTATTACGGCACGCCGCGGGGCTATGTAGAAGAACAGCTTTCTGCCGGACATAACATTATTCTGGAAATCGAGCGGCAGGGCGCATTCCGTGTCCGGGAGCTGTTTCCGGATGCCATGCTTTTATTCGTAACGCCGCCTTCCATTGAAATTCTGCGGGAGCGCCTGACGGGACGCGGCTCCGAATCCGCGGATATCGTGGAAAAGCGTATGCAGAAGGCCGCGGAAGAAAGTACCTTTATGAAAGAATACAATTATATCATTGTCAATGATGATTTGGACAGGGCGGTCGAAGAGGTGCATTCCCTGATCCAGAACCGCAAAAACGGCGCGGCGCTTACACTGGTAAGAGAACATAAACAGCAGGCGGAATTTGCTGAACAGATTCAGAGAGAACTTTTATAAGCCTGTGATATGTGATAAATATAACTTCATAGAAAGGGTATGATTAAGACATGATTCATCCATCTTATGCAGATTTAATGGCAGTTGTAAACAGCGAGGTAGAACCCGGCGAAGAAAAAGTAGTCAACAGCCGCTATTCGATTGTCCTTGCCACCGCAAAACGCGCCAGGCAGATTATCGACGGCTCCACCCCTTTAGTGAAATCAAGCTGCGGCAAACCGCTTTCGAGCGCTGTCGAAGAGCTTTATCAGTCGAAAATTAAGATACTCGGTGACGAAGAAGAAAAAGAAGAGTAGAAACGCCCGCGGGCTAAGTTAGGAGCTGAGATTTTTGGAGCAGAATGAATTTGAAAATACCCCGGAAGCAGGGGAAGAGCAGAGAAATAACCACGAAAAGGAAAAGAAATCGTCTTTCTTTTTAGAATTGTTAGTCTATGTAGCTATTGTGGTTATTTGTCTGTTTTTTGTCCCGAAATATGTCGTCCAGAGAACGAAGGTGGACGGGACTTCTATGGAAAATACCCTGATGGATAAGGATAACCTGATTGTGGAAAAGGTTTCCTACCGCTTCCGCGATCCGAAGCGCTTTGATATCATCGTCTTTTTCCCGTTTGGGAGGGAGAACGAGGAATACTATGTAAAGCGCATTATCGGGCTTCCGGGAGAGACGATACAGATTGTGGGAGACGATATTTATATTGACGGGGAACTGTTAGAGGAAAACTACGGAAAAGACCCCATGACCTATGCAGGGATTGCAGAAGCGCCTGTGGTGTTAGGCGAAGACGAATACTTCGTGCTCGGCGACAACCGCTCCATCAGCAAAGACAGCCGCTACGACGAAGTAGGCCCGGTGAAGCGCGATTCCATTGAGGGCAGGGTCGTCCTCAGAATCTATCCTCTCAGCAGCTTCGGGCTGATACCGAAAGATCCGCAGGCGGGGCTCAGCCTGGAACCGGCAGCATAAGTTACAAAGAAACTGGAATTTTCATAGATCCAGAAAAAACAAGCAGTCTGTAACATTTTACAGGCTGCTTTTGGCAGTCATGCCCAAAGAATCAGGGAAAGGGAAGTTATGGATAAGATAAATTTAGATACCATCGATCTTTCGCAGAATCCGCCCGCAGAAGAACCGGGCAGGCAGTATTATTTTATGGCAAAGTGCCGGAAGTATACAGAAACGTTTGAAAAGAAAAACGGACATCGCCCGGCCTTTTTTATTCAGACCTTCGGGTGCCAGATGAACGCGCGCGATTCGGAAAAGATCCGCGGTATTTTAACCGTCATCGGTTTTGAAGAAGCAGTTTCCGAAGAAACTGCCGATTTTATTCTTTACAATACCTGCACGGTACGGGAAAATGCCAACTTAAAGGTCTACGGCAGGCTTGGAAAATTAAAGCACAGGAAAGAACAGGGACAGGAGCTTATGGTTGCCCTCTGCGGCTGCATGATGCAGGAGCCGGAGGTGGTGGAAAAATTAAAAACCTCCTACCGCTTTATAGACATTATTTTCGGAACCCACAATATTTTTAAGCTTGCCGAGCTTTTAGATTCCTGTCTGGCGCAGAAAGAGCTTTCAAAGCATGAAATGATCATTGATATCTGGAAGGATACCGATCTGATTGTGGAGGACCTTCCGGACAGCCGGAAGTATCCGTTTAAAAGCGGTGTCAATATTATGTTTGGATGCAATAATTTCTGCAGCTACTGTATTGTCCCTTATGTGCGGGGGCGCGAAAGGAGCCGCCAGCCGGAAGATATTATCAGGGAAATCAGGCGGCAGGTAAAAGACGGCGTGAAGGAAGTCATGCTGCTGGGGCAGAATGTCAATTCTTATGGAAAAAACCTGGAACAGCCGATTACCTTTGCCGGGCTTTTGCGGCAGGTGGAAAAGATCGAGGGGCTTGAAAGAATCCGCTTTATGACCTCGCACCCGAAGGATCTTTCGGATGAACTGATTGAGGTGATGGCAAATTCCAAAAAAATCTGCCGCCACCTGCATCTTCCGGTACAGTCCGGCAGCTCCCGCCTGCTGAAAATTATGAACCGTCATTATACCAAAGAACAGTATTTACAGCTTGTAGAAAAGCTGCGGAACGCTATGCCGGACATTGCGCTGACAAGCGATATTATCGTTGGTTTCCCGGGGGAGACCGAAGAGGATTTTGAGGAAACGCTGGATTTGGTGCGGCGCGTCGGATATTCCAGCGCATTTACGTTTATTTATTCCAAACGTACCGGAACCCCGGCTGCCGCCATGAAAGAACAGGTGCCGGAGGATGTTGTAAAAGAGCGGTTTGACCGCCTGTTGAATGCCGTTCAGGAGCAGGCGTCTGCTTTTGCGAAAAAAGCCGAAGGGACGATCAGGGAAGTCCTTGTGGAAGAAGTAAACAGCCATGATCCTTCCCTTGTCACCGGAAGGCTTGGCAATAATATGCTGGTGCATTTTCCCGGCTGCGCGGCAGAGGTCGGGAAGCTTGTAACCGTAAAGCTGGAGGAATGTAAGGGTTTTTATTACTATGGGCATGAACTGACAGGGGTGTAATATGGAGTTATCAAAAGAACAGATTCGGCGTCTTGCAGTCGATGACAGCACTTATAACCGCGGTGTTCGTTATTATAAGGCAAAAGCGGTGACAAATGTGACATGGTCAAAGGGCTTAAGCCAGTACCAGGCTGTCGTCCACGGCGGAAACGATTACCGGGTAACGATACGCCTGAAGGACGACGGGAGCTTTCATTATAACTGCAACTGTTCCTCAAAGGTAAAATATCGGGGAGCGTGCAAGCATATCATTGCGACGCTGCTGTTTTTATCGGATTACCTCCGTATGAAGAAGGATATGCCGCAGGAAAAGGAAGATATGGCGGCATTCCGGATTGTCCATTATTTTGAAAAGCACGAAGAGCTCCCTGTCTACGGGGAGACCTTCGACGCCCTGGCCACCGTCCATATCGATGAAGCATCCGGCGTTTTCGCCTCTGCTTCTTTTCAGTTTGGCGCGGGCAGGATGTATAAAATCCAGAATCTCAGAAAATTTCTGGAAAAGATGTATTCAAAACAGGAAATTTCCATTGGAAAAAGCTTCCGCTATGTGCCGGAAGAAAGCAGCTTCACGGCAAAGGCGGAGAGGCTTCTCCATTTTCTTTTGGAAATTTACGAAATCCAGGAGGCGGAAGGAAATAATTATTTTTCCAAAACCTTTTCTAAATCACAGATTTCTCTGTCGGAATCCATGTTTTATAAACTAATGGAATGCCTGGACGGGCAGCCGTTTACATTGGAGCTGATTGGGGAAAACGGGGAAACAAGGCGCTGTGAAAATGTGACGTTTAAAAAAGAAAATCCCGCCGTTTCTTTTGAAATCCTGGAATCCGAAGAAGAACTTTATCTGACTTATAAAGAAAAATCCGATTTAATGATGCTGGCGGGAAATAAAAAGCTTTTTTTCAACGGGGAAACCATTTTTTCCCCGTCGCAGCCTTTTTTAAAAACCTTCCTGCCATTTTACACCGAATTAAAAAAACAGGAAATGATTTTATTCCGCGGGCAGTATAAAGAGCATTTTATTTCCAATGTGCTCCTTCATTTATATGAACAGACGCACATGGAACTTCCTCTGTCCTTACAGGGCCGTTATATCCGGGAAGAATTAAACGCGCGCGCTTATGTTGACAGGGAAGGCGCAGATATCAGCCTTCTTTTGGAATTTCACTACGGAACCCATAAAATCAATCCCCTTGCAGCTTACGACGGCGGCTATATTGTGCTGCGCGATGTAAAAAAAGAACAGAAAATCCTGGATCTTTTAAATACCCTGTCTTTCCTTCCGTACCAGGATCATTTTCTGATGAGGGAGGAAGCCGCTGTTTATTACTTCCTGAGCGAAGGCTGCCAGGCGCTGGCTAAAGACTGTGAACTGTTTTATACCGATGAAGTCAAAAAGATAAGCCGTTTTTCCATGCCTGCCTATAAGACTCTGCTGCGGATTGATGAAACCAGCGATCTTCTGGAGCTGACAGTGGAAAGCGACGAATTTCTCCCGGAAGATTTAAAGCTCCTTTTTTATTCCATGAAAATGAAAAAGAAATACCATCGGCTGAAAAACGGGAATTTCTTAAAGCTGGAAACACCGGAGCTTCAAAAGCTGCAGAAACTGCTGGATTCGCTGGAAATTTCCTGGCAGAAAATCCAGGATAACACAATCCGCATGGACAAATCGAAAGCGTTTTATCTGGATGAAATTTTTGATACGGAAACAGAAAAATCGGACAGCTTCCGCCGTTATGTCCAAAACCTGCTCGGAGAGGGCTGGAAACAGCCGGGGAAAAAAATACCGGAAATCATCCATGCGCATCTGAGGGAATATCAAAAGCAGGGGTTTGCCTGGATGAAGCTTTTGGCGGAACACTCCCTCGGCGGCATTCTTGCGGACGACATGGGGCTGGGAAAGACGCTCCAGGCAATCACTTATATCAGTGACCGCATGGAGCAGCTTCAAGATACGAAAAAAACGAATCTTTATCTGATCGTATGCCCAAGCTCTTTAATTTATAACTGGCAGGAAGAATTTTTAAAATTTGCGCCGGGAATCAAAACCTATGCCGTCCGCGGGACGCCGAAGGAGCGCGCCGATATTTTAAAAGCGGCAAAAGATCAGGATGTCCTGATTACTTCCTATCCGCTTCTCCGCAACGATATTGACAAATACAAAGAGCTTTTTTTCGACAGTATGTTTATCGATGAAGCCCAGTATATTAAAAATCCCGGCTCTTTAAGTTCCCGCATGGTGAAGCGGGTCAGGGCAAGGCATAAATTTGCCTTAACCGGAACGCCGATAGAAAATTCCCTCGGGGAGCTTTGGTCGATATTTAATTTTATTATGCCGGAATACCTTCCGAGGTACTCTAAATTCCAGGATTTATATGAAAAGCCGATTGTCAATGAAAAAGATAGCCGGGCGCTCCACGAACTGGAAAAACGCATTCGGCCGTTTCTGCTTCGGAGGATGAAAAAAGAAGTATTGGATGAACTGCCGGATAAGATTGAGTTAAAATATACAGCAGAAATGACGAAAGAGCAGAACAAACTTTATCAATCGTATTTATATATGCTGCGGGATCAGATCTACGGAAAGGATACTCTGATTGACAGCAGGCTTTCCGATGACATCCAGGAAATGCCCCTGTCAGACAAACTCCCGAACCGCCTGATGATTTTGTCGGCACTGACAAGGTTACGCCAAATCTGCTGCCATCCGTCCTCGTTTCTGGAAGATTACCACGGCGGGAGCGGAAAATACAGCCTGCTCATGGAAGAGCTGCTCCCGGATCTTCTAAAATCAGGACACAGGATCTTAATCTTCTCCCAGTTTACCTCTATTCTGGAAATCATTGCCGCAGGCCTTGAAAAACAGGGGATCGGGTTTTACCGTCTGGAAGGCTCCACGACGCTGGAAGAACGCCGGAACCGGGTGGAGGCATTTAACCGGGGCGGGCATGATATTTTCCTGATATCCCTGAAAGCGGGCGGCACAGGGCTTAACTTAACCGGGGCGGATACCGTCATCCACTTCGACCCGTGGTGGAACCCGGCTGTGGAAGAACAGGCGGAAGACAGGGCGTACCGGATCGGACAGGAAAAAAATGTGCAGGTGCTCCGCCTGATTACCAGAGGGACGATTGAAGAAAAGATTTACGAGCTCCAGAAAAAGAAACAGGAGCTGTCCGACCGGGTGATTTCCGCACAGGATTTAAAAGAACTGTTTGATTCTGATATACGATCCGAATAGAATGTGTACGAAAAATACTGAGAGCAGGAAGAAGAAGTAATGGCATCCTGCTTTCTGTGCAGCGATTGAACTGGAATTGAAGGAGTGTGTATAGATATGGAAAAGATCTTAGATACCAGGGTAGTTTCTATTGGCAATCAGGATTTTGAGGACGTGATTGCAAAAAATGATTTTTATGTGGACAAGACACATTTTATTAAGGAATGGTGGGAGAGCAGAGATTCCGTTACCCTGATTACCCGCCCGCGCAGGTTTGGGAAAACGCTGCTGATGAGCATGGTGGAGAAATTCTTTTCTGTAGAGTGTAAAGACAAGGGGTATCTGTTCGAGGGACTGCATATTTTTGAGGAGGATCGTTACCGAAAGCTGCAGGGGACTTACCCGGTGATTTTTCTGAGTTTTGCTTCTGTGAAGGAGACAGATTTTAAAAAATTTTATGAACGGATTCAAAGTCTGCTGGCGAAGTTATTTAGGAAAAATCAGTATTTGCTGGAATCCAATAGACTCAATAAAGAAGAAAAAGAACTTTATACAAGCTTTCTTACCAGAAATGCAAGGGAAACTGATATCGTAGAATCGATTCAGTTGTTGTCTGATTACCTGTACCGTTTCCACGGGAAGAAACCTGTCATTCTGCTGGATGAATATGACACGCCGATGCAGGAAGCGTACCTGAATGGGTATTGGGATGAGATGACAGCTTTTATCAGGGGGTTATTTAATTCTTCTTTTAAGTCTAACCCGTACCTGGAGAGGGCGCTCTTAACCGGGATTACCAGGGTCAGCAAGGAATCCATTTTCTCTGATCTGAATAATCTTGTGGTGGTAACTACGACTTCCCGAAAATATGCGGATTGTTTCGGCTTTACGAAGGCTGAGGTTTTTCGTGCTTTGGAGGAAAGAGGGCTTGGGGATCAGAAAGAAGCCGTAAAGCAGTGGTACGACGGCTTTCGATTTGGGGAACTGGATGGTATTTACAACCCGTGGTCTATTACTAATTTCCTGGATGAGAAAAGATTTCTTCCTTACTGGGCTAATTCCAGCTCGAATGGGTTGGTCAGCCAGCTGCTTCAGACTGCAGATAAAAGTGTGAAAGAGAGGATGGAGACTCTTCTGCAGGGCGGAACGATCACGGTCACTCTTGACGAGCAGATTGTCTTCAATCAATTAGGAAAGAAAAAAGGGGCAGTCTGGAGCCTGATGCTTGCCAGCGGATATTTGAAAGTGAAGTCTGCAGATGTGTCAGAGGAGATTTATACACTGTCTGTAACGAATGGGGAAGTGCTGCAGATGCTGAAGGGGATGATCATTGACTGGTTCCAGGATTCCGAGCATTACGGGGAGTTCCTTACTGCCCTGCTTGCCTGTGACGTGGAGGCGATGGAGGAGTATTTGAACCGTCTTCTTTTGCAGGTGGCAAGTTCTTTCGATGGTGGCAAGAGTGCCAGTGCTGTGGAGCCTGAACGTTTTTATCATGGATTAGTGTTGGGATTGATTGCGGAGCTGGAGGGCAGGTATTTTGTCCGGTCGAACAGAGAGAGCGGCTTTGGCAGGTATGACGTAATGCTGGAGCCGATGGATAAGAATAAAATTGCATATATCCTTGAATTTAAGGTATTTAACTTCCGTAAGGAAAGCTCCCTGGAGGAGACTGCCAATGCCGGGCTCAGGCAGATTGAGGAGAGAAAGTATTCTGCCGAGCTGGCTGCCCGTGGTTTCAGTGCAGAAAGTATCCATAGCTATGCTTTCGCTTTTGAGGGAAAGAGAGTGTTGGTGAAGGAGGGAAAACTTTAAAGTTAATAGATTGATTTTATTATTGAAATTTTTTCAAGAATGGTTTATACTGTGAGCAGGAGGTTTTACGAATGGAGATTGAAGAAGATAAAAAACAATGGCATCCTGCTTTCTGTGCAGCGATTGAACTGGAATTGAAGGAGTGTGTATAGATATGGAAAAGGTTTTAGATACCAGAGTAGTTTCTATTGGCAGTCAGGATTTTGAGAAATTGGTTAGCCGTAATAGTTTTTATGTTGATAAGACACATTTTATCAAGGAGTGGTGGGAAAGTGAGGATGATGTTACCCTGATTACCCGCCCGCGCAGGTTTGGGAAAACGCTGCTGATGAGCATGGTGGAGAAATTTTTCTCTTTAGGCCGCGAGAGCAAAGCAGGGCTGTTTGAAGGGCTTCGTATTTTTGAGGAGGATCGTTACCGGGAAATACAGGGGACTTACCCGGTGATTTTCCTGAGTTTTGCTTCTATTAAGTCTATAAGCTTTGAGAGTTTTTACAGAAAGATCCAGGGTGTGATTAGCGAGGTTTATCGTAAGAAAGATTATTTATTGAAATCAGAAATTTTAGATGAGGAAGATAGGAATCTGTTTACAAAGATACGCTTAAAGGAAGCAGAGCCAGAGGTTTATGAGGATTCCCTGCGGCTGCTGTCCGATTACCTGTACCGTTTCCACGGGAAGAAGCCTGTCATTCTGCTGGATGAATATGACACGCCGATGCAGGAAGCGTACCTGAATGGGTATTGGGATGAGATGACAGCTTTTATCAGGGGGTTATTTAATTCTTCTTTTAAGTCTAACCCGTACCTGGAGAGGGCGCTCTTAACCGGGATTACCAGGGTCAGCAAGGAATCCATTTTCTCTGATCTGAATAATCTTGTGGTGGTAACTACGACTTCCCGAAAATATGCGGATTGTTTCGGCTTTACGAAGGCTGAGGTTTTTCGTGCTTTGGAGGAAAGAGGGCTTGGGGATCAGAAAGAAGCCGTAAAGCAGTGGTACGACGGCTTTCGATTTGGGGAACTGGATGGTATTTACAACCCGTGGTCTATTACTAATTTCCTGGATGAGAAAAGATTTCTTCCTTACTGGGCTAATTCCAGCTCGAATGGGTTGGTCAGCCAGCTGCTTCAGACTGCAGATAAAAGTGTGAAAGAGAGGATGGAGACTCTTCTGCAGGGCGGAACGATCACGGTCACTCTTGACGAGCAGATTGTCTTCAATCAATTAGGAAAGAAAAAAGGGGCAGTCTGGAGCCTGATGCTTGCCAGCGGATATTTGAAAGTGAAGTCTGCAGATGTGTCAGAGGAGATTTATACACTGTCTGTAACGAATGGGGAAGTGCTGCAGATGCTGAAGGGGATGATCATTGACTGGTTCCAGGATTCCGAGCATTACGGGGAGTTCCTTACTGCCCTGCTTGCCTGTGACGTGGAGGCGATGGAGGAGTATTTGAACCGTCTTCTTTTGCAGGTGGCAAGTTCTTTCGATGGTGGCAAGAGTGCCAGTGCTGTGGAGCCTGAACGTTTTTATCATGGATTAGTGTTGGGATTGATTGCGGAGCTGGAGGGCAGGTATTTTGTCCGGTCGAACAGAGAGAGCGGCTTTGGCAGGTATGACGTAATGCTGGAGCCGATGGATAAGAATAAAATTGCATATATCCTTGAATTTAAGGTATTTAACTTCCGTAAGGAAAGCTCCCTGGAGGAGACTGCCAATGCCGGGCTCAGGCAGATTGAGGAGAGAAAGTATTCTGCCGAGCTGGCTGCCCGTGGTTTCAGTGCAGAAAGTATCCATAGCTATGCTTTCGCTTTTGAGGGAAAGAGAGTGTTGGTGAAGGAGGGAAAACTTTAAAGTTAATAGATTGATTTTATTATTGAAATTTTTTCAAGAATGGTTTATACTGTGAGCAGGAGGTTTTACGAATGGAGATTGAAGAAGATAAAAAACAATGGCATCCTGCTTTCTGTGCAGCGATTGAACTG
>CANREH010000062.1 GCA_947629585.1 uncultured Lachnospiraceae bacterium | reverse complement strand
CTTCCCCGTCGCCGCCTGCAATGCCGATGTCCGCCTCCTTCGCCTCTCCCGGCCCGTTGACGGCGCAGCCCATGACTGCCACCTTAATATCCAGATCATAGCCCTGCACCATTGTCTCTACCTGTCCTGCCAGCGTAATCAGGTCAATCTTTGTCCGTCCGCAGGTCGGGCAGGAGACAATTTCCACACCGCCCTTCCGAAGGCCCAGTGTTCGAAGCAGGATCTTTGCCGATTTGATTTCTTCCACCGGATCTCCGGTTAAGGACACCCGGATCGTATTTCCAATCCCCTGATATAAAATCGTGCCGATCCCGAATGCGGATTTGATATTGCCGCTTAAGAGCGTCCCCGCCTCGGTAATCCCGACATGGAGCGGGTATCTGCACTGTTTCGCTATCAGCTCATGCGCGCGGATGCACATTAAGACATCAGAAGATTTGATGCTGACAACAAGGTTGTCATAGCCCATATCTTCAATCATCTTCACTTTATCCAGCGCGGATTCCACGATTCCCTCCGCAGTCACGCCGCCGTTTTTCTCCAGAATTTCTTTCTCCAAAGATCCGCTGTTGACACCGACACGAATCGGGATATTCCTGTCTTTCGCTTCCTTTACCACGGCAAGCACCTTATCCTTACTGCCGATATTTCCCGGGTTGACGCGGATCTTATCCGCACCGTTTTCCATTGCCGCAATCGCCATTTTATAATCAAAATGGATATCCGCAACCAACGGGATATGGATCTGCTTTTTAATTTCCTTTAACGCTTTCGCTGCCTCCAGCGTCGGAACCGTGCTGCGCACAATCTCACATCCGGCCGCTTCCAGGCGCAGAATCTGCCTGACTGTGGCAGACACATCCTCCGTCCTTGTATTTGTCATGGACTGGACTGCCACCGGATAATTTCCGCCAATCATGACAGAGCCAACCGCTACTTCCCTTGTTTCGTTTCTTAACATCACTATCGTCCTTTTTATAAAAGTTTCCTGATATCATTATAAAGAATAAATACCATTAACGCCATCAATGCTACAAATCCAATCATATGGATAAACCCTTCTTTTGTCTGATCCATCGGCTTGCGGCGAATCGCTTCAATAATCAAAAAGACCAGCCGCCCCCCGTCCAGGGCAGGTATCGGCAGCAGGTTCATCACGCCTAAGTTTGCCGACAATAAAATGCTGATATTAATCATGCTTAAAAACGCGCTCATGGCGCTGATCTGCTTGCTTTCCGTATACGTCGTCCCTATCATGTTGACAAGGCCGACAGGCCCGGAAATATCATCCGCGCTTACCCTGCCCCGTATCATCTGCGCAAGGCTCTCCACGGTGCTGACAATCCAGAAGCGGACTTCCCTGCCGCTGTAACGGATAATTCCAAAAAGATTGGTCTTCTCCCGGATCGTGGCAAGGGACATCCCGATTTTATAGCTGCCCGCTTCTTCATCATAGATCGGCGTCACCAGAGCCGTATCGGTCTTTCCATCCCTTTTATAGACAACCTCCACCGGCTCCTCCGTGACGGGATGTAACTGTAAATGTAAACTTAATTCTCTGATACTGTGAATATTGACGCCATCATATTTAACAATCTCATCCCCGGCCTGAAGCCCTGCCTCCTGCATCGGATAGCCTTCCGCCAGTGCGCCGTCCACGATCTTACCCGAATCAAAGCCTGCGAACCCGACGATAAACATGGCAAGGAAATACGCAAGGATAAAATTGAAGATCGGCCCTGCCGCAACAATGGCAATCCTCTGCCAGACACTGGCGGCATTAAACGAGCCTTTGCTCAGATCCTTGCCTTCCTCCTCTAACTCGCCCTTCATCATGCAGGCGCCGCCGATCGGGAACAGCTTCCAGGAATATACCGTTCTTTCTTCAAATTCCGGCCTGTCAAAAAAATCCTGCTTCCATTTCAAAAAGTAAACATGCCGTTTTCCCCGGTTGTCTTTTACATAGCTGACAAGCTTCGGCCCCATCCCCACGCTGAATTCATTTACCGTGACATGGCTTGCTTTTGCCAGGGAAAAATGGCCAAGCTCATGGAACACTACCACTGCCGTAAAAATCAGAATCGCAATAAAAATGCTCATATTCCTCTCCCTTCTCTGATACATTCATATGTCCATTTTTCTGTTTCCAGAATATCATCTACATCAGGATTTTGTTTCCAGAGGCTTTCATGCCTTGTCATGGCATAAGCAATCCATTCCGCAATCTCAAGATAGGCAATCTTTCTCTCCATAAATAACGCGACCGCACATTCATTGGCGGCGTTAAATACGGTCGGCATCGTGCCTCCGCGCCTGCCTGCGTCATAGGCAAGCTTAAGCCCTGAAAAAGTTTCCATATCCGGCCGTTCAAAGTTAATATAACCCATTTTTGCAAAATCAAGACGCTCTCCCGGAAGAAAAACCCGATGCGGATAAAACAGCGCATACTGAATCGGAAGGTGCATATCCGGCGTTCCAAGCTGCGCCAGCACAGCGCCGTCTTTATATTCCACCATAGAATGAATCACGCTCTGCGGCTGCACAACGACCTCAATCTGATCGTAATCCACGCCAAACAGCCATTTTGCCTCCATCACTTCCAGCCCTTTATTAACCATTGTGGAAGAATCAATCGTAATCTTTTTCCCCATCGACCAGTTCGGGTGCTTCAGGGCATCCTCCAGCGTAATCTTTTTTAATTCTTCCCTTGTCTTTCCCCGGAACGGGCCGCCCGAAGCCGTTAAAATAATCTTTTCCACTTCTTTCCCATCATTCCCCTGAAGGCACTGGAAAACAGCGGAATGCTCGCTGTCCACCGGAAGCAGCTTCCTTCCATGCTCCCGAATCAGCGGAAGAATGATATGCCCTGCCGTCACCAGGGTTTCCTTGTTGGCTAACGCAATGTCTTTCCCTTCCTTAATCGCCGCAATCACCGGACGGATTCCAATCATCCCGACAATGGCAGCTACCACAAGCTCCGCTTCCGGCACTGTGGCGCACTCCAAAAGCCCTTCCATGCCAGAAACGATTTTTACCTCTAAATCCACAGTTTTTACCGCAAGCTCTCCCGCCTTTTTTTCATCATAAACACAGACCAGCTTCGGGGAAAATTCCCTGATCTGCCGCTCCAGTATATCAATATTCGAACCTGCCGCCAACGCCGCAATGCCAAGACTGCCGCGGTGATTCCTTACCACGTCCAATGTCTGCGTGCCAATCGAGCCTGTCGAGCCAAGCACTATGATCTGTTTCATACCCTTACCATACCGCAGGCCATATTGCGCTATGACCAGCTTTTTCCTTTCTTTAAAATTTCTATTCTTTTTCCAGCTCAATGGGAAAAGATCCCTGCCAGGATATACACTAAGGGAGCCGTAAATATAATGCTGTCAAACCGATCGAGGATGCCCCCATGCCCCGGTATCAGATGGCCGTAATCCTTGATGTCATGATTCCGCTTAATGGCGGAAGCCGCCAGATCGCCAACCTGGGAAATGACGGAAGACATGCCTCCAATCAGCGCCAGCACGACAGGCGGGTAAAGCAGGGCAGAAAAATTCTTTTCAAAAACAGTTCCATAAAGAAACCCAATCAAAGCTGCTCCGGCAATTCCGCCGATACAGCCTTCCACCGACTTATTCGGGCTTAACTTAGACGGAAGCTTATGCCTCCCAAACAGCTTCCCGACACAGTAAGCACAGGTATCCGATCCCCATGCCCCGATAAAAATCAGCCAGACAATATAGCTGCCGTCCGGCAGGATACGGACGCGGTAAATGCACGAGAGCGCCGCCGCGACATACACAAGCCCGAACAATACTAACGTCACCTGCTCAATCCGGTACTTCGGATAGGCAATGACGTACCATGCCATCAGGCAGAGCATTCCTCCCAGAAAAAAGAGGCTTACGTCTGCATGTTCTGCCAAGAGCATGACATGATAAACCACAATAAAAAAATAACCAATCACGGCAAGCCCGCTTTTTTCCAACTGGGATGTCCGATAAAGCTCAAAAGCCCCTGTCAGGGAAATCAGCCCCACAGACAGCAGCAGGACATTTCCTCCTGCCACCACCAGAACAATCGTCAGCAAAAGCAGCAGCGTACCGCTGATAAGCCGTTCCCAAAACATACTCTACCTCCGAATCTCTGCAAAGCGTCCATCCGATCATTCTCTCTGATTACACGCCGCCGTATCTTCTGTCCCTTCCATTATACCACACAATGGCTTTCTTTAATTCTTCCTTATCAAAATCCGGCCAGAGCGTGTCCGTAAAATAAAACTCCGTATAGGCAAGCTGCCAGAGCATAAAATTCGACAATCTCTGCTCCCCGCTGGTACGGATCAGTAAATCCGGATCGGGCTGCCTGCCCGTATCCAAATATGTAGTAAAAAAGTCTTCGGAAAGCTGTTCCCTGGTACATATCCCTGCCTCCATATCCTTAAGAAACTTTCCGAAAGCGCGCATAATCTCATCCCTTGCGCCATAATTTAAGGCAACCTGAAAGCAAAGCCCGGTATTATCCTTCGTGGCTTCCTCCAATGTCCGTATCGTATCCTGGATATCTTCATCCAGCGCCGAAATCTCCCCCAGGACGCGGACACACATATTATTCTTGCCTGCACGCTTTAAACAGTCTTTTAAATATACGCGCAGCAGCTTCATCAGCGCATGGACCTCACTGTCCGGACGCTTCCAGTTCTCGGTTGAAAATGCGTATACTGTCAGATATTTAATTCCCAGATTCCATGCGTCCTCGCAGATCTGCTCCACCGCCTTGCTTCCCTGCGCATGGCCGTAATTTCTCGGCATATGGCGTTTCTTTGCCCAGCGGCCGTTGCCGTCCAGAATAATCGCCACATGCTCCGGAACCTTCATTCCTTCTATATTAATCTCTCCCATATCCTCTGCTCCAAATCTCCGCGTTCATAAACAAAACCGGAGAAAATCCCAAACATCTCCCCCGTTTCTGTTCCCTACTTAAACAGTCATAATTTCCTTTGATTTTGCTTCCATGATCTTGTCAATCTGACCCACAAACTTATCTGTCAATTTCTGTATCTCATCCTCCAGCTTCTTCAAATCATCCTCGGTAATCTCGCTTGCCTTATTCTGCTTTTTAAAACCATCATTGGCATCACGCCTTACATTGCGGACAGCTACCTTTGCGCTCTCCGCTTTCTTCTTGACATCCTTTACCAGCTCTTTCCTGCGTTCCTCGGTAAGCTCCGGAAATACCAGGCGGATCGTCTTCCCGTCATTATTCGGCGTAAGCCCCAAATCAGAAGCCACAATCGCTTTCTCAATCTCTTTGATTAAGCCTGCGTCCCAGGGCTGGATCTGGATCATCCTTGCCTCCGGCACGGAAATATTTGCCACTGACTGCAGCGGGGAAGGCTGCCCGTAATATTCCACCTTGAGTTTGTCCAGCAAATGCGGATTAGCGCGCCCTGCGCGGATACTGGCATATTCCTCTTCCAGGCTCGCCACGGTCTTCTGCATTTTGGTATCATACTGTTCTATTCTTTCGTCCATATCATTCTCCTTTTCTGCGCCTGTGCGCTGTCTAATCAACAAGAACCTTCGTTCCCGTAAACTTTCCATTGACTGTATTCACAATACTGTTTTCCTCATTCAGCCCAAAAACAAGCATCGGCACTCGATTTTCCATGCACATCACCGTCGCCGTCAGATCCATGACCTGGAGCTTTTTGTCAAGCACCTCCGAAATCGGAATCTGATCATACTTCACGGCGTCAGGATTTAACTTCGGATCACTGTCATAAACCCCGTCCACAGCCTTTGCAAGCAGTATCACATCCACTTCCATTTCAATGGCGCGCAGCGCAATCCCCGTATCCGTCGAGAAATACGGATGTCCCGTGCCGCCTGCAAAAAATACCACATTCCCCTCACGGAAATATGTATTTGCCAGATCCTTCGAAAACTGCTGCGTCATCGTCCCACAGACAAACGGCGTCAGGATCTGGGTCTTCATCCCCACCGAACGGAAAATTTCCGATACATAAATACAGTTCATCACCGTCGCCAGCATCCCGATCTGATCAGCCTTTGTACGATCAATCGTGTCGCTGGTACGCCCGCGCCAGAAATTCCCGCCGCCGATGACAATTCCGACTTCCACTCCGGCATCCGTAAGCTGCTTTACCTGATTTGCCACGCCAACGCAGGTGCTTTCATCAAACCCTGTCTTCTTCTCCCCGGCAAGCGCTTCGCCACTTAATTTAAGCATTACCCGTTTATATTCCATATCATGCCTCCATTTACTGTACAGCAAGTTCTAAAAGGATTATACAAGATTTACCAGGGCAATGCAAGCATTATCTTGCTGCAACTGCAATTAGTCTTTTAAATTCTGTTAAAAAGAACGCCGCTGTCACAGACAGTTTCTTTTGAAAATCCTGAAATTCTGTAAATAAAAAGTTATCAATTCACACCGGACTTTTCAAAAGAAATGTCTGGCCGCGCGGCTGCCTAAAAACATTATGTCAAAAGACTACTTGCAGTTACTTTACGACATCCGTTACCTTAATATGCTGTACCAGCGGCGTATTTTCATCAATGCCCTCCACAACGGCATCCATTTTCTTCAGCTTTTTAATCAGCTTCGGGAGCATTTCCAGCGTCCTTTCCTTCGCATTGGTGTCATGCATTAAAACGACCGGGCACTGGTACGCCTTAATCCCGTCCATCGTGCGCTTTAACATATCTTTGACCGCATAAACCTTTCCTTCAGCATCGCCGTTGAGCGCATTCCAGTCATAGTAAGCAACCCCCTGCTTTGTCAGGAATTTAATGCACTTTTTCATCGAAACCTTGCTGACCGTGTTGCTGCTGCCGCCCGGAAAACGGTAATACATCGGCTTCACGCCCGTAACTTCCTCAAAATAGCTCTGTATCTTGTAAAAATCCTCTTTAAAAGACTTCGCGCTTGCATACAATGCACCGTAGTCATGGGAATAGGAGTGCATTGCCAGGGTATGTCCGCCTTCCACAATCCTGCGGTACATTTCTTTGGAATGCTCATCCGTCTTTCCGATACAGAAAAAGGTCGCGGTCATGCCGTTATCCTCCAGCAGTTCCAGAATATCCAGCGTATGATCGCTCGGCCCGTCGTCAAAGGTCAGATAGACGTGCTTTTTCCCGTCCGTATAAACGGAAGCAGGCGAAGGCACGCTAACCTTATTTTCCTCCGGCTTTGTTTCCTCTTTTGTTTCTTCTTTTTTTACCGTCTCCGTCTTTTGCTCAGAGCCTTCCGCATCATTCTGTCCGGGTTCTTCCGCAGCTTCTTCCTTTTCCGCCTTAAGCGCCATCGTCTTTAGCTCTTCCTCAAAGCTTCCCGGCGCTGCCTGGGCATTGATCTCCTTGACCTGCTTTAATTCTTTCTCCAGGCTTCCCACCTTTACAAAAAGAATAATGCACAAAATCAGCGGCAGAAGCACGCAGAGCCAAAGCACCGCCGCCAAAAGGTTATGCAGAAATTTTTCCTTCCGTCTCGATCCGTTTCTCTTTTTTTCCATCCTATCACTCCCGTTTTATGATCCCTTTTGCTCCGTAAAATTCATCCTCCGGCAAAGTATATGTATCTTTTCATAAAAATATGGCAAAAATCAGTCTAATCCTCATATTTCTTCACCAACAGCGTGGCATTATGCCCGCCGAAGCCGAAGGAATTACTGATGGCGGTGCGGACCTCCCTGTGGACGCCGCTTCCTTTCGTATAATCCAGATCGCACTCTGGATCGTCATGCAGAAGCCCCACCGTAGGATGGATATATCCCTCCAGGATGGATTTCACGCAGGTAATCAGCTCCACAGCTCCGCCTGCCCCGAACAGATGCCCAATCATAGACTTGGTGGAATTAATCTTCACCCTGTAAGCGGCATCCCCGAACGCAAGCTTGATTGCCCTTGTCTCAATGAGATCATTGTAGTGGGTGCTCGTCCCGTGCGCATTGATATAGTCCACTTCCTCCGGCGCAGTGCCCGCCTCCTTCATGGCAAGCTCCATAGCGGCAGCCGCGGCGGAACCGTCCTCCAGCGGTGTCGTTACATGGTTTGCGTCGCAGGTAGAACCGTAGCCTCCCAGCTCCGCATAGATCTTCGCTCCCCTTGCCTTTGCGTGTTCCAGGCTTTCCAACATCAGGATTCCGGCGCCTTCCCCGGTAACAAACCCGTCCCGGTCCTTATCAAACGGAATCGACGCCCTCTTGGGATCTTCCGAAGAGGACAGGGCGGTAAGCGCCTGGAAGGTCGCCACGCCGAGCCTGCTGATAGAGCTGTCCACCCCGCCCGCAAACATCACGTCGCATTCCCCGTATTTAATGGCATGAAATGCCTCCCCGATGGAATTCGTTCCGGTCGCACATGCAGAAACCACGTCAATACATTTTCCTTTAAACCCGGAAAAGATTGCGATATTGGCGGCCGCCATATTGCCGAGGACAAGCGGGGCCGTCAGCGGATGGATCTTCGACGGGCCGCTTTTTAACATCTTGTCATACTCCCGCTCAATCCCCATCAGGCTCCCCACACCGGAACCCACGCAGATGCCGCAGCGGTAAGGATCTTCTTCTTCCAGGCGGACACCGGAATCCTCCAATGCCTCCTTTGCCGCGGCGACTGCAAACTGGCTGAACCTGTCCATCCTCTTGGCAAGCTTAAAATCCATATAATCTTTCGCATTAAAGTTTTTCACATTGGCGGAAAGCTTTGCCTTATACTCCGAAGCATCAAACGTACAGATAGGCTCAATGCCCACCCTTTCCTCCAAAATGCCGTTCCAGAATTCCTCCACGCTGTTTCCTATCGGCGTAATCACGCCCATTCCCGTAATGACCACCCTGTTCATGGTTTCATCTCCTAACATGTAATTTTTATAGATACGATTATACCTTATTTGCGGACGTTTGTTTATAAAATTTTTATAAAATTTTGACCGATGTGCTTTTTCTATCCTTTAACTCGTGTAGCTTTCCAGCATACTGTACAGGCTTTCCTCATCTTCCACATAAACCCCCTCCTTCAGTGTTTCCGCTTCCTCCGCCGGAAGGTCTTCCTCAAAGATTTCAGGATCTTCAAAAACGGTCTTTTTATCGCTGTAATACACAATCAGGCATCCCTGCTCCAGTTTCATGAAATAGCGGTACTTTAACTCGGAACCGTCGTAGGTTTTCCTGACCGTGACTTTTTCTCTGGAAAAGGAGGTCAGGTCGCAGGATAATAAGCCCTGCTCAAACTCCTCCACCGGCATATCCCTGACATATTCCGACCAGTACTCCTCCATCTCTTTTCTCGTCATTCCCAGAAACTGCGGCGGCATCAAAGCTTCTTTGGACGTCAGCTTCTGCGTACTGATATCATAAATCTCTACCCGGTAAACCGTGTCTTTTTTAATCTTCATATCCCCGGAAAATGCCGCTGTCACATCCTCTTGTTTTTCCTTTTCCTCCGGGGCATCCTCTATCTCTACCACGCCGCTTTCTTTCTCTTTCTCTGCTACGATATCCTGTTCCTGCTCGTCCCGTTTTCCTTCTTTCCAGCCATAATAAAAGATTGCCGCAGCCACCAGAACAAATATTAAGGTATATACAGAAACTACAACCGCCTTCATCCGATTCAAGCCATACTCCTCCTTTTCCTGCCTTATGCAGAATTTTTATTGCTACATAGTATGGCTTTTTCTCTCTCTGTTTATACAGCGGCTATTTCATTAATTTCATCTTTTTTGCAAGCGTCACAAGCCTCCCGCCCATCGGCATATCATAAAGCTCCTCTTTTGTGATGACTTTTCCCAAAATCAGCAGCACAAAGTAAACAACCACTGCCACAAGGATTGCCAGCAGGCAGCTTACCACATTGCTGTGCAGGATGAGATGGCAGATGTGGTAAACGACAAAAGCGGCGGCCCCCATCACAACAGACACCAAAAACGGCAGAAGGAAAGTCCTTACTACCTCCTGATCGTAATTTAAATACCTGCTTACGGAAAGCCAGTTTAAAATACAGACAATCAGCGGAAATACCACATTGCAGACGGCAAGCGAATAAATCCCCAGCGGCGTAAACAACACTAACAGGACAAGCAGGATCGTCTGCACTATCATCGCGGCCGCCGAATGGATCACCGGAAGCTGCATCTGGTTAATGGACTGTAAAACCGCGCTGGTAATCGTGGACAGAGCGTAAAAAATCACCGCAGGCGCCCCAAATCTTGTAATCACCCCTGTCATGTCCCCCGTAGAAGGGAACAGCATTTTAATCATCGGTGTGGCAAGGACAAAAATCCCTACCGAACAGGGGATTGCAATCAGCATATTCAATTTCACCGAATCATGCACCTTTAACTTTACCGTCTCCATATCCCCTTTTGCCCTTGACATCGTAATGCTCGGCAGGATCGACGAGGACATGGCGGTGGAAATTCCCAGAGGGACGCTGACTAACAGCGTATAATAGCTGTACATGCCAAACTGCATTTCCCGCAGCGTATTGGACATCCCCTGCGCTTTTGTAATCCTTGAAAACACAAACTTATCTACAATGCTATTGCTCTGATAGACCACCTGGCTTAAAATAACCGGAAAGATCGTCATCAAAAGAACCCGGAAGACCTGCCGATTGTCCTCCTCCCTCTCCGTTTTATCATTCCAGCAGCGTTTCTTTTCATACGGATAAGAAACAAGAAACAGCAGCGCCAGCACAAGCAGCGCCGTCAGCGCGCCGCTCAATGTCCCCATCGTGCCGCCTGCCGCGCCGTAGCCCGCAATATCCTTTGACGCGCTGTGCATTTTCATCATGCCGTAGGCGGCGGCGACGCTGACAACGGCATTGACAATCTGCTCCATAATCTGGGAAACCGCGGTCGGAAGCATCGTATTCTTCCCCTGGAAAAACCCGCGCAGCACACCCAGGACTGCCACGACAAAAATCGTCGGCGCCAAAACCCGGAGCGGATGGGCGACATTCGGGCTCCCGTAAAATCCCGCCAGGACATCCGCAAATAAAAACATGAGAAGCGCCATGATCCCGCCTGCCGCAACAGCAAAAAGAAAGGCACACCGAAAAATCTTCATGGCATTTTTATATTCCTTATTGGAATTTTTTGCCGCTATCATCTTGGAAACCGACAGCGGCAGGCTGTACGAGGACAGAATCAGGGCAAGATTATAAATATCATAAGCAATCGAATATAAGCCCTGGCCTTCTTCCCCCAGAATATTCGCCATAGGAATCCGGTATACAAGCCCTATCAGACGGACGATAATAGAAGCTGCCGCAAGGATGCTCCCCTGGACCAAAAAATCAGAACGCTTTTCTTTCTTTGTATTTTTCTTCGGCATACCCTGTCTCCTTATCGCAAAATTCCAAGAATCTGCATCAGCTCTTCCTGTTTTTCTTCCATCTCCGCGCGCCGCTTTCCTCCATGTGATCATATCCAAACAAATGAAACATACTGTGCGCCGTCAAAAATGCCAGCTCCCTCTCTGCGCTGTGTCCATAGTTTTCCGCCTGTGCCATGACCCGATCGTAATTGAGCATAATGTCTCCCAGCAAAAGCTCTCCCGTATCCGGATTAAAATATTCCACAGGCTCTCCTGCAAGAAAACTGAAATCCCCGGGAATTTCATAAGAAAGCGCCGGAAACGAAAGCACGTCCGTCGGCATATCGATCCCCCGGCACTCCCGGTTCAACTCCTGAATCCCCCGGCTGTCCGTAATCACCAGATCCACCTCGGCCTCATAAGGACAGCCTGCATAATCACATGCCGCCTCAATTACGCGCCGAAGCAGCGCCTCATAATCAAAAGAAAACTTTTCTTCCGCTTCATATTCCAACTGTATCGTCATAGGTATCCTGCTTTCCTTCCTAAAAACTATTTTTAACCAAAAATCTTTTCAAAATTTCCAGTTCTTCTTCTGAAATTTCCGAGTTTTCAAAAATTCCCTCGCTTCTCCGGCGTTCAAAGACATAGTGAACCATTTTTTTTACCATTTCACTGTCTTTTTTCTGCTTTATCCGCTCCATATAGTCAATCATGGATAACACCGTATCGGTGACAATAATAATCACCGCCTCTTTGGAGCGTCTGCGATCTGCCCGCACATCAAGCTGTTCAATCAAATCAACTACTTTTGTCGGGAAACGGTAGTTTTTCACCAGCTTCACACTGTTTGCAATGTAATTTCTGGAATTTTTTCCCAGCAGCCTTCCGCAGTCATGATAAAGCCCGCCTGCCCTGCAGAGCCTTTCATTACAGCCAAGCAGCCTTGCCGCCCGGAGAGAAAGCTCGCTGACATCGACACAGTGGACACAGAGGCTTTTGGAATATTTCCTCATGGCGACTAACAGCGGGTAATCCCCCCTTACAATCCTGTCAAGCACCCTGCCTTCCCGGACATAAAAAAAATCATACAAATAATACGCCAAAACAAGGAAAATGGCAAGCCCAATCAGGCTTATCATGGATTCCCGCCCAAAAACTGCCGTCCTGTCCCCCCGGGTCAAAAGAAGGTACAGCAGGACATAAAAAACCAAATCCAGGAAAATCACAACAATCGGCAGGATCTTTTTCCTGAAAAAAAACACAGAGCCGCACAATACTATGCCCAGAACAAACATAAACACTTCATATAATGCCTCCGCGCTGTTAAGGAAACAAAACAGGCAGCCGAAAAACAGGAAAAACCCCATTCCCGCCGCCGACGGGAACAATGCCGCCAAAAGGACGCAGCCGCCAATCCACAGTAAATAGGTATTCATATAAACGGAGACCAAAACACTTGCAAACGTCATACCAAAGATGAGAAGGCATACCGGAAAAAAGCCCCGTTCCTCCGAAACCGGAAACGGAAGGAAAAGCGCCGCCCAAAGCAGAACCAAAAGAAGGCTGCTAAAGCTTCCCGTCTGATACGCCTGCTTAAGCTGTCCTCCAAACCCTCCGTAGATCACAAAAGAAAGCGTCATAGAAATCAAAAACATAAAAAATAAAAACCTGTTCTGCCATTCTTTTGTTCCTCCGACCCTATTACTGATCTGCATCCTTTATCTCCTTTTTTTTCGCTTCCTGTTTTCCATCCGTTCCTCATAATCGTCATAGGCTTTCACAATCCGCTGTACCAGCGGATGGCGAACCACATCTTTATTCGTCAAATAAGAAAACCCGATTTCTTCTATATTCTTCAATACCTCAACTGCATGTTCCAGCCCTGATTTTACATCCTTTGCCAGATCCTTCTGCGTCAAATCCACGGTAATCACCGCCCGGGAGCCAAACCCAA
This sequence comes from uncultured Lachnospiraceae bacterium, assembly GCA_947629585.1. GTDB lineage: Bacteria > Bacillota > Clostridia > Lachnospirales > Lachnospiraceae > MGBC100174. The sequence goes on along the minus strand of CANREH010000062.1, from coordinate 7,821 downwards.
TCCTGGTTAAAAACATCTTCATCTGCGCCGGGGTCGTGTTCTGCGCCTCGTCCAGAATAATAAAGGCGTTGTCCAATGTTCTGCCGCGCATATAGGCAAGCGGCGCCACTTCGATCAATCCCTTCTCCGTATTCCGAAGATACGCCTCCGGCCCCATAATCTGGTACAGGGCGTCATATAACGGACGCAGGTACGGATCGACCTTGCTCTGCAGATCCCCCGGCAGAAATCCCAGCTTTTCCCCCGCTTCAATCGCCGGCCTTGTCAGGATAATGCGGCTGACCTCGTCCTCCTTAAACGCCTTCACCGCCATCGCCATCGCAAGGTAGGTCTTTCCCGTACCTGCAGGCCCAACACCGAATACAATCATCTTTTTGCGGATCTCGTCCACATAATTTTTCTGTCCCAGAGTCTTCGGGCGGATCGGCTTTCCCTGGATCGTATGGCAGACACAGTCACCCTCCATCGCCTCCGCTGCGCCGTCAAGCTGTTCCATCGTCAAAGACAGAAGATAATCCACATTCTGCCTTGTCACCACGCCCTCTTTCCTGGCAATCTCCATTAACTGCGCAAGCACGTTCCCGGCGCTCTCCACATTCTCCTTCGCGCCCAGTATCTTCATCGCGCCGTCCCGTTCAATCATAGTGACATGAAGCGCCCGCTCCATAATCTTTACATTTTCATCATAATTTCCAAACAGGATCTGCTCCTGCCCCTCGGGTAACTGCAAAATTTTTTCCACAATACTCATCTTTCATTCCTCCTGGCCGGTATCTTCTTCTTTATTTTCTCCCGGATCGACCCTCTTTATTTCTCTTCTTTCCTTTTGGGGCTCCAGTACCCGAATTGTTCCGCTGACAGCCGCCGTGCTTACTGCGGAGGCTTCTGTTTGTTTCCTGTCCCTGCCTGCCTTCGTTATCCGGAAACGGAGATCCTGATCGAGCACGGTAACCTCTTTTTCAGAAATAGCGGCAAGATAACGCTGCAGATGTTTTTCCGCTTCCTGTTTCGCTTCTTCCCTGGAATACGTAAAGACTGCGCTGTGGTATTCCCTCCACCGTTTTTCTATGATTTTTAAGGGCAGGATAAAATTTTTTCCCAAATGAACCTCTTTCTCATCGACAATTATATCATACTTTTCAAAATTAGCTATCGTTTTTAACGGATTTTCTGCAAAAAAAGCATAATTTAGGACAGAAAGCCCATAAGAACGCTTCTCCCTTCCCGTATAATCCGGCAATTCATACTCCATAGAAAAGCGATCCTTATATGTATATTCCGTTTCCAGCATAATATCGGCATCGGCGCAGACCCTTTTCGTCTCCAGGATTTCCCCGCTGTCCCCGAAAATGTCCACCAGGCCGGAAACCAGCACGTCTCCCTTTTCCACCTCTTCATTTTCCTCTACCATCGGGGTTCCCTGCCTTGTAATGATACTGCGGATTCTTCCGGCGTGGCTGGCAACCAAATCCGACTCCCCTGCCTCCGCCTCCGCTTCCGGCGGCATATTCGTCTCCGCAAGGCGGACATACATCCTTGTCCCCGTAATCTCAATGGAAACCCAGCCGATATCATCATAATGCTTCCGCAGCTCCTCCTCCGCTGCCGCCGCATCAATCTCCGAAATCTTTGTTCCCACGGTGATATTTTTCGTTTTCAGAAACTTTGTAATTTCCTCCTCCGTATGCGTATACTGCCCTTCCACCGTGATCTTCCAGACAAACAGGGAAGAATAATACAGAAAAAAAAGGCAGAGAAACAGTCCGGCGAGAAAACCTGTCCTGTTCCTGTAACGCCTTAACAGGAACGGAAGCCCGATTTTCTTCTGGATCACCGGGCGCGTCCCTGTCTTTCCGGCAATCGGCCTCATTTTTTTAAAACCGTCCACAGAAACATTGCAGATATAATAACGGCCGCTTGTGTGCATATCCCACAAAAGGATTTTTTTATTGCGGCAAAGGTTCATAAAACGCTCCTGGGAGCTTCCCCGCAAAAGAATCGTCACATAGCCTCTTGACCATTTCAATATCGAAAGCAGCATACGATCTCCCCTCAGACTCTTACTGATATTCAATCCTGTTGATCTTTCCCTCAATCTGCATTTCTTCATCCGTAAAAAATGCAATCCTTAATTGATCCCCCATAACAGCAAGGACGCACTGTCTGGTCTGAACCCGTATTTTATTTTCCGTATATTCAATGATCCCTTTATAATTCTCTATCAGAATACAGTACCGCCCTGTCACGGTCAGGACACAGGCGCTGGAAAAAACATCCGCAGGCAGGGAAAGCCGCTTGGAAAGCCTTTCCATATAAGATACCCTGTCAAGCTCCTCTTGATTCTTCCTCTTTGAAAATCCCGCATAGACCTTCTTCCCCGTGGTCTTTTTATACTTTTCATGGTTCGATTTTAACTTCTTTTCCATAAAAAACAACTCCCATGCGGTTTTTGTCTGCTATATGCCAATGTATGCCGGGAAAGCGGGAAATATGCCAGACAGCGCACGTAAAAACCCCTCGCTTCGCTTTCGCAAAACAAGGGGTTGTACTAATGATCGCCATATTAGTATTTACGCTTACGAGCCGCTTCAGACTTCTTCTTACGCCTTACGCTTGGCTTCTCATAATGTTCTCTTTTACGGATTTCCTGCTGGATACCTGCCTTCGCACAATTTCTCTTGAACCTGCGCAATGCACTGTCCAAAGGTTCGTTCTCTTTTACGATAACACTTGACATTCCACACCTAACCTCCCTCCAGTTGTGTATTGTGCTTCCATAGAAAACATACAACTGATTGGGTATTCCATAGCACAAAGGATATTATAGCATATATTTTCCAGACGTCAACTGTTTTTTCACTTTTCTTTTAAACTTTTGTAACAGTTCAGCCAGCAGACGGATTCAGAGGAAAATTGTGCTTGCACAAATTTTCCTCTGGGTTCGGCTGCTGAGGGAGCGCCAGGAAATGAGCAATCCGCCTGCGTTAGCAGGCTTTGAAGCACGAAGTGCGGGATTGCGAATGGCGCAGACGAATTTTTCTGTTACCTTAAAATAATTTCAGGAATCCGGCATCCTCCTGCATCTTTGCCTTCTGCACAAAGACACGGTACTGATCTAATGTCTCGTTTTTCTTCTGCTCCGTTACTTCCTTTGCATAATCCGTATCTTCTATTCTGCTGAGGGCCTGTGTGGTGTTAACTTTTGCATAGTCATTATAACGGATCACCGAATCCAGCCCGTTCGACTGCGCGCCCATGCTGCCGCGCGCCTCGCTGACCTTCTTCATGGCGTCGTCAATCTGCCGGATATCAAACTCCCCGGTAACGTCATAATCCGCAATGCCAAGCGATTCCAGCGTAGAATCCGCCATCTGAATCCTCCTGCCGCCGCCCTGCGGATCTGTCGCAAGATACGAATCCGCCATGCTGCCGTCCAGCAGCTTCTTCGTGTTAAAGCTCGTTCCCTTTGCCAATCCCTGGATATCCTGCTTTAACCCTTCAATCTCCTGCTGAATCGCCTTTCTGTCAGAATCCGAATAAATGCCGTTCCCCGCCTGCACGCTCAGTTCCCGCATTCTCTGAAGAGACTCCTGAATGCCAGCCAATGCGCCGTCTGATACCCTCAGCATATCCTGCCCTGTCTTTGCATTGTCCGATGCAGCAGAAAGCCCGTTTGACTGTGCCTGTAATTTATTTGCAACTGCAGATCCCGCAGCGTCGTCCGCAGCGCTGTTAATCCTCCTGCCGCTCGCAAGAGCGCGGTAATCTGTCTGTGATGAAATACTTTGAATACTCATACCAATCAGCCTCCTTCTTTCCTTTTTGAATATAGAAAACTTCCTTAAAACCAGTTTACTCTTTTTGGAAGGATTTGTCAAACTTCTTTTTAATTTCTTTCCTACCCTTTGTAACAGTTCAGCCTGCGCCATTCGCAATCTCGCACTTCGTGCTCCAAAGCCTGCTGCCGCAGGCGGATTGCTCATGAAATGGCGCTCCCTCAGCAGCCGAACCCAGAGGAAAATTTGTGCGAGCACAATTTTCCTCTGAATCTGTCTGCTGGTTGAACTGTTACTATTCATTTTCACTGAGATAGATTTTCACCCTGTTTCGGATAATCTCCGCCGTTTCCTCGGCGGATTTATCCCCGGCATAGAACGCTCCCAATTCTTCTTCCATAATATCATAAGCCTCATCCGCCGCTGCATCATGATCCGAGCAAAAACGGATACGGGAAACAATCTCCCGCAGGATATCCGCCTCTTCCTCACTGATTGGGCCAATCTCTAAGGACTCCGTCCCCTCGAAGTAATTGGAATGATACGGCTCCCTGACTGTGCCGTCCTCATCTATATAGGATCTCTGCGCCATAGCATATTCTAAATTCTTCTCAAAAGCATCCTGCCTTGTCGGAAAATAAATGATGTTATCAGCGCTTTTCTGAAAATCATAAGTCAAAAACCTGCGGACAAACTGCCATGCCGCCTCCTTATCACTGCACTGTTCCGTAATCGCCAGCGCAAAGCATCCCAGGCCTCTTAAGGACATGGAAAGCCCGCCGCTTCGATCCTCCGACGGATATGCCATTACTGCGAAGCCGCCTTTTTCCTGATACCGGTTCTGGTACTGCTGGATATCCGGCATCAACATCATCGAATCTTCCTCAGACACAAACAGCTTGTCCTTCCTCACCAAAACCCGCCAGTCTCTTCTGTAATATTTCTCATAATCAAACGTTTCTTCACTCTCAAAATTTTCAGAGTATTCTATCAGCCGTACAAATTCTTCCGAATCCAGCGATATGCCATGCAGCATAATAGAGAGAAATTCCTCTCTCGTATTAAATTCCGTAAAGAAACTCCCTTTTTTCATGCCCTGATAAGCTTCTAACATTTCATCTGCGCTCCAGCCTTCCCTTCCGTCGGCAATTTCCTTTGTCGTGACAAGAAACTGGGGACGGAACCTCGGCGGCAGGCGGTAAAGCTTCCCTTCTTCCTCCAATGCTCCCAAAACAGAAGGGAAAAAATCCTCTTTTTTAATTTCCGGATCGGTTTCCATAAACGGATACAAATCAGCAAACATTCCCTTTTTCTGAAGCATTTCATAGGAAACGCCTTCCACGACATTGATGATATCCGGTATATTTCCCGCGGCAAAATCAAGGTTCATCTGCTTTTCCGGATCATCATAATCGGAATAATCCTTCATTTCAATATGGATATCCTTATTTTGCTTGTTGAACGAAAGAATTTCTTTTTTCAGATCATAATCCACAGAAGGCATGGCAAGCGTCAAAACCTGCTTTTCCTTTCCATCCCCCGGCGTTCCTTTTTCCACCGTAATCAATTCCAGCTGGTATTTTTCCGCTTCTTCGTCATAATTACCGCTAATGGCAAGAAACCCTTTTCCTGACCGGAAACAGGCGGAAAGGCTGCTGCCGTCCACATCCTGGTTAATCCAGATAAATTCTTCCTCTGTCTTCCCGGTTGACAAGTCGCAGGAATACAGTTTATTGTCATCATTAATATAAACCACGCTTCCCTCTCCCGGCATGACAGAGATACGCTCCTTTCCCTGAAAAGGAAGAAACTCTCCCAACTGCCCCGTCTTAGGGTTTAATTCGCAAAAACCGAGCTGATCCCCGTTAGCTTCCCCGCCGTTGGCATAAATATAAAGCTTTCCTTCGGACGTGCGGCAGACCGCTTCTATCACAGTCTGATATTCATAAGCCTGCTTTTCCTTCCCTGTTTCATCAAAAACATAAACCTTCTTTCCGCTCCCTACATAGAGGATTCCGTCTGAAAATGCCATCTTCCGTGCGCTGATATCAAAAGAAGAATCCTGTTTTTCCAGCTTTAACTCCATGCCGTCAACGAGCTTCCCGTCATCTTCCAGAGTATACAGAAAATACTTCTGCCCTCTCTGCGTGACGACCCGCTTCTTTCCTTTCTCATCTACAGCCATAGCGCTGATAATCTCATTTTTCCCAAGTCCTTCCGGCTCAAGCCTTTTCATATCACTTCCGTCCGTCTTGCAGGTGATAAAACTGCTTTGATTGCCCCATCCCGTGCTGTCATCTTCCACCCATTCCAGGCAGCTCATGTAAAGACGCCCGGACAATACGGCATCTTCCATCACACATTTTCCCACGCCTTCTAACTCCCCCTCCCGGAACTCCGTCCGGTAAACAGTATCGGAAGACAGCTTCTTCTCCTCTTTCCCTGCACATGCAGACAGGGATACCAAAACCACAGCAGCAATCACACCCAGGAAAACTTTCTTCCATAACCGTCCTGCCATACTCTCATCCTCCTTTGATAAAAAATCCCTGCGTCTTTTTTATTATACATAAAAAGGCACAGGGATTTGTGTCAGAATTCTTAAAAGTTTCTTAAGAATTTCTTAAGCTTTCAGAGTATTGGCCTGCCCGATTTTTCAAACAGTTATCCTAACACCGCACTCCCTTAACAGCTACGAATGTTCCATAACATACAGCTTTGCCCTGCTCTGTATTATTTCCGCGTTTTATCCCCCGCAAAGAAAGCCCCAAACTCTTCTTGCATATCTAATGATAACAAAGGTTTTTCGATAACCCTATCAGGAGTCCTCGTTGTCTTTAAAGTATATGACTTAAACGCTTTGCAACTTTCACAAGCAACAAACCGATTAAAACATAAAGGCAATCTATTCTTAATTATAACCTAATAATTCAGTTAATCTATGAGTACATAATCTCTCCACGGAATCGAACTTACAAATGGTATCATCAATAGTATACCTTTCATTAAACATTGCTGTACTCAGAATATACCATTCAAAAGACTCCCAATCCAAAACCTTTACAGTCTTATACATCTTTTTACAAATCTTCAAAACATCTAATAAATGCTCAAAATATGGAGCATACGCAGAAGAATCATAAACATTACAGGTAAAAATCCAGGAACTTTTCTAGTCACCATTATAAAATAATTATTACTATTCTAAACCTACATATCCACCAGGACACCACTGCGTATAAAAGCCTGCGGATTGCTTCGCGCCCTGCACTTCCGCAATCCTAACTTTTATAGTAAGTAAACTCTATTGACTGTTGCAAACTGAAGCAACACACATCAAGAAAAGAATCATCTTCACCAATTAATCTTATAGTCAGTTTTTGCATTTCTCAAAAAAGCTTTTGCCCGCGATAATAATTTACTCATATAATCTGCACCCCCTTTAGAACATTTTCCAAAAATCTGCTATTATTTTGAATTCTATCATACCATAGAATATCGGCATTCCAGTCACATGCTAACTGAATTTTCTCGGAAACGTCATTTTTCACTTCATTACACACAAACTCTTCCCTTAAGCGTACAACCACATCGATATCACTATACTGGTTGCACCGAAGATTTACTGAGCTACCAAAAAGCACCACAGTAAGTACCCTCTCATCATCTCTTAATATCTCGCATATTCTAAAAATCTTTTTCTGTTGTAACGGATGAATACGTTCAGTCTCAACTCTGGGAATCTGCAGGAGAACTGGGAACTCACATCTTAAATTGTCCTGCTGGTCCCATTTAGAACACTTTACCATATCTTATTCCTCCCTATTTAATCGTTTGGCTTCTAAAATACGTCTCGGTACTATTTTTGTATTGTACTCCTAGTTAAACACTCCTTTTCTTTTGATTATTATGCAGAGCATTCCTCATAGGAATATCTCTAAAAAAACCTCCCTGATGAAAGGAAGGCTCCTGGTTTAATTCTTAGATTGGTTTTTCTTTAATTCTTCGATTTCTTTCAATAACTCAGCTTCTCTTTTTGTGAAAT
>CANREH010000061.1 GCA_947629585.1 uncultured Lachnospiraceae bacterium | reverse complement strand
CCACAGGGGATACCCATAAGGGGGCGGTGAACCTGGAAAAGGATATCACGAACCTGCGGAAAACCGACTTTAAGCCATTCAAGCAGGGAATCAGGGCAGGGGCGGATTTTATCATGGTTTCCCATATCTCTGTCAGCCGGGTGACAGAAGACACCAGGCCTGCAAGTATGTCCGAAATTGTGATGAAAAACATTCTGCGCACGGAATTTGAATATGAAGGCGTGATTGTTACGGATGCGATGGATATGGCGGCAATTACTTCGGAATACACGGCAGCGGAAGCGGCGGTTTCCTCTATTCAGGCAGGAGCCGATATTGTGCTGATGCCGCAGGACTATCAGGAAGCCTTTCAGGGGGTTATCGCTGCGGTAAAGTCGGGAACAATTTCAGAAGAACAGATCAATGAGTCGGTGGAGCGGATTTTGCAGGTAAAGGTAAAGAGGGGCCTGTTTGGGGAGTAAGAAATCCGCCTGCGGCAGCAGAAGTGCAAGATTGCAAATGGCACGGCTGAATTGTTATCAAATACTTGCAGTTATGGAAAAAATCTCTTGCAGTTTAGGCAGTATTGGTTATAATAGAGGATGAAAAAAGATCGCTTTATGGCGGAATGGAGGTTATTATGCAGAAATTAGAGCAGCTTTATGAAGGCAAGGCAAAGAAGGTTTTTAAGACAGAGGATGAGGATATCGTTATCGTGGATTACAAGGATGACGCGACGGCGTTCAACGGCCTTAAGAAAGGCACGATTACGGGGAAGGGCGTTATTAACAATAAAATGACGAATTTCCTGTTTAAGAAGCTGGAAGAGGAAGGCGTACCGACCCATTTTGTAGAGGAGTTAAGCGACCGTGAGACGGCGGTGAAGAAGGTGGAAATCGTGCCGCTGGAAGTGATTGTAAGGAATGTGGCGGCTGGCAGCTTTTCCAAGAAGCTGGGGATTGAGGAAGGGAAAAAGCTTCTCTGTCCTACCCTGGAATTCAGCTATAAAGATGATGATCTTGGCGATCCGATGATCAATGATTATTACGCCATTGCGATCGGGGCCGCTACCAGGGAAGAGATTGATAAGATTACGGAATATGTCTTTAAGATCAATGATTTCCTGAAAAAGTTCTTCGCAGAGTGCGGCATTGAATTGATTGATTTTAAAGTAGAGTTTGGAAGGTTCCACGGAGATATTATCCTGGCGGATGAGATTTCGCCGGACACCTGCCGCTTCTGGGATATCAAGACAAGGGAAAAACTGGATAAGGACCGTTTCCGCCGGGATCTTGGAAATGTGGAGGACGCATACAACGAGGTAGCAAAGCGCATCGGTTTGATTTAAGTTACCGTTTCCTGTAACCGAACTGAAAAGATGGACATCGTCCATCTTTTTCCATTACAGATGATGCAAAAGATTGCTTGTATAAACTTCATTATAACTCAGAAAGGAATACGTCAATGGATAGTTTTTATGAGGGCCTGCATGAAGAATGCGGCGTTTTCGGGGCTTATGACCTGGATGGGGAAAATATTGCGCCGTCAATTTATTATGGTTTGTTTGCCCTGCAGCACCGTGGGCAGGAGAGCTGCGGAATTGCCGTCAGTGATACCAATGGGCCGAAGCGGAGCGTGCTGTCATGCAAAGGCATGGGCTTGGTAAATGAAGTATTTAATCCAGATAATCTTGGGAGCCTGAAAGGGGATATCGGCGTCGGGCATGTCCGCTATTCTACTGCCGGGGCAAGTGTGAATGAAAATACCCAGCCGCTTGTTTTAAATTATGTCAAGGGAACGCTTGCGCTCGCCCATAACGGAAACCTTGTCAATGCGCCGGAGCTTCGGAAGGAGTTAGAGCATACGGGCGCTATTTTCCAGACTACGATCGATACAGAGGTAATTGCGTACCATATTGCAAGGGAGCGGTTAAATACACCGGATGTGGAGGGCGCTGTCAAAAATGCCATGCAGAAAATCAAGGGAGCTTATTCCCTGATTGTCATGAGCCCGAGAAAGCTAATCGGCGCGCGCGATCCGTTTGGGTTCCGCCCTCTCTGCATCGGGAAACGGGATCGTACTTATTTCCTTGCTTCGGAATCCTGTGCCCTCGATGCCGTCAGCGCAGAGTTTGTCCGCGATGTGCTTCCGGGGGAGATCGTTACGATTACAAGGGACGGAATCAAGACCGATACTTCCCTGTGCCGGAAAAAGCTTGCAAGGTGCATTTTTGAATATATTTATTTTGCCCGCCCGGACAGTTTTATCGACGGGATCGGCGTTTATCATTCCCGTATTACCGCGGGGAAAATACTGGCGCAGGAGCACCCGGTAGAAGCGGATATTGTGGTCGGCGTGCCGGAATCCGGCAATATGGCGGCGATGGGCTTCGCTATGGAATCGGGAATTCCGTATGGCGTGGCATTTGTGAAAAACGGCTATGTCGGGCGGACGTTCATTAAGCCGAAGCAGTCTGTCAGGGAATCCAGCGTTAAGATTAAATTAAATGTGCTCCGGGATGTGGTGGAAGGAAAGCGCGTCGTAATGATTGACGATTCGATTGTCCGGGGAACGACAAGCGAAAAGATCGTAAGGATGTTAAAGACAGCGGGAGCGAAAGAAGTCCATGTCAGGATCAGTTCGCCGCCGTTTAAATACCCGTGTTACTTCGGGACAGACGTTCCGTCAAGCGAGCTGCTGATTGCCTACGGGCATTCCGTAGAGGAGATCCGGAAGATGATAGGGGCGGATTCATTAGGATATCTTTCCCTGGAGCGGCTAAATGAGCTGATCGGCGGGAAATATGAATACTGCCATGCCTGCTTCAGCGGGGATTATCCGGTAGAGCCGCCGAAAGAAGATATCCGCGGGGATTTTGAAAAATAAAATAAAAAGCTGCGAAGCAGCGGACAGATGCGTAAGCATCTGGTTTTGCGCATGGGAGTGAAGGAACTGTGAATCGTAACAAAAAATAAGAAGAGATAAGGAGAGATAGAATGGGAACAGACAGATATATAAGCCCTCTTTCGGAGCGGTATGCAAGTAAGGAAATGCAGGAGATTTTTTCACAGGATAAAAAATTCCGCACCTGGAGGCGGCTCTGGATCGCCCTTGCGGAGACGGAAATGGAGCTGGGGCTGGACAGGATCAGCAAAGAGCAGATTGATGAAATGAAGGCTCATCAGGATGATATTAATTATGATGTGGCAAAGGAGAGGGAAAAGCTGGTGCGCCATGACGTGATGTCCCATGTGTACGCTTACGGGGTGCAGTGTCCGAAGGCGGCAGGTATCATCCATTTGGGAGCGACCTCCTGTTATGTCGGGGATAATACGGACATTATTATTATGACGGAGGCGCTGCGCTTAATTAAGAAAAAGCTGGTGAATCTTATTGCAGAGCTTGCGAAGTTTGCAGATAAATATAAGGCGCAGCCGACGCTTGCCTTTACGCATTTCCAGCCGGCCCAGCCGACGACTGTGGGAAAGCGGGCGACTCTTTGGATACAGGAATTTATGCTGGATTTAGAGGATTTGGAGCATGTTCTTAGCAGTATGAAGCTGCTTGGTTCTAAAGGTACCACGGGGACGCAGGCAAGCTTTTTGGAGCTGTTTAACGGTGATCAGGAGACGATTGACAAAATCGATCCGATGATTGCGAAAAAAATGGGCTTTCAGGAATGTTATCCGGTATCCGGGCAGACCTATTCCAGAAAAGTGGATACCAGGGTTGCCAATGTCCTTGCCGGGATTGCGGCAAGCGCGCATAAATTTTCTAACGATATCCGGCTTCTGCAGCACTTGAAGGAAGTGGAGGAACCGTTTGAGAAAAATCAGATTGGATCTTCCGCTATGGCTTATAAAAGAAACCCGATGAGAAGCGAGAGGATTGCTTCCCTTTCCCGTTATGTGATGATTGACGCGCTTAACCCGGCGTTTACTTCCGCTGTCCAGTGGTTTGAAAGGACATTGGATGATTCTGCCAATAAGCGCTTAAGCATTCCGGAAGGATTTCTTGCGACAGACGGCGTGCTGGATTTATGTTTAAATGTTGTGGACGGGCTTGTTGTCTATGAAAAGGTTATTGAGAAACATCTTCTTTCCGAGCTGCCGTTTATGGCGACGGAAAATATCATGATGGATGCGGCAAAGGCAGGCGGAAACCGCCAGGAGCTGCATGAAAAGATCCGGACGCTGTCTATGGAGGCGGGCGCCAATGTAAAGCAGAAAGGGCTTGACAATAACCTGCTGGAGCTGATCGCAGCCGATCCTGCCTTTAACCTGACTATAGAAGAACTGAAAGCCGCAATGGACCCGTCGAAATATATCGGACGCTCCAAAGAACAGGTGGAGGCATTTTTAGAGAAGGCAGTGAATCCGATGCTGGAAGAAAACAAAGAGCTTCTTGGCATAACAGCGGAGATTAATGTATAGTAACAGTTCAGCCATGCGGCAAAAATAGGAAAATTGAACCTTCGAGTTTACTCGTAAGGGACAATTTTCACTATTTTTGACATATGGCGTTCTGCCATTAGCGAGATTTTAGCCGCTTTAGCGGCGAAACAGGCTGCAGAGCAGCCAAATCGAGCTGATGGCTGAACTGTTACAATGTATAAAAATATCTTTCAACTCTGACGTATTTTAGCCAAAAATTTATGTTATCGTAAAACAGGGTGGCAAACAGTTCTTATGGAAAATGCGGGAAGGAGATTGTTTATGGGAACAGCAGAAAAAACAGAGAGATTTTTAAAATGCCTGCTATGGATTAGCATTTTTGCAGTCATGTTATTATTTTCCGGCAAAAGCATGAAGGCGGCTGAAATAGAGCCTGTCAGGCTGGCGGAAGGCACTCCGGATGTTTCGTTAAAAGGGGCGTTTACCGGGGCGAAGGGGTTTCATGCCTTTGCTGCGGGAACATTGATCCCGGCTTCCGGGACGGCAATCGAGGTAAAAGGCCTTTCTTATATGAGGATGGGGGCGACGCAGAAGCTTACTTCTTCATGTAAAAATTATAATGGCGATTTCCTTTACAGTTCCAGTAATACCTCTGTCGCAAATGTGACAAATACCGGGGAAGTGACGGCGGTCAACAGTGGAAAGGCCACCATTTCCGTGCAGACGGAGCCGATTTCAGGAAGCGCGGTTATCTGCCGCGGCACGTTTGAATTGACAGTTTACAGTAATACCTATGCAGAACTTACTTCTTTAAGCATAGAACTGGAGGGTACTACCATGAGCCCGGGCGTCAAACAGACTGCCAAAGTGAAGCCAACCCCTTCCAATGCTTACATAGAGCCCGGTTTTAAATTTGATTCCAGCGATTACAAGGTTTTAACGGTAGATCAAAATGGCGTCATTACGGCGGTCAGCGATGGTACGGCGACGATTACTGCCACGTCGCAGGACGGCAGGGATATCAAAGGCACGGTTTCGGTTACAGTCAAGACGACGACGGGGATTTCCGTGACCGGCTTAAAACTCCAGGGAGAAAGCACAATGGTGGTCGGGGATAAGCAGACATTAATTGCCCTGATTACTCCATTAGATGCCTCGCAGCCGACTGTGACATACCGCTCCAGTACAGAATCCGTGGCGACCGTTTCCGCAGACGGTACTGTAACGGCCGTGGGAGTCGGAACGACGGAGATTACGGCGATGACACAGGACGGCTCCAATGTCAGCAGTTCTATTTCCATTACCGTAACCGGGAAAAAAATGGAAAAGATTACAATAAAAGGAAATCAGAACATGGAAGTCGGGGATACGCAGACCCTGACGGCGACGGTGGAACCGGCAAACGCCACGGACCACACATTAAAATTTACTTCCAGCAACACTAACGTCCTTACTGTCAGTGAAAAAGGCTTTGTTTCCGCAATTGCCGCAGGGACGGCAACCGTTACCGTGACGGCAGGGGACGGCGGCGGAGCAAGCGCCAGCATTGCAATTACTGTCACAGAAAAACAGATTAAGGTTACGTCGATCGGTTTAAATCTTCCAGGAGAAAAAGAGATCGGTGTCGATGAGACAAGGCAGATTACGGCGAAGGTTTTTCCTTTCAATGCAACGAACCCGGATTTGGAATGGTTTTCGAGCGATGAAGAAATTTTATCGGTAGACGGCGATGGGAATATTATGGGACTGGCGCCGGGAAAGGCGATTGTAATTGTATCGGCAACCGACGGCACGGGGATTACAGCACGTCTTGGGATTACTGTTTATGAGGCAAAAGGAAATCCGACGGAAATTGCTCTGGATGGAAATACCACGATGGTTCTTGATACAGAACAGACATTGGCGGTCGTATTGACGCCTGCCAAGACGATTATGCCGGAGCTGGAATGGACATCCGACAATGAAAATATTTTAAATGTCAGTGACGGCGTCGTTTCTGCGGACGGTCTTGGGACAGCGACGATTACGGCAAGCAATGAAAACGGGCTCTTAAGGGCGACATTTACGATTACTGTCGTAAATGAAAGCGTTGATGATAATGAAACCGATGATGAGGTATTTTTTGAAAACGTAGATGATCCTCTGGAATTAAAGGAAGGGGAAAGCATTACTGTCCAGACAAATTTTCGTGTAGACACTTCTACCCAGTACCTGACCTGGAAAACTTCCAACAGCGTCGTCGCTTCTGTGAATCAGAAGGGGAAAATAACGGCGCGCCGTTACGGGACGGCGACGATTACCGTTGCAACGCAGGACGGGTCCTTTAAAGAAAAGCTGAAAGTGATCGTAACCAAGAAGGAATATAAATTAACGTTTACCAACCTTACTTCCAAAAATAAACTGAAATTAAAAGCAGGCAGGAGCAAGGTCATTAAATACAGCCTGCAGGCGGACGGGGCAAAAGCTGCTTCTTATACCTGGGCAACCTCCAAAAAAAGCGTCGCAAAGGTGTCTGAAAAAGGGAAGGTTTCCGGTGTAAAAAAAGGGAAAGCGGTAATCACCTTTAAAGTAAAGCTTACCAATGGGAAAACGATTAAAAAGTCTTTTAAGGCAGTAATCAGAAAAAAATAAGAAGAGAGAAAAAAGAAGCTGCCGCTTCATGAATTTTGATTCATTAATGCGGCAGCTTCTTTTAAAATGCCGATGAAATAATTACTTGTTGTTTTCTATTTCCTGCATTTTCATAGCGCGGACTTTGCAGGAAAGGCCGAACAGGTTGATGAAGCCTTCTGCGTCATGGTGGTCATACAGATCGCCTGTCGTGAAGCTTGCAATGCTTTCATTATACAGGCTGTATGGGGAGGTTGTCCCAGCTTTGATAATATTCCCCTTGTAAAGCTTGAATTTTACTTCTCCGGTGACATACTGCTGTGTGGAAGTAATGAAAGCCTCGACTGCTTCGCGCAGAGGCGTGAACCATTTTCCTTCATATACAATCTGTGCCAGCTTATTGCCCATGTCTTTTTTTACTGCATAGGTATCGCGGTCAAGGATCAGTTCCTCTAACTGCTGGTGGGCTTCCATTAAAATCGTTCCGCCCGGTGTTTCATAGACGCCGCGGGATTTCATGCCGACAACGCGGTTTTCTACGATATCTACAATGCCGATGCCATGTTTTCCGCCCAGGGCATTTAATTCACGGATAATATCGGAAACCTTCATTTTCTTGCCGTTGATGCTGGTTGGAACGCCCTTTTCAAAAGTCATGGAGACATATTCGCCTTCCTCTGGGGCTTTTTCCGGCGTTGTGCCAAGCACAAGCAGGTGCTCGAAGTTTGGCTCGTTGGCAGGATCTTCCAGTTCCAGTCCTTCATGGCTGATATGCCATAAGTTCCTGTCGCGGCTGTAGCTGCTGTCTGCGGAGAATGGAAGGTTGATGCCATGCTGGCGGCAGTATTCAATTTCTTCCTGACGGGAGTTCATGGTCCATTTGTCGTTTCTCCATGCGGCAATAATCTTAAGATCCGGCGCCAGCGCCTTGATTCCAAGCTCAAAACGGATCTGGTCATTGCCTTTTCCGGTAGCGCCGTGGCAGATAGCGGTAGCGCCCTCCTTGCGGGCAATCTCTACCAGCTTCTTTGCAATTACCGGCCTTGCCATAGAGGTTCCGAGAAGATATTTGTTCTCATAAATGGCATTAGCCTGGACACATGGAACGATATATTCATCGCAAAATTCATCAATGACATCTTCAATGTACAGTTTGGAAGCGCCGCAGGAAATGGCTCTTTCTTCCAGACCATCCAGCTCTTCTTCCTGTCCGCAGTCAATGCAGACGCAGATTACTTCGTAATCAAAATTTTCCTTAAGCCAGGGAATGATAGCGGTGGTATCCAATCCGCCGGAGTACGCTAAAATAACTTTTTCTTTCATTTTCCAGTATGTCAAAGGCGTGAAAAGAGCAGAGTGAAAAAGCCTTCGACTTCTCCTTTCTTATTAAATAATAATATATCTTCACCCTGCACCTGCAATTCTTCCCTATAATATACAACATTAAAGCGGGATATGCAAGTATTTTATGGCTGAATTGAACAGTTCAGCCATCAGCTCGATTTGGCTGCTTTGCAGCCTGTTTCGCCGCTAAAGCGGCTAAAATCTCGCTTTTGGCAGAGCGCCATATGGCAAAAATAAGGAAAATTGTCCCTTACGAGTAAACTCGACGGTTCCATTTTCCTATTTTTGCCGCATGGCTGAACTGTAATGAATAAATATAAGTTTTTTGTAAATTTTATGAATTTTTATGCAAATTTGAGAAAAAGAACTTTACATATCGGGAAGAAAGATTATAATAGGATTGATACAAATATAAGAATAAAAAGGAGAAAAAGTGATGATAAAAGCCGGAATTATTGGATCTACCGGATATGCGGGGCAGGAGCTTGTCCGCCTTTTACTGCAGCATAAGGAGGCGGAAATTGTCTGGTATGGTTCCCGCAGTTATATTGATAAGCGTTACAGCGACGTGTTTGGGAATATGACGAAGCTGGTAGATCAGAAATGTCTTGATGATAATATGGAGGAGCTGGCAGAGGAAGCGGATATAGTATTTACAGCGACGCCGCAGGGACTTTGCGCTTCCCTGGTTAATGAGGATATCCTGTCGAAAACAAAGATTATTGATTTGAGCGCGGATTTCCGTATCAAGGATGTCGGGGTTTATGAAAAATGGTATGGCCTGGAGCATAAAAGCCCGCAGTTTATTGGGGAAGCCGTCTATGGCCTTTGTGAAATTAACAGGGAGAAAATCAAAAAAGCGCGCTTAATTGCAAATCCGGGCTGTTATCCGACCTGTTCTACGCTTGCCATTTATCCTCTGGCAAAGGAAGGGCTGATTGATATGAGTACCGTGATTATTGATGCGAAATCAGGGACTTCCGGTGCGGGGCGCGGCGCAAAGGTGAATAATTTATACTGTGAGGTTAACGAATCGATTAAGGCTTACGGTGTGGCAAGCCACAGACATACGCCGGAGATTGAGGAGCAGCTTTCCTATGCGTCCGGGGAGCAGGTAGTTCTTAATTTTACGCCGCATTTAGTCCCGATGAACCGGGGCATTCTGATTACAGCCTATGCAAATCTGAAAAAGGAGATTTCCTATGAAGAAGCAAAGGCAATTTATGATCAGTATTATGAAAATGAATATTTTATAAGGGTGCTGGAAAAGGATGTCTGCCCGGAGACAAGATGGGTGGAAGGCAGCAATTTTGTGGATTTGAATATCAAGATTGACCCGAGGACAAAGCGCGTGATTATGATGGGCGCTATGGATAATCTGGTGAAAGGCGCTGCAGGGCAGGCTGTCCAGAATATGAACCTTTTGTTCGGGCTGGAGGAACAGGAAGGGCTCCGTTTGGTGCCGATGTTCCCTTAGAAATTTACGGGAAAGGCTCGCTGGCAAGTTTTGGAAGCGGGTCCCGCCTGCGGAAATGTAAATTTAGAAAGATTGGAGAAAAAAAGCAATGGAAGAAACGATGGATCAGGTAATGTTTAAAGCACAGACATTGATTGAAGCCCTGCCGTATATCAGGGATTTTAATAATAAACGTGTCGTGGTAAAATACGGCGGAAGCGCTATGCTGGATGAAAATCTGCAAAACAGCGTGATTAAGGACGTGGCTTTGCTGAAGTTGGTCGGAATGAAGCCGATGATTATACATGGCGGCGGTAAGGAAATCAGCAAATGGCTTGCGGTTGTCGGGAAAGAGACCAAGTTCGTGGAAGGACTCCGCGTGACCGACGAGGAAACGATGGAAATCGCCGAGATGGTATTGAACAAGGTCAACAAGGATCTGGTCAGGATGCTGGAGCAGATTGGCGTGAAGGCGGTCGGGATCAGCGGCAAGGACGGCGGGCTGCTCCGCTGTGAAAAGAAAAAGGTGGACGGCGGCGATATCGGCTATGTCGGCGATGTCGTTGCGGTGGATACGGATATTATCGACAAGCTGCTGGAGGATGACTATATCCCGATTATTGCCCCGGTCGGGCTTGGACTTAAGGATTACAAAAGCTACAATATCAATGCGGATGATGCGGCATCTTCGATTGCGAAGGCGATGAAGGCGGAAAAGCTGGCATTCTTGACCGATATTGAAGGCGTGTGCACCGATCCGGAGGATAAGAGTACCCTGGTTTCTACCCTGACAGTGCCGGAGGCGGAAAAGCTGATTGCAGACGGGTATATCAAGGGCGGAATGCTGCCGAAGCTGAAAAATTGTATCGAAGCTGTGGAAAAAGGCGTGCAGAGGGTACATATCATCGACGGAAGGAAAGAACACTGCCTGTTATTGGAATTCTTTACCAATAAGGGAGTCGGTACGGCAATATTAAACGATGAAGAAGGGTGGTTTGATCATGAATAGCAAAGAGTATATCGATCTTGCGGAAGAATCGTTAATGCATACCTATAACCGTTACCCGATTGTCTGGGATCGCGGGGAAGGCGTTTACCTATATGATTTAGAAGGAAAAAAATACCTGGACTTTGCGGCGGGGATTGCCGTATTTGCACTTGGGTATGGCAATCAGGAGTATAACAATGCTGTCCATGCGCAGGTAGATAAGATTATCCATGTGTCTAATTATTACTATACTGTCCCGATGGCGGAAGCGGCAGAAAAGCTTGTGAAGGCTTCCGGCATGGACAAGGTATTTTTCACGAACAGCGGGACAGAGTCCGTGGAAGGGGCCATAAAGCTTGCCAAACGTTATTATTATGATAAAACAGGCTCGGCGGCGGGAGAGATTATCGCTATGGATCATTCGTTCCACGGAAGGAGCACGGGCGCGCTTGCCGTTACCGGGACGAAAAAATACCGCGAGCCTTTCGGACCGTTGATGCCGGGAATCTCCTTTGCGGAATATAATAATTTAGACAGTGTAAAATCACTTGTCAGTGACAGGACCTGCGCGGTTATTTTAGAGCCTGTCCAGGGAGAAGGCGGGATTTACCCGGCAAAGAAGGAGTTTCTGGAAGGAATCCGCAAGATTTGCAGTGAAAAGGACATTGTTTTGATATTTGACGAAATCCAGTGCGGCATGGGGCGTACCGGGGATATGTTTGCCTATCAGGGGTACGGGATTTTACCGGATGTCATGACCTGTGCGAAGGCGCTCGGCTGCGGCGTCCCGGTGGGGGCATTTGCTGCAAGAGGGAAATTTGCGGATGTTTTCGTGCCGGGGGATCACGGGACTACCTATGGCGGGAATCCGCTGGCGACGGCAGCAGTATCGGCAGTCTTTGATATTTTTGAAAAAGAAAAGGTACTGGAAAATGTAAGGGAGGTTTCCGCATATCTTTGGGATACTTTGGAAACGCTGGCTGAGAAGCATAAGGATCAGATTGCCGATCACAGGGGAAAGGGTCTGATGCAGGGCCTGGAATTTTATGAACCGGCAGGGAAAATTATCGTAAGGGCGCAGGCGGAAGGGCTGATCTTAATTTCCGCCGGAACGAATATTGTCCGTTTTGTCCCGCCGTTAATCATTAAAAAAGAACATGTGGATGAAATGGCGGAAAAACTGGAGAGGTGTTTAGAGTAAAGTCCAAAAAATGATTGACAGATAAGGAAATTTGGCATACTATAAATAAGGGTAAGTTTAGCAAAATTAAAGAAAAAATGTATGGAGGTGCAGGAATGGATAACCAAAAAGAACATAATAAGAAACTGGTTGAGCTGCTGGCGTTGGTTATGACAACCCCTGTTTTGGCATTGGGCATATGGACGGTGGCGGTTTCCGTGCTTTTGCCGCATGGGATGTTAAAGCTGATACTGACAATCGGGGGAATTGTGGTTGTTTACTTTATCACGTTTGTCCTGGTAAAAGTTGTATCCGATGCCATGAAGAATTTTTTTGAGAATGTTTCGGATATTGCGGACGGCACTTATGAAATCGGCCTGGACGAGACGGAGATACCGAAGCAGCTTGCAAACAACAGCAGGATGAATGAGATTATGCAGTCTATCAATGAGATTGCGGTATCTTATGCGAAGATTATTTCCTCTATCCAGAAGGCAACAAAGGAATTAACGGAAGTGTCCGCTGATTTTGGGGATTCTTTTAAAGAAATGCTTGCTACGGAGGAGGATGTAAGCTCGGATATCAATTCAGTTTCCGAGAATATCATTTCCCAGACGGAAAAGATGCGGATTATCAACAGCGAAATCGGAAATATGGGCAATGAAATGGGCGATATGTCGGGTAATGTGGAAACGCTCGCCGTCAGCGCCGAGAATATGAAAAAATGCAATGTTTCCGTGGAAAATTACATCAATGAGCTGATTGCCCTGAATAATGAAAACAGTATGTCTATTGAAAAGGTAAGAGAGCAGACGGAGCTGACAAATAAATCGGCAATGAACATACAGACGGCGACCGAGATTATCGCCAGCATTTCCACGCAGACGAACCTGCTTGCCTTAAATGCCAGCATTGAAGCGGCAAGGGCAGGGGAAGCAGGCAAGGGGTTTGCCGTAGTTGCGGAGGAAATCCGCCAGCTTGCCGATCAGTCCAGGGAGTCCACGGAGCAGATTAACCAGAGCGTCAATGAGTTGATTGAAAATGCGCAGTTCAGCGTGGAAGTGACGCAGAAGGTGACGACGGCATTTGCGGAGCAGACGGAAAAAATCCGTTCTACAAGCGATCTGTTTATTTCCCTGCGCAATGAAGTCAACCAGGTGGCAGGTTTTGTGGATGGCATTGAGTCGGAAATTACTACAATCAATAAGAATAAGGACGCTATTTTAAATGAAGTCGGCAATATGTCTGAATTTTCCGATCAGAATGAGGAAAAGGTCAAAGTGATGCTGGATAAGCTTCAGGGCTTTGAGACTATTATTGATGACTGTAAGAAGGCTACGGATCGCATTGCGGCAGTGTCTGATGATCTGGTAAACAATATTCATAAGCTTCGTAAATAAACTTTCACGTCGGGCATGCCCGGCGCTGCCATGAATAAAAGCCCACCGGGGAGCTTCGTGCTTTCGCACTCTCGCTCCCCTGCCCATATTCGCAAATCGTGCTGCTCTCATTCGTTCGCATCACTGTTTTGCTCATACGGGTTAGCGTCTCTCATACAGGACCAGGCTGGCAAGCAAGCTTGCCGTCTGTTCCTGTATGGAGACTGGGCTTTTATAGTAATTTTATACAAAAATCAGGTTCTTTTTTCTAATTGCAATTCAAAAGTATCTATGGTAAAATGAGAGCAGGAAATGCGAATGTATGTTCTGATTTATCCTGTTTTTCTTTTGTCTGTATTCGGTTATCTCCATCCGGTGAAATCATAAATCCAGTTCTTTTTTGTTTTTTCATAAAGCCGTATAATATCCCTGCCTTTTTGGGAGAATAAAAGGTATCTTAAAGAACAAGCCGTGGCTTTTATAGTAACAAAAAGGAGATGGAGCATATGTCAGGATGGATTATAGCGTTGATTTCAGGGGTATTGATGAGCGTGCAGGGAGTCTGGAATGCGGCAGTTACGAAGCAGAGCGGCATCTGGATCGCGTCGGCGTTTGTGCAGCTTCTTGCATTAGCTGTATGTATTGCGGCATGGTATTTTACGGGAAGGCAGGGAAGCGTTTCTGATTTGATACATGTGCAGCCAAAGTATATCCTGCTTGGAGGGGCTGTTGGGGCATTTATTACCTATACAGTGATCCAGAGCATGAACCAGTTAGGGCCTGCCAGGGCGGTGATGTTAATTGTCTGTGCGCAGTTGATTGCCGCCTATCTGATTAACCTGTTTGGCTGGTTCGGAGCGGAGAAGGAGATGTTTGAGTGGCGGAAATTGATTGGGGTTGCAGTTTTTCTTGCAGGCGTTGTTATTTTTAAGTGGAAATAGGAAAAGAGCTATTGTAATCATGGAGAAAATTGGTTAAAATAATAAAGGAGATATGAGATGTCACAAAAGACAGGGATCGGTATATTTTTTTTGGCGGCGGCAGTATTGGTGCTGGTGCTGTTTGGCTTATCCGGCTTTGAGAAGGAAGCGGATACGGCATATCTTGAAATTCTGGAAACAGAAGGGCAGGAGGGCAGTCCAGACGGGGAAGAAGCGGAAAAGGAAGAACCCGTTCCGGAAGAAAAAGAAGCGGCAGCAGTCGTCTGCCATGTGTGCGGGAAGGTGAAGAATCCCGGCGTTTATGAGCTTTCTGAGGATGCAAGGGTATCTGATTTTATCCGGGCTGCCGGCGGTTTTACAAAAAAAGCGGACAGGGAATATTTAAACCTTGCAGAGAAAGTGGAGGACGGCGAAAAGATTTATGTCCCTTCTAAAAAGGAAACAGCCGGCATAAACAATACAGAGGAAGGAAAAGCGGACAGCTCAGGGAACGCAGAGGGCGATAAGGTAAATATCAATACTGCCGGAAAAGAAGAATTGATGACCCTGACCGGAATCGGTGAAGCGAAAGCGGACGCGATTATAACCTACCGTGAGACAAACGGCAGTTTTCAGACAACAGAAGAGCTGATGCAGATTCCGGGCATTAAAGAGGGCGTTTACCAAAAAATATCCGATCATATTACTACTTAATTGTATAAAGTTATGGAGGTAACGGAAAGCTGATGAGCAGGAAAATTCTGGTTGTTGATGATGAAAAGTTAATTGTAAAAGGAATCCGGTTCAGCCTGGAACAGGACGGGATGGAGGTAGACTGCGCCTACGACGGGGAAGAGGCGCTGAAGGCTGTAAAAGAAAAGGAGTATGACGTTGTGCTTCTGGACGTGATGCTTCCGAAGCTGACAGGGTTTGAGGTATGTCAGCAGATCAGGGAATTTTCTAATACACCTATTATTATGCTTACAGCAAAAGGTGATGATATGGATAAAATTCTGGGACTGGAGTATGGCGCGGATGATTATATCACAAAGCCGTTTAATATTTTGGAAGTGAAGGCAAGGATCAAGGCGATTATCCGGCGCAGTTCCCAGAAAGAGGCGAAAAAAGAAGATAAGAAGTGGCTGACTTCCAGGGAAATGAAGGTTGACTGTGAAAGCAGGCGTGTGTATATTGCGGATAAAGAAGTGAATCTGACAGCGAAGGAGTTTGATCTTCTGGAGATATTGATGAACGATCCGGATAAAATATATAGCAGGGGTTCCCTTTTAAATACCGTCTGGGGACCTGATTATCCGGGGGATGAAAGGACAGTGGATGTCCATATCCGGCGGCTTCGCGAAAAAATTGAAAGCAACCCTAGCGAGCCTGTTTATATACATACGAAGTGGGGTGTAGGCTATTATTTCCAAAAATAAGTTCAGTTTGAAAGCAAAATTACTGAAAAGCATGAAGTTCCAGATGATGCTGGTCTTTGTGGTTATGGGTCTTGCTCCGGTCCTGATATTTTTAAGAGTAAGTCTTTCCGCCTATCAGTCGCAGGCTTTGGAACAGAGGATCAGTGAACTGAAATATCATGCGAATATTATCAGCAATTTAATCCTCAATTCCAATTTTCTGGTAACAAAGGAATCCTCTTCCGCTTCGGATATCAACCTGGAAATTTCCCAGGTAGCGGATGTTTATAAGGGCAGGATTATCATTGTTGATGAAAACCTCTGCATTCTTAAGGATACTTATGGGCTGGAGGAAGGAAAAACCCTGATTTCCGAGGAAGCGGTTTTGGGGATACAGGGAAAAAGCAGCTCTTACATTGATACTGAAAGCGAGTATGTGGAGCTGGTCCTTCCGATTACAAAGCCGTCTTCCCAGGAAAATGAGGGGCTTATGATTATGAGCTTCTCGATTTCCAATATTTTTGAAATTAAGGATGCGCTGACGGCAAGGTTCCGTCTGATTGCGGCTTTTTTTGCCGTATTTATTGTGATAGCGGCAATTATGACAGCGCTGTATTTTATTCACCCGTGGGAAAAGACGGCGGCTTCTGTAGAACGCCTGTCTGACGGGTATTTTGACGAGTATCTGGCGGAGAGTGGGTTTACGGAGACAATCCATGTGGCAAAGGCTATCAATGAGATGCTCAATAAAATCCAAAAACTGGAAAATTCCCGTCAGGAGTTTGTTTCCAATGTCTCCCATGAGTTAAAAACGCCGATTACCTCTATGAAAGTATTGTCGGATTCTTTAGTCAGCCAGCCGGATGCCCCGGTAGAGCTGTACCGTGAATTTATGCTTGACATTGGGGCGGAGATTGAACGGGAGAATAAAATCATTAACGATTTATTGTCTCTGGTAAAAATGGATAAAACCTCCGGGGAGATGAATATTGCCAGCGTCAATATCAATGAGCTGCTGGAAATGATATTAAAGCGCCTGCGCCCAATTGCGCAGAAAAGGAATATCGAGCTTGTTTTTGAAAGCTTTCGTCCGGTGACGGCGGAAGTGGACGAAGTGAAGCTTTCCCTTGCTGTCAATAACCTGATTGAGAATGCGATTAAATATAATTATGATGATGGATGGGTCAGGGTTTCCTTAAATGCGGATCATAAGTTTTTTTATATTAAAGTGTCCGATTCCGGCGTCGGGATACCGGAAGAAGCGCAGGATAATATTTTTGAGCGGTTTTACCGCGTGGATAAAGCCCATTCCAGGGAGACGGGAGGCACAGGGCTTGGCCTGTCCATTACAAGAAATGCCATTTTAATGCACCGAGGAGCGATTAAAGTTTACAGTAAAGAAAAAGAAGGAACTACCTTTACGGTACGTGTGCCGTTAAATTATATCCTGTGAGGAAGGGATGGATCGGAGAGAGGGCAGGCATGGTAAGGAGAAAAAAAGGTTTTTGGCTGCTGGCGGTACTGGTATGTTTGTGTTTCCTGGGCGGCTGCCAGAGAGCGCAGAAGGAAGACGTAAAAAAGGATGGGGAATTTTTTATTTATTATTTAAACAGCGAAGAAAATAAGCTGATACCGGAAACTTACGAGGCAAAGGAAACCGGGCGGATAGCCCTGGCAGAGGAGCTGCTTCAGGCAATGGATGATTCCCCAAAGGATCTTTCTTTAAGGAAAATAAAACCGGAAGAGGTATTTGTCAGCGATATTGAGGATATGAACAAAAACGGGCAGTTGACGGTGAATTACAGTTCCAGCTATAAAAAGATGAAGACAGTCCAAGAGGTGCTGTACCGTGCTGCGGTTGTAAAGACCCTGACGCAGATTGAAGGAGTGGAATTTGTCCAGTTTTATGTGGAAGGGCAGCCTTTGACAGATCGGAATGAAAAAGTGATTGGATTTATGTCAGAGGATATGTTTATTGATAATACGGGAAAAGAAACCAATTATTACCAGAATGTCTCTATGGTGCTTTATTTTGCGGACAGAAGCGGCACGAAGCTCAAGGAAACGCATGTCACGAAGGTTTATGACGGCACGGTAGCTATGGAGCAGTTGGTTATACAGCAGTTATTGGCAGGCGTAAATTCTATCAACGGGCTCCAGGCGGGATATTATGATACGATACCGGAGGGAACCGCCCTGATAAAAACAACCACCAAAGACGGAATCTGCTATGTCGATTTTAATTCCGCCTTTTTAAACAAAAGGAAAGGGTTATCGGATAAGGCGGCGGTTTATTCCGTTGTAAATTCTCTGGTAGAGCTGCCTTCCGTCAGCAAGGTACAGTTTACGATCGATGGGCTTTCGGTGGAAAAGTATGGAGACGGCCTGGTATTTAATGATTTTTTTGAACGTGATCTTGATATTGTGGAATAGGGGGAGTATTTCTGGTTAAACGTCCGCTTGTATGCTGCGGGGTATCCTGTGTCCTGGGATGCCTCGAGGGAAAATGGCTGTATTTCCTGCGGCCGGATCTCACTTTTAAGAAAATTCTTGTTATCTATGGTTTGTTGATTCTGATTTCCGTAAGTCTGTATTTATTCCTGATTCCCGTTCCGCTGTTTTGGCAGTTTACGGGGAAGAAATACCGATTATTATTATTTTTGATTCCGTTTCTTTTCTGTTGTTCTGGTTTTCGTTATTATTTAAAAAGTATGCCGCAGGAGCTGGAGCTTCTTGCCGAGCGGGGATATCAGGGAAAGTTGGAAGGGATTGTTTATAAAACAGTGCAGACGGAAAAAAGCTGCAGGATTTATCTGAAAGATATTTCCGTACCGGATAAGAGCCCGGCAGACACAGAGCTGCCAGTTCGTGCTTATAAAAACAGAGGATATTCCCTGTCTGATGTCAAAGGAAGGCTTCTTTTATATAGTTCTTCGGAAGAAGTTCCTGAAATCGGGAATAGGATTCTGGTGCAGGCAGAATTAAAGCCTTTTCAGAAAGCGGCAAATTTTGGGCAGTACGATGAATATGGATATCAGAAAATCCGGGGGCTTTCTGCTATGGCATATACAGAAAAAATAGAAATAACAGACAGGAGAAAAGATCTTCTGGCGTATGCTCTGCAGGTAATAAAGAAAAGATTTATTTTTGTATATGAAACACTGTTAAGCCCGAAAGAAGCCTCGGTCGTGAAAGCGATGACACTTGGGGAAAAGGGGGATCTGGATCAGGATATCAGGGAGCTTTACAGCGAAAACGGGATAGCGCATATCCTTGCAATATCCGGGCTTCACATTTCTATGCTGGGAATGCTGGTATACCGATTTTTAAGAAAATGGGCTTTTGGGATTTTCCCGGCGGCAGGCGCAGGCATATTTGTATACTTATACGGAAGCATGACAGGAGGCAGCGTGTCGGGGGACAGGGCGGCAGGGATGTTTCTGATAGGGATTTTAGCGGACCCGGCGGGGAGGACCTATGATCTTTTGACGGGGATGGCGGCAGCGGCACTTCTCCTTCTCTGGAAAAACCCGCTGTACCTTAACGACAGTGGCTTTTTGCTCTCTTTTGGGGCGGTATTTGCCATAGGAGCCGTGCTGCCTGTCATGGAAAAGCTGCTGACAGAGCCGGACAATCGGAAAGAAAAATGGAAACAAAGATGGAAGCAAAGCCTTTTGGCAAGCTTTTCTGTTTTTCTTGTAACGCTGCCTGTGATTTTAAAGTCTTATTTTTCCTATCCTCTTTACGGCGTCTTTTTAAATCTTCTGATTATACCGTTAATGTCGGTTTTATTTCCAATGGCGTTTTTTATGGGAGTTATCGGGGTATTTTTCCCTCTTGCGGCTTTAGCGCTGTCTTTCTCTGTGGCAGTTATTTTAAGGTTTTATGAGTCTGTCTGCCTGTTTGTGGAGAAAATTCCCGGCGCCATTCAGTTGGCGGGCTGCCCTTCTATGATGAAAATCGTTGTTTATTACGTTATTTTTGGCATACTGCTGGCATGGGGAAAATGGAGAAAATGGGGAAAAACAGAGAAATACGGGTATTTTTCTAAGGCGGCGGCTTTTTTGACAGTTTGTATGATGGTTCTTTTATTATACCGTCTGCCCGGGGCTGACTTGAAAGTCCATTTTCTGGATATCGGGCAGGGAGACAGTATCGTTATGGAGCTTCCGGGAGGGGGTGTCGTTACTGTGGACGGGGGAAGCTCGGATATTTCCCTTGCGGGGAAGTACCGTCTGAAGCCTTTTTTAAAGGCGGGCGGAAAAAACAGAATTGCGTATGCTTTCCTGACGCATATGGATGCGGATCATATCAGTGCGGTGCAGGAGTTATTGGAAATGGAAGAAAAGGGGAGCAGTGAAATTTTTATTGAGAACATAGCGGTTCCCAGCATATTAAAAGAAAAGGAAAAATGGAAAGAACTGAAAGCGCTGGCAGAACAAAAAGGAACCCGTATTTTATATGTAAACGCAGGGGATGTATTTAAAATCAAAGGGGTCAGGTTTCAATGCCTGCACCCGTCCGGGGATTTTGTTTCGGATTCCGAAAATGCGGCGTCCCTTGTCTTAAAGGTTACTTACGGCATGTTTGATTTACTGCTGACAGGGGATGTAGAAGGGGAAGGGGAGAAAAAAATGACGGAGGCCTGCGGGAAGGAGTTAGGGGACGTTGATATCCTGAAAGTAGCGCACCACGGATCGAAGGGAAGCACTTCGGAGGAATTTTTAAAGGTATGCCCTGCGAAATATGCCGTTATCTCCTGCGGGGAAAAGAACCGTTACGGACATCCGCATGAGGAGCTGTTAGCGCGGCTTTCCGGGAAAATTATTTTTCAGACCAAAGACAGCGGGCAGATTACCGTGGAAACGGATGGAAAGAAAATGAAGTGGAGGGAATATCGGGCTGCCGCACTTATGTTCCATTCTTATTGCGGCAGCCCCGGAGATGGAAATATTTCTGCACATCCTGATAATGCTGATCAGAAACATTTTTTGCAGGCACGAAGCCCAAGATTTTTTGCTTTTTTTAGTGTAGACTTGAAATAAGTGCCGTTGCCGCATTTGTGTGTGTGGTAGCATTCCCCTGTCTCGGTAATGTAGACAATTTTGGCTTTCTTTTTATGATGGGAGCTGTCATGGTGCTTTGCTTCCGCCACCGTGACGGCAGGATTGCCATATCCGGCAAATGTGGCAGGAGTTCCAAACATCATTGCGAAAACCAGGATAAAAGAGAGGGAAAGGCGCTGGAAACGTTTCATAGCAGGTACCGTTTTTCCTTTCTTTAGATTTTTATTACTATTCACATCTAAATTTTATCACAGCAGAGAGGAAAACGCAATACGGCAGAATTTAATGTTTTTTGGATGGATGTGGGGAAATGATTTCCTGCAGCGTATCCAGGAACAGTTTTGCAGGTTTGGTGAATACCTGGTATTTTTTCCACACAATCGTAAGTCCTGCGGAGATCCGGGGCTTCAGCGGGCGGAAAATTAACGGGCTGTTTTTATATTCCGGTATAATGCTGTCAAGGCACAGGGCGCAGCCGACATTTTCCTCTACCATAAGGGAGGCGTTGTAAAGGAGATTATAAGTGGCGACAATATGCAGGGATTCGCACTGTTTGCCGAGCCAGCCGGATAATTCGTTCTGCGCAAGGGACTGGCGCGAGACGATCAGCGGAATTTTTTGCAGATCCTCCGGTGAAATTCCCGGTTTCCCGGCAAGGGGATGGCTGCGGCGCATTAAAAGCCCCCATATGTCCCTGGCCGGAAGCTTGATAAAATCATATTTTTTATATTGGTAGGTTCAATTAAAATTCCAAAATCCAATAGCCCCTGGTCCAGGCGTTCTGTCACATCGTCAGAATTTCCGCTGAACAGATGGCAGGAAATGTCCGGATATTTTTGCTGTATGGCTTCCAGTGTTTTTGCAATCAGGCGGATGCCTTTTGTTTCACCGCCGCCGATATAGATTTCACCGCTGATCTGTTCACCGCTGGAGCTGATCTCTGCTTTGGCTTTGTCCATCAGCGCGACCATTTCTTCCGCGCGTTTCCGCAGGATCATCCCTTCTTCGGTAAGGGTTACTTTGCGGTTCCCGCGGATTAGGAGCTGTTTGCCAAGCTCCTCTTCCAATTCCTTTAATTGTCTCGATAAGGGCGGCTGGGTCATATGAAGCGATTCCGCCGCTTTTGTTATGCTTTCCTCCCTGGCAACGGCAAGGAAATACTGAAGTACCCGGATATCCATTGTCTGTATCAAGCCTTCGGCTTTTCTCCTTTTTTAAGAAAAAGTATACCGGATTTTGCCATACTTTTCAAGTATGGAAAGATATTTAATTAGGGTAAACGCACGATTTTGAAAGTATCCCAATTTTTTTATTTTTATGATAATCATAGTAAGATTGAAAGGTTTA
>CANREH010000060.1 GCA_947629585.1 uncultured Lachnospiraceae bacterium | reverse complement strand
GCGACCGCGCTTCCCAGCATGGAGGTGGCCGGCTCGGCAAGACCGTTCTTTACGATATTGATGTAGGCGTCCTTGCTGAGGGCGTAGTTGATGGCCTGGCGGACTCTCACATCGTTGAAGGGGGCCTTCTGATTGTTCATCATCAGGTACTGCACCACAATGCCGGAATCCTCTTCCTCATTGGCGGCAGGTGCATGGGTATTGACCTTAGACGGAATCCACGGCGCCCAGGGACCGCCGTCCATAAACGTATACCAACTATTGTTGCAGGTATGGTAAGCCTTCGGGCCTTCCTCCCAGCAGGTAGCGACCGCGCATTTTACCGACGGATATTTTTCTTTTATGTAATTGGTAAGCTCCGCATCCATATAATAGGAGCCTGTCGATTCCGGATAAAACCCAAAACGCTCGTGAAACTTCTCAAAAACGTCCGTAACAATCGCTTTTTTGTCCTCCATCGAGAACATCCAGATACAAAAATCCTTTGTCTTATATTTTTCACGAAATTCCTTACAAGGCAGCCCCAGCAATGTCAGGCCAATTTCGTCGCCATACTGCTCATGATGCTGTTTTGCCAGCTCCACCGCTTCCTCATTAAACAGGCTGGCATAGGTCATCTGAATGGTAGTCTTCAGTCCATTCTTATGAGCGCATTCCTGCTGTATCTTAAAAATATCCAGGCTTTCCGTCAATAAAGCCTTGCGTCCAATATCCTCCGCCTGTCCGTGTCCGGTCACTTTTTCCGCATACTCCGGCACCATTTCCGGGCGGTGGATAATATTTACAATAAACTCACTCATAGAAACACAAAACCTCTCTTTATATTTTTTACAAAACCCGGCCGGATAGTTCCAGCCGGGCCAATAGAAGTTAACCTGATCCTTAACCTTTGACAGCGCCGCCGGTAACGCCTTCTACATAGAACTTCTGCATGATAACGAACAGAACGGAGATCGGTATGGATACCAATACGCCGCCGGCGCAGAACTGTCCGAAATAAGAGTTAATCAAACTCTTGTCTAACATCTTATACAAACCGATAGCAACCGTGTACTTGGAAGATACGCCCGCATTCAATATCATCTTTGCATACACGAAATCCATCCACGGCGCCAGGAAACTGTTGATAACGGTATAAACAATGATCGGGCGGCTAATTGGCACCACGATCTGGAAAAAGATACGCGCCTCACTGCAGCCGTCAATCTTCGCCGCTTCGCACAAAGCCCTCGGAACCGTATCAAAGAACCCCTTTGCAATCAGATACCCCAGACCGGAAGATGCGGAATAGACTAAAATCAAACCCGCATAGCTGTTGGTCAGATTGAAGGTCTTCAAAGTAAAATACACCGCAATCATTGCCAGCATTCCAGGGAACAGGTTCAGCATGACGCCTACATTCATCAGCGGTTTCCGCGCAGGGAAACGTATAAAGGACGTCGCATACGCTACCATTAACACAAACAATGTAGAGATGACGCAGTTTGCACAGGCAATGATAAACGTATTAAAAAACCAGCTTGGGAACTGCGCCACCGAATCCGGGTGGAACAGCTTGATATAATTGTCAATGCCCCACTCTTTCGGGAAAAAGGTACTGGTATTCATGCCGGCGTAAGATCCAAAAGAGGTACAAACCAGCCATACAATCGGGATCAGCCATATAATTGCCAGAACCGCAATCAATAAGTTATGTGTAAAAACACGAATCTGCCTTTTAGAAAAACTTTTCTTTGCTGCTGATCCGGATGCTGTTACCATCGTTGATGTAGATTTGGGATTATTACTCATTATTGATAATCCTCCTCTCTGCTTCCTGCAATCATACGGTTAAATGCAAACAAAGTAAAGACTGCGCAGATGATAAAGACAACGATACCGATTGCCGATGCCATCTTGTAGTTATAGTAATCCTGCGTCAGCCTGAACAGCCATGTTACCAGCAAATCCACTTCCTTCGCCTGCGAATTTGCCATCGCCTGGTTCGTCGTTACAAATACGTCTTCTGTCAACAGATAAATAACATTGAAGTTGTTGATATTCTTGACAAAATCCGTTACAAGAGCCGGTCCTGTTACAAACAGAAGATACGGCATCGTAATCTTCATAAAGATCTGATACGGCTTTGCCCCGTCCACTCTTGCGCTTTCCAGCTGATCGGCTGGAAGGTTCATCAGGACGCCGGTCGCAATCAGCATCTGGTAAGGAACGCCGATCCAGATATTGAGCAGGATAATCATGACATGCGCCCAGCCCGGAGAGGACAAAAACGGGATATAATTGGTCTTGAGAAGCCCAATATTGCGCAGCAGATCCACCAGCCCGATATTGGAACAAATCGTATTGGCGATACCAGTATTGGCAAAAAAGTTCCTTACCAAGAGCAGGGATACGAACTGCGGCACCGCAATCGTTACCATGAATAACGTTCTCCACAGCCTCGGCACCCTGGTCTTTGCATTATTCAGCAGAAGGGATAATAAAATACCTCCAATATATGTCGTCAGGGTAGAGAAGAATGCCCATACCAGAGTCCACCCCAGGATGCGGACAAACGCATACCCGAAGGTAACGGTCAGGCCCCCGCCTCCAAACAGGCTGATAAAGTTGCTGATGCCGACCCAGTTAAACAACGCGGTCGGAGGCATATGCTGCTGATCGTAATTGGTAAACGCCACCAGAATCAACAGCAGGATCGGAATTACGGTAAATACCACAATTCCCAGCACAGGAAGCGTCAACAGTACAATATGGAATTTATTTTCCACATAGTCATGCAGATCTTCCTTAAAGGTATTGATATGTTCCCCTGCCTCATCTTTTTTCTGCAGCTCGTAGACATTCATCACATTCTTCATCCAGAAAACGAAGAACGCAACCCACACTACAAAACTAAACAGGGAGAACAGCAGGATCTCAAACGAGTTGTCATAATCATTCCATTCACTCTGCATGGTTTCCACATTGAAAACCATTTCCGCTTCTGTAGTTCCTAAGGAACCAAACTTAGGCACATAATCCATTGCAAATGTCAGGGTAAACCAGATGGCCGCAACTTCAAGAATCGTAACTATGACTGCTTTTATATACTGCTTACGGCGCGCATATCCCGCCCCCATCCACAGCAGGGATAATTTTACAAAAATGTCACCTTTGGCAACTGCGTTTCCAAAGTTAGAAAAAAACTTTCCAATCGCTTTAAAAAAACCGGTCACCGCCGCTGCCGCAGGCTTTGCTTCCTGACCTGCCATACTCACGCCCTCCTTTGTCAGAAAATTATCATTTAAGTTTTCTTAACAATTATTCCAGCGCCGCGGTAACGCCTTCCACGGTGGTATCAAGCGCTTTCTGGATTCCGTCTTCATCATCAGCGGAAAGTTTTCCCTGGGCAATATTTTCTCCTAACGTAGCAACCGGGTCCCAGAACTTGCCGCCGACAAGCTGAATCACACCAAAATCAGATTCTGAGGTAACAGCGGCGATTGCAATGTTTGCTTTTACTTCGTCTGTATCCAGGATATTTAAGTTGGTAGGGCCGATTTCACGCTGCTCAAAACGGGTTGCCTGAGATTCTTCATTGGTCAGGAAATCGGCAAGAACCGTAGCCCATCCTACATTCTTGGAGTAAGCATTGACACCGACAAACTTATATCCGAACGCCGGAGCCATCTGCACCTGATCGCCGTTCAGCGTAAACGTCGGAAGCTTCGTTGCTGCATAGCCGTCGCCGTATACATCCTGAACCGTCTTCGCATCCCAGGTACCGGATACAACAGCGCAGAGATCACCGGAAGCAATCAGGTTGGAGCCGTTTCCATCCGCCATCGGCATAAACGCCTTATTGCCTGCAATGTCTAACATCGACTGTACTACCTGAACACCAGTATAACCATCCGGGCTTGTGCCGTTCCAGTCCATCGTCGTCGTGCCGTCTTCATTCAGGCCTGTCGTAAAGCCTGCGCCATAGAAGAATGCCGCATTATACCAGCCGGAAGCCATCGTAAAGCCGACCTTCTTGCCTGCCTTGCCAGCGGCCTTTAACAATCCGTCCCATGTCTGCGCATCCTCTTCGGATATTACAGAGGAATCATAATATAAGAAATAGCTGTTGTCGCCTGCCATCGGGAACGCATACATCTTGCCATCTACAGTCGCAGCTTCCACAGCGGCTTCCCCATTTGCGCTCTTGACATCATCCAGTGTCTTGTCAGCAAGGCTTAACGCAGCTCCAACCTCGTCCAGGTTCGCCAATGCGCCTGCCTTTACCAAATCGGCAATCTGATCGCTTGCAAACGCATAAACATCAGCGGCAGCCTCAATATCGGTCATAACCGTGTCTTTTGCCGTTGATTCCGACTCTACGCCAATCTCAATGTCGAACTTCTGATCGCTGTGCGCCTCTTCAAACCTGCCTACCAATTCTTTCAGCAAATCCTGATCTTCCTCCGCACCCCAGAGAGTAAGCTTTATCGTCTCCCCGGAAGTAGCCGGCGTATCCTTGCTCTCTGAGCCGGAACCTGACTGGGTGTCACCGCTGTTATCACCGGAACTCTGATTATTATTATTGCCCGAACTCTGCTGTCCATTGTCGCCGCAGCCTGCCACAGAACCTGCCAATACGGCAGTCAGCAATACTGCCAAACATTTTTTCATGTTCTTTCTCATGATAGAAATCCCCTTCCTTTTTCGCTACCTGCCTGCAAAGCCATTCGCGACATAGCCTGGCAGTTAAATAGCCGTCAACATTATTTTGCTACTTTTATCACAACCGATTGTTTATGTTAAGGATTATATCATATTAACATTGTTGTGTCAATCAACATTTTCTATTATTTTTTTGTGAGTTTTTAACAGTTTTTTACCCGTCATTTTGTGCTCTTCGCTTTTTTGTTGCGCATTTCTGCGCAAATTATTGCGCACTTTTTCACGATTCCATAGAAAACTTTCCTTTTGCATAAAAATACCGGGAACCAAAACACCCTTTGATTCCCGGCGCCGTTTCCTTAATTCGTTGATTTCCGCAAAACGACCTGATAATTTAACGTATTCGGCCTTTTTGTAATGGTTTCCCCCAACTGCTCCAGCAGCAGGGCGCAGGCATTCTTTCCCAGTTCCAGGGAATCGAAACGGACGCTTGTAATCGGCGGTATGCTGTTTTCCATTTCACGGCTGTCATAAAAGCTTGCCAGCTTCATCTGCTCCGGAACTAAAATCTTCTCTTCCCGAAGGCACCTTAACACCAATTCGGCAATAAAATCATCCATACAGACGATCCCGTCCGCTCCGGTTTCCATTGTCTGCCTGACTGCCCGTTCTGCTTTATAGAAGGTATCAATATCCAAAAAAACCAACAGCGGGTTCACTTCCGCCCCCTGTTTTTTATGGGCATCCAAAAATCCCATATACCGCTTTTTGGTTGCCCAGTGGTTTGTCCCTCCTCCGAATAATGCCAGCCGTTTATTTCCCTTCATAAGCAGGATCTCCGTAAGCTCTGCACAGGCTTCATAATTCGGGTTATCTATGCTGAGTATCCTCTGGTCTGCCGTCTGCCCCATCACCACAAACGGTATATGGTTCTCTTCGAGAAGCTGCTGGGCAAAGGAATTTGCCTCCAGACGCCCGATAATCACCCCGTCCACCTTGTGGTTCGCAATGACTCTTTCAATGGAGCTTACATGCTGGTTAGATGCAAACAGCATCAGGAGATCGTAATTGTAGTATTCCGCCACAACAGCGACCCCTTTCATACAGTCCCGGAAAAACTGGACCCCTGTATTTCCGTAATCTTCCGGCAGGACAATGCCCAGGTTATAGGTCTTCCCGCTTGACAGCCCCTTAGCCTGGATATTCGGCGTATAATGATGTTCCCTGGCGAAAGCAAGCACCTTTTCCCGGGTAGCTTCGCTGACGCGCCCTTTTCCTGAAATCGCCCTTGAAACGGTCGATTTATCCAGATGGAGCTCCTCGGCAATATCCTCCAGTGTGTATTTCTCTTTTTTCATCCTTTTCACCACCCTTCCCAAATCCGCCTGCAGATCGGCAGATTATACAGTCGTTGGCTTTATCTCCACGCAGAATACAAATTCTTCTTCCGATAGCCGATACTTTTCGGCAAGTCTTGGCCCGCAGCTGTTGGAGCCGACGCCTGCCTGCCGGTAATCCAGGCATAATACGGTATATCCGCTTGGAATCAGTTCATAATTATGTTTTTTCTCTGTCAGCTCTTCCTGCGTATACCGGGAGGCATTGAAGGAAAACGGACATTTTCCCGCTGCCGCAAGCCCCGCCCTGCCGCCTTTTACCACGACATAATCACAGTCTGCATGGCTTCCGTTTTCCTGCGGACGGATATAGTCCTCATGGAGACGGCTGACAGGGCTTTTGTAAATACCGTGGCTCGATGCCCTGCATTTATCAGGATAGCTCTCCGCAGGCCCCAGCCCGTAATAAGTCACTTCTTTCATTTCTTCCGGCAGGAACAGGCGCAGGCCAAACCTCGGCAGCTCCGGAAATTCCGCATCCTTCCTTACTTTCAGCTCTGCGGTGATCTTTCCGCTGCCTGACACTGTCCACAAGGCGTCTATCGTAAGGATTCTCTGGACAGCGCAGGAAGAAACCGCCATACGGCTTCTTATCTGCACGTTTCCATGAGCCAGGGTATAACCTGTTTCATACGCCCTGGTAACAATTCTGTCATACTGCGCCAGCATCCATTCCTGCTTAATCAGGGCATCGTTATCCACCGGAGCACGCCAGAGATTGATTTCCATCGGCTTTTCCAGATAGGAAACCTGTTGATAAACCATCCGTTCAAACAATCCTGTCAGCTTATTATAACGGTAGCAAAAAGACGGATGACGCAGATAAAGATATCTGTCGTCCTCTTCTGTGGAAATTACCGCCGCCGTATCGGAAGCCTGCACCTCCGGCTCTTCCATCAGCTTCCGCGCTTCCTGGTTTTCCGAATCCGCATTTTTCAGCGCAATCTCATCAAACCCCAGCAGGTAACCGGCAGGAAGCAGGGCGGTCCCCTTTTTCAGCAGATACGTTATTTTCAAATAACATTTTCCCTTTTCCGGCACCGAAAGCGGCAGCAGCAGAGTCCCCTCCTTGTGCGGCGGGATTTCCGGCATCTGAAGCGTATCAACCCTCCCCGCCTGCACTATGCTGCCGTCGCAGCTTACCTCATAAGAAACCGTGACGGCATCCCTTAATTCCATGAAATCCAGATAATTGCGGAGAGTAACGGCTCCGTCTTCCTGATCAAACGCCGTCACCCGTGCCGGACGGCAGACATTCTTAAATTCCAAAAGCCCTGTATGCACCCTGCGGTCCGGGTATACTAAACCGTCCATGCAGAAATTCCCGTCATGGGGATATTCTCCGTGATCCCCTCCGTAATAATAGATATCTTTCCCTTCTATGGTCTTCCCTTTCCAGACGGCATGATCGCACCATTCCCAGACAAAGCCGCCGCAGAATCCGTCATACTGATCGATTACTTTAAAATAATCCTCCAGATCGCCCGGGCCGTTGCCCATAGCATGGCAGTATTCACACATAAGGAACGGCTTATCCGGATCATTTGCAAAATAATCGTGGATTTCCTCGATGGAAGGATACATCCGGCTGTAAAGGTCTAAATTAGAATAATCATAGTTCCTGTCGCCCGCCGTATACCTTGCGCTTTCATAATGCGTCAGACGGCTCCTGTCAAACGACTTGATCCATTTTAATGAAGCTTCAAAGGTGCAGCCATAAGCGCACTCATTCCCGGCGGACCAAATCACCACGCACGGACGGTTCTTATCACGGTGGACGCAGCGTTTTATCCGATCCAGCGTTGCCTCCGTAAATTCCGGGTTATCGGCAATCAGGCGGTTCCAGAGCCTGTCCCTGTTTTCATTCCTCCGATCCTGTAAGTACGGATAATCCGCCCCGTGGCTTTCATTGTCCGCCTCATCGATCACAAAAAAACCATACTGGTCGCAGAGCTCATAAAACTGAGGGGCATTCGGATAGTGGCTGGTACGGATGGCATTGACATTATGCTGCTTCATCAGGAGAAGATCCCGCTTCATCTGCTCCAGGCTTATCACAAACCCCGTCACAGGATCGCTGTCATGGCGGTTCACACCGCGGAATTTCACCCTGCTCCCATTGATCAGTACCTGGCGGTCTTTTATGCAGATCTCCCGAAGCCCCAGCCGATCCGTAATGACTTCCTTCCCGCAGGTATATACAATTGTATAAAGATAGGGTTCCTCTGCATTCCAAAGGCGCGGCTTCTCTATCCTCAAATGTACCGAAGACTGATAACAGTCTTCCTGATCCGTCCGCCCTTCTTCCTGAGCGCCTTCCTGGATGCCTTTCTGGATGGAATCCCCCTCCGCAATCAGGTTTCCTTCCCTGTCATAAACAGCGGCACAGACCGGAAGAACATCGTTTAAAAAACGAAAAGAAACCTCGATGTCCGCTTCTCCTTCCTTTAAATGAGAGACTAAAAAATAATCAAACATACACTGCTGCGGACGTTTTAACAGATAGACATCCCGGAAAATGCCGCTCATGCGGAACTTGTCCTGGTCTTCGAGATAACTCCCGTCGCACCACTTTAACACCAGGACAGCCAGTGTATTTTCCCCTTCTTCAATAAAATCCGTCACGTCAAATTCACTCATGGCATGGGAAACCTGGCTGTACCCCACATAACTGCCGTTCAGCCACACATAAAAACAGGAATCCACGCCTTCAAAATTCAGGTATGCCCTGGGCGCGTCTTCATTTTTATGGTAAATAAATTCCGACACATACGCGCCGCATGGGTTCTCGTGCGGCACATAAGGAGGATCTAACGGAAACGGATAGCGGGCATTGGTGTACTGGTGCCTGTCAAAACCATAATTCTGCCATACTCCCGGAACGCAGACTTCTGAAAAACCCTCCGTATCATACCCTTTTTCATAAAACTTCTCTTCCACATCATAAATGCTGTCATAATAACAGAATTTCCAAATTCCATTCAAAAGCTGGAAGCGGTCGGACGCTTCCCTCTCTTCCGCCAGAAAATCCATCCTCACAGACGCCGGGATATAATAGGCACGGACCGGCATGGTATTTTCATGCAGCAAATGTAAATTTTCAAAATGCTTTGGAACAATCATAACATACCCTCGCTTTCTTTTTTAAGGCGCAGCTTCTTCCTTTCCGCCCAAATCCTTGCATTTTTTTCCTTCTTATTTTATAATTGTCATTATAACCTATGGTCTTTTTTTTTGCAACAGTTGCGCAACAGAAAGGAACAATTTTATGAAAACAGAACAATTATTTTTTGGCGCGGCATATTATGACGAATATATGCCGTATGACCGCATCGACACCGATATGGAAATGATGAAAAAAGCCGGCTTCAACGTCATCCGCATTGCGGAATCCACCTGGAGCACCTGGGAACCGGAGGAAGGGCTGTTTGACTTTACGCACCTGGACCGTATGCTGGACGCAAGCGAGCGCCACGGCATGAATGTCATTATCGGGACGCCGACTTACGCGATTCCCTACTGGCTCTCCCAAAAGGCGGACGATATGCTCGTGCTTACCAAACAGGGGCAGGAAATTTACGGCAGACGCCAGAACATGGACATTACGCACCCTGTTTACTTAAAATATGCGGAGCGCATTATCCGGAAAATGCTGGAGCATATCCAGGGCAGGAAAACCGTAATCGGCTTCCAGATCGATAACGAAACCAAGCCCTACGGCAACTACGGGAAACGGGCGCAGAAAATGTTCGCGGAATACCTGAAAGAAAAATTCGGCACGGTGGACGCATTAAACAAAGAATTCGGTTTTAACTACTGGAGCAACCGGGTGGATTCCTTTGACAACCTTCCGGACGTGCGCGGAACCATCAACGCAAGCTACGGCGCGGAATACGAAAAATTCCAGCGCACACTGGTAGACAAGTTCTTTGCATGGCAGGCGGATATTATAAAAGAATATAAAACCGACGCCCAGTTCCTGACGCAGAATTTCGATTTCGACTGGAGAAACCATTCCTACGGCTTACAGCCGGAAGTGGACCAGTTCTCTGCGGCAAAGCCTTTAACCATCGCAGGCGTTGATATCTACCACCCTTCCGCCGACGACCTCACAGGAAAAGAAATTGCCTTCTGCGGCGCAATCGGACGCGCAATCAAAGAAGGGGAAAATTACCTTGTCCTCGAAACCGATGCGCAGGGAAATCCGGGCTGGCTCCCGTTTCCGGGACAGCTCCGCTTGCAGGCATACAGCCATTTAGGCTCCGGGGCCAACTCCGTGATGTACTGGCACTGGCACTCTCTGCACAACGCCATTGAAACCTATTGGAAAGGCGTCTTAAGCCATGACCTGAAAGAAAACTCCATTTATAAAGAAGCTTCCGTGATCGGAAACGAATGGAAACGCTATGGAAGCAGGCTGAAAAACCTGAAAAAACACGCAGAAGCCGCCATACTCCTTGACAATAACTCTCTAACCGGGATGAACTGGTTCCCTCATGCAGGAAACTTAGCCTACAATGATGTTGTACGCTGGCTGTATGACTGCCTGTACGAAAAAAACATCGAATGTGATGTTGTCTTTGCAGAAAGCGAACATTTAGAAGATTATAAGCTTTTGCTTGTCCCTGCCCTGTATTCCGCACCGGAAAGCCTGTTAAAACGCCTCAGCGCCTATGTGGAAAACGGCGGGAATCTGATCGTTACCTTTAAAAGCGGTTTCTCTAACGAATATCTGACCGTATACCATGACGAACAGCCCCACCTGCTTTCCAAATGCCTCGGCATCCACTATGATGAATTTACCGTACCGTCAAGGCCAGTTTCTGTCAAAAGCGGCAACATAACACTGCCGGAAAACGCTTATCTTTCTAACTGGATGGAGCTTGTAACCTGTGACACGGCAAAGGCACTGGCAAACTATGACCATAAATTCTGGGGTGAATATTCTGCCGTTACGCTCAACAAATTCGGGAAAGGGAACGCCATGTATATCGGCTGTTATCTCTCCAAAGAAACCCTGTCCGCATTCCTTGATGAAATGTTACGGCAGTCCGGCATTTCCCTGCCGGATTACCAGTACCCGGTTATCCGCAAAGAAGGAATCAACGACGCAGGGGAACAGGTGATTTACTTATATAATTATTCTTCTGACGAACAGACCATCATTTGGGATTATGATAACGCCGAAGC
This sequence comes from uncultured Lachnospiraceae bacterium, assembly GCA_947629585.1. Taxonomy (GTDB): domain Bacteria; phylum Bacillota; class Clostridia; order Lachnospirales; family Lachnospiraceae; genus MGBC100174. The sequence continues at coordinate 11,018 of CANREH010000060.1, read as the reverse complement.
ATTATTCCACGATACGAAGATTTCCCGAGGAGACAGCATAATGCTGAAACCCTGGGATGTGCAGATTTTTATCAGTGTCTGTCAATCTTCCATTTGATAAACGCTCCGCGGGGCGTGATTAAACAAGCGGTTGCGCAAGCATTACATATCTTCAGGATCCGCTTGCAAGCCTTAAATAAAAGAAAGGAAACCGACACTATGGCGAAACAATCATCAAAGAAATATTTATTCCTGCTGCTGGCTGTCGCAGTAATTGCGATCATTTTTTTCATTTTAAATCAGAGGCTTTCTGAGGATTCTGCCCAGGATTCCGCCAAAACAGCCGAAGAAGAAACCTCTGGAAAAGAAGAGGAAACAACGGACAGGCAAACCAATTCCAATTTCTCCGAACCGCTGGAATCTTCCCTTTATGTAGAACGCATTGAAAACCTTTCCGACAGCTTCATCAAAGGCATGGATATCTCCTCTTATCTTTCCCTGATTGACAGCGGCGTTACGTTCAGGGACTGGGACGGCAAAGCCCTGGACGAGCAGGGATTTTTCAATCTTCTGGCGGACTCCGGCGTCAACTATATCCGCCTGCGGGTATGGAACGATCCCTATGACGCAGACGGCAACGGTTACGGCGGAGGAAACAACGATCTGGAAAAAGCCATTATTATGGGGCAGTATGCCACAAATGCCGGAATGAAAGTCCTCATAAATTTCCACTATTCCGATTTCTGGGCGGACCCGGCAAAACAGCAGGCGCCAAAAGCATGGGAAGACAATACCTCCAGAGAAAAAGAAATGGCATTATATAATTATACCAAAGACAGCTTAAATACCCTTTTAGAAAAAGGCGTAGATGTCAGCATGGTGCAGATTGGCAACGAAACCAACAGCGGCCTCTGCGGGGAAACCGATACGGACGCTGTCTGTTCATTGTTCGAAGCAGGTTCTAAAGCCATCCGGGAAGTAAGCAAAGAAAAAAACAAAGACATTCTCATTGCGCTCCATTTCGCCAATCCGGAAACAGAAGGACGCTATGCCTCTCTGGCAAGAATGCTTTCCGATCATAACATTGACTATGATATTTTTGCCTCCTCCTATTACCCGTACTGGCACGGAACACTGGACAACTTAACCTCTCTTCTGTCCGATATTGCGGAAACTTACCATAAAAAAGTCCTGGTAATGGAAACCTCCTATGCAACAAGCCTGGAGGATGGCGACGGACATGGAAATACTGTTGCCGCCGGGAGCAATGACGAGGGCATGGACTATCCGTTTTCCGTGCAGGGACAGGCAACTTCTGTCCGCAATGTATGCGCCGCCGTCGCCAATGTCGGGGAAGCCGGGCTTGGCGTGTTTTACTGGGAACCAGCATGGATTCCTGTCCATGCCTATGACGCTTCCGCAGACAATGCAGAAGAAATACTGGCTCAAAACAAAGAAGCATGGGAAACACACGGCTCCGGCTGGGCATCCTCCTTTGCAGGCTCTTATGACCCGGATGATGCGGGAAAATATTACGGCGGCTCCGCTGTCGATAACCAGGCATTGTTTGATTTTAACGGAAATCCTTTGGAATCCCTAAACATTTTCCGCTATATTTCCACCGGCACAACAGGATATCAGAAAACGATCGAAAGCATAGAAACCCCTTCCGTTTCCTGTCCTTCCGGCTCTGACAGCATTGCCCTTCCGGAAACCGTGGAAATCACTTACAATACCTTCAACCCATTTGTAAGCGATACCGACGGAAAAGAAGCCCTTGCCGTTACCTGGCAGCAGGACGAAGTTAAAAAAGCATTAAAAACGGGAATTGGGACTTATACCATCCACGGCACGCTTATGGATGAGCCGGATACGTCCGTTTCCTGCACTCTGGAAATCCTTGCGGAAAATTTCATAAAAAACAGCGGTTTTGAAGAAGGTGAAGAAAACTGGATATTCAACGGGGACGGCGTCTCCGTCACAGAAGATGATCCGAAAAGCGGCTCGTCATCTCTCCACTTCTGGTCCGACAACGACTTTGCGTTTACTGCAGTACAGACCATCACCGGATTGGAAAACGGCACTTACACCCTGTCCGCCTATATGCAGGGCGGCGATTCCGGAGAGGGCGACAGCTATACGCTTTTTGCAGACAACGGAGAAACTATAACGGCACCTGCCAAACCAAACGGCTGGCAGGAATGGCAGAACCCTGTCATTGAAAACATCTCCATCACTGACGGAAAGCTCACTGTCGGTGTCTCCGTAAAAGCAAGCGCCGGAGCATGGGGAACCTGGGATGATTTCTGCCTGTCCAAAAACGGAGATTAGTTTTTGTAACTATTGCACAACAATCTCACAGCTTTTCCCATTTTTGACGAAAGTGAGGAAAAGCTGTGGCAGATTTATTCATCTCCCTCCTTTAAACAAACTTCTTTTTCTCCTGCTTTTTTCATTTGTTTCAAAATTTCTTCCCGGAACTTCTCATCTTCAGTTGCCTTCTTTAAATCCTCCCAACGTTCGTTTTTTATTAAATACCTATTCATTTCAAGAATTTCGTTTTTTCCTTCATCTTTACCTCTAAGTTCACCTCTAAGCTCACCTTTTGCTTCAATCTCATCAAGAACAGAACACATAGTCCTTACCCCCTTCTTTGAATGCTTTGCTACATCTCTGAATCTAACATCATCTGTCATAACCGTAAGAAGCTCCAGAACCTCATGGACATGACGAATGTTTTCATTACTGCCAACATAAGTACCAGTCTTCCTCATCTGTACAAGATAATCAACTATGAACCGGAAGTCACTTTTAAACTTCGCTGCTGTTTCATCTGGCAGAAATGCAAGCTCAAATAAATTCATTTTATAATCGTTCACGAACAGCTTCAGTTCTTCCGGAATCTGAATACAACTGTGCAAATTAACAGGCTCGCTCCACCTCTCCCGGAATCCGAAATAAAGAACCAGTGTAACCACGGGACACGGCTCTTTCCTGACGCTTACCTTCTTTTCTTCACCAGTGTCAGAATCCTTAACCATCCTGTACTCCGAAATTAACTGCCTGCGATATTCAGCCCCATCATACCCAATGCACCGCAATGGCATATACCTCTCAGCCACCGTCTGGTTTTCCAGGCCAAAGAATGCAATACGGATACCGCTATCCTTCCAATACTTTAAAGCATCCCTTTCCATCTCATGCAGCTTACTATGATCTGCTTTGTAATGATACCTTGCAACTCCGTCCTCCAAAGAATTCTCTTCCACCACAGACCTGCCGTCAAACAGAAGCACATTAACAATATCGGCAAAAACATCATTATAAGCCTCTAATGTTTTCTCTGTAATATCTTTTTCTCCCATAGTATTCTCCTTTCATACTATACTTTAAATATACCACAAGATACAACAAAAGGCAAATAAACTATCATCCTTTCCTCTATGCTCATATCAAAACACCTTTTGCCCTCAATATCACTTTGTAACTATTGCACAAAAAATACCAATTTTTCTTATTCCTTTTGTATATTGATTTTAACCACAGAAATCCGTTATACTGAAAGAACAATCGGTTGCGCAAATAATGAATCTATAAGGAGGGGCTCTATGACAAAACAACATCTATTAAAAAAATTACCAAAGAAATGCCTGGCAGGCTTATTAAGCGCCGCCATGGTATTTACGGCTTCCCCACTGACGCCGCTTTCAAAAAATATTTCCACGGCTTTGGCGGAGACGGCAAATCAGGAAACGGCAGAAACTTCTCAAAACCTTGTGAAAAATCCCGGTTTTGAGGATGGAGAAACATCCTGGACCATTACCGGAGAAGAAATCGCTGCCGTCAAAGAAAACGAAGGTGACTCCAATAGCGGTTTAAAATCCTTAGCTTTCTATCATGAGAATGATTTTTCGTTTACTGCTGAACAGACTATTGAGGGTTTAGAAAATGGATACTATACGTTATCTGCCTATGTTCAGGGAACTAATCCCGGTGAAAATGACACCTATGAGCTGTTTGCGGATGTCAACGGCAAACATTGGAAAAAGGAAACTTCCATAAGTGAATACGGCGCATGGCAGAATCCTTCCATCAGAAATATCCTTGTTACCAGCGGCAGCATTACTGTCGGGTTTTCCTGCAATGCTGCCGGAGGCGCATGGGGAATTGTAGATGATTTCTGCCTCGTAAAAACTGCGGAAGATAAAGATTACATCCAGGACGGCGGTTTTGAGGGAAATTTCTGGAATGACGGTATCTGGAACTGTACGCCGGACAGTTGGGATAATGCTGCTTTTTCCATTCAGTCAGATTCCGACAATCCAGATAACGTAACAGGTTATTCCGGCAAACAGTTTTTCCATTACTGGTCACAGGATGAAAATTCCGCCACTATTTCCCAGACAGTGGAAAAACTCCCGGCAGGCACATACATCATGTCAGCAGCACAGATGGGCGGCGACAATGGCAGTTACCAATTCTTTATAGGAGATACTTCCCTGCCGGAAGAAGGAATTAACTGTAATACTGAATGGACTGTCTGGTCCACAGACTCCCAGATTTTTACAATAGAAGAAGATCTGGAAAATGTCACTGTGGGCATCAATCTTACGCTCCCTGCTAACGCATGGGGTAATTTTGACAGTATTTCCCTGACTCCTGCCACAGAGGAAGATATCAATCCGTCAAAGCCGGAAGAACCGGACATCCCGGTAGATCCTCTGGAGTCCACTCTCTGCGTGGAACGTGTCAAAGGGCTTTCTGACGACTTTATCAAAGGTGCAGACGTTTCCTCCTACCTTTCCCTGATCGACAGCGGCGCCACTTTCAGAGACTGGGACGGAAACATATTGGATAAACAGGGATTTTTCGATCTGCTGGCGGATTCCGGCATCAACTATATCCGCCTGCGCGTATGGAACGATCCTTATGATGCAGACGGCAATGGCTACGGCGGCGGAAACAACGATCTGAAAAAGGCCATTGAAATGGGGCAATATGCCACAAAAGCAGGCATGAAGGTCTTAATCGACTTCCACTATTCCGACTTCTGGGCTGACCCAGGAAAACAAAAAGCGCCAAAGGCATGGGCAAACCTTGATCTTGAAGCAAAGAAGGCCGCATTATACGATTATACAAAAGAAAGCCTGACCACTCTTTTAGAGTCCGGCGTGGATGTCGGCATGGTTCAGGTCGGCAACGAGACCAACGGGGGCATCGCCGGAGAATCAGAAGATGAAAATGTGTGCGCTTTATTTAACGCAGGCTCCAAAGCCGTCCGGGATGTAAGCAAAGAGAACAACAAGGAAATCTTAGTTGCGCTCCACTTCACCAATCCGGAAAGAGCAGGATATTATGCCGGAAAAGCAAAAACCCTGGCCGACAACGGAGTGGACTATGATGTCTTCGCTTCTTCGTATTATCCATACTGGCACGGCACCCTGGAAAACCTGACCTCTGTATTGTCAAATGTAGCTGAAACTTACGGCAAAAAAGTTATGGTAGCAGAAACTTCTTATGCAACGACGCTTGACGAAGGGGACGGGCATGGAAATACCGTTGCTGTCGGAAGCAATGACACCGGAATGGACTATCCTTTCACCGTCCAGGGACAGGCAACCTCCGTCCGTAATGTATGTGAAGCCGTTGCCAAAATCGGTGAAAACGGCATTGGCGCATTCTATTGGGAGCCTGCATGGATTCCTGTCAATGCTTACGATCAGACAGCCGAAAATGCAGAAGCTGTTCTGGCAAAAAACAAAGAGGCATGGGAAACCTACGGCTCCGGCTGGGCTGCTTCTTTTGCAGCAGAATATGATCCGGAAGACGCAGGAAAATGGTATGGCGGCTCTGCTGTTGACAACCAGGCATTCTTTGACTTTAACGGCAGGCCACTCGAATCTTTAAATATTTTCAAATACATTTCCACCGGGACTACCGGCTATACAGAAACGATCGAAAGCATGGAAACCCCGCAGGTTTCCTATACCTTAGGCTCCGGAGACATCGTTCTTCCGGAAACAGTAACCGCTACTTACAATACCTATAACCCGGCTGTCAGCGAAACTGCCGGGAAAGAAAGCCTTGCTGTTACCTGGAACATGGAAGAAGCCAAAAAAGCCATCGAAACAGGCATCGGCACCTATACTGTCAGCGGTTTCCTGACAGAAGCCCCTGCTACCGGGGTTTCCTGTATCCTGGAAGTGCTTCCTCAGAACTTTATTCAAAACGGCGGATTTGAAGACGGCGAAAAACAATGGACTCTGACAGGAGAAGGCGCTTCTGTCACAGGAGCCGATCCAAGAACCGGATCATCAGGACTTCATTTCTGGTATGACAGCGACTTTTCCTTTACCGCAGAACAGACCGTAACCAATCTGGAAAACGGCTACTATACCCTGTCAGCATACGTTCAGGGCGGAGGTGCAGGCGAAAATGACAGCTATGAATTATTCGCTGACATCAACGGAACAAAATTAACTAAAGCCGCCTCCCTGGAAGGCTGGATGAACTGGCAGAATCCTGTTATCGAAAACATCCTGGTAACCGGAGGCAGCATTACCGTCGGCGTTTCCTGTAAAGCTGCCGCCAATGCATGGGGTACCTGGGATGATTTCTACCTGTACAAAACACGTGACTACACTGAACCGGAAATTCCGAACGAACCGACTATTGAACCAGAGAATCCAACCAATCCAAGTACACCAACTATTCCAAGCTCTCCAATGCCTGGCGGCAGCTCAGGCAATTCGGGCAGTTCAGGCAATTCGGGAACAGACTCAAATAATACAAACACTCCTTCCGAACAGACCCCTGCCACACCGCAGCCAGATGGAAATACTACGGTAGAAACAAAACCGGACGGCACGATTGTAGAGACAACGACCGAAACCAAAGAAGATGGAACCATCCAGGAAACAGTAAAAGAGACCTCTTCCGACGGAAATACAAAAGAAACCGTGACAGAAACTTCTTCCGACGGAAATGTCAAAGAAACTGTAACCGAAACGCAGACAAACGGCACAGTATCCACTACGGTCACAGAGAAAAAGACTGACGGCTCTGAGACAGAACGGAAAGAAATCAAGTCAGCAGACAATACTACCCTTATTGTAGAAGCAGAAACAAAGGCAGACGGCACAAGTAATGCAAGCTCTGTAATTCAGACAGGCTCCGGGCAGTCCGGCACTGTAGAAATTTCAGAAAGCCTGTTAAAAGCAGTTGCAGAAGACAACAGGGTTGACAGTGTCGTGGTAAAAATCACCGACACTACCATAACCTCCTCGCAGCAGGGAAGCAAAAATAATATTGTCAGCGTAAAGATCCCTTCTGTGGAAGGCGCAGACATAGAAAAAATCGTCCTTGCAAAAGACAGCATTACAGCGGCAAAAGGAACCGGGAAAGGGTTAAAAGTAAATGTAACGGCAGAAACCGACTATACCGTGACAATCCCTGCAAAGCAGCTTGCAAAAATATCCTCCAATGTAGAGGAACTCAATATCTCCGTTGCCGTAAACAATGCCGCAGATTCTTCCCAAAAAGATGCCATTACCAAATTAGTGACAAAAAACAATGGCAAACAGTCCAAGACCTGTGTTGTGGAAATTGCGGAAAATACAGAAATCACGGCAGGCATGAAAGTAACCATTCCTGTCAAAGAAAAGGCAGGCGTTGGAAACAGCAACAAGGTTTATATTTACAAATATGATAAAAAGACCGGAAAACTTGTAGAAACTGCAAACAGCAAGCAAACTCTTTCCAGCGACGGTACCATTTCCATTGAAGCAGCTCAGGGTACGGATTATGTCGTTTCTGCAAAGAAATTGAGCGGGAACAATGTAGAAACTATCAAAGATGGGATTTCCGCAACCGTATCAAAAAAAGCAGCCAAAGCCGGAAAGAAACTTTCCATGAAAATATCCTTACCGGAAACCGTCAGCAAAAAGAAAAAATTCGGAACGGAAACAGCCGTCATTACCTATAAATCCAGCAATAAAAAAATTGCTTCCGTATCAAAAGACGGTAAAATTAAAACAAAGAAAAAAGGAACCATCGTAATCACCGCTGTAATCAAGCTTTCCAGCGGGCAAAAAATCACGAAAAAACAGAAGATTAAAGTGAAATAAAAAACAGATACAAATTGATTTTTAAATAAATGAAAAAATAAAAAGGAGGCGGGGCTGCCGCAATAAGGCAGCCCATTGATATTCATTATGAAAGAACAAATTTTAAAAGAATTTAAACAGCAGTTTGGCGACGGCGGCGACATCCGCTGCTACTTTGCACCGGGACGCGTCAACATGATCGGCGAGCATACCGATTATAACGGCGGCCATGTCTTTCCATGCGCCCTGACCATCGGCACTTATGCCGCGGCAAGAAAACGGAAAGACCGATTACTCCGCTTCTATTCCATGAATTTTGAAAAACTCGGCGTATTAAATTCCTCTCTGGATGAATTAAAACCAGACGATGCCGCAGGCTGGACAAACTATCCGAAAGGTGTAATGTGGGCATTTGAAGAAAAAGGCATGAACATCCCGAACGGAATGGATATCCTTTTATTCGGCAACATCCCAAACGGCTCCGGGCTCTCCTCTTCCGCTTCCGTTGAAGTCGTGACAGGCGCAATTCTCCGTGACTTATTTGGTTTTGACGTTTCCAATCAGGATCTTGCATTGATTGGGCAGTTTTCCGAAAATAAATTCAATGGAGTCAACTGCGGTATTATGGATCAGTTTGCAATCGCTATGGGAAAAGCAGGCCATGCCATTTTCCTGGATACCGCAAACCTGTCCTTCGAATATGCCCCGATTTCCCTGGACGGCGCAAAAATCGTAATCTCCTGCAGCAATAAAAAACGCGGGCTCGGCGACTCCAAATACAACGAACGCCGCTCCGAATGCGAAACCGCCCTTGCCGAATTAAAAGAAAAACTTTCCATCAACTCCCTGGGCGAGCTGACAGAAGAAGAATTTGAAGCAAATAAAAATCTTATTAAAGATGAAACCCGCATCCGCCGTGCACGCCATGCCGTGACAGAAAACCAGAGGACCATCCAGGCAGTCGCCGCCTTAAAAGCAAACGACCTTGCCCTGTTCGGCAAGCTGATGAATGCCTCCCACGTTTCCCTGCGCGACGATTATGAAGTAACGGGAATCGAGTTAGATACCCTTGTCGAAGAAGCATGGAAAATTGACGGCGTTATCGGCTCCCGCATGACCGGCGCAGGCTTCGGCGGCTGCACCGTCAGCATTGTAAAAGACGAAGCTGTCGATACCTTCATCCGGCAGGTCGGAGAAGCCTATGAAAAGAAAATCGGCTATAAGGCAGATTTCTATGTGGTGGAAATTGGCAACGGGCCGGAGAAATTATAAAAATAAACCAATTTAAAAAGTAAAATAGTCCATGGACTGTCTCAAAAACAGCCCATGGACATATTTTACCAAAAGTTTTTATATCCCTTACATATTAGCAATTTATCTAAAACACAATAAAAATTAATTTAATACAACATTTTATAAAACCACGGAAATTTCCCCATTCGTCTCCAAATAGGCTTCTCCACAACCTGAATTCTTACCATATCAATCATAGTACATATGATATATACCAGCAGGGCTGAGCCAACCGCATGAAACACCAATACAGGGAAAGATACCATATACATTTCCTTTACTCGAAACAGATCACCCCATAAAAATGTCCTCATAGCATCGCTGCTTGCATGGATGCATAAAACCCCAAAGCAGGATGCGGCAATCCGGTTAATCATTCTGTTAATACCAATCTTTAAATTACGGAAAAACAAAAATGCAAATACACTGACCAGCAGTGCAAACAGCTTATTGGAATCCGCAACCATATAATAATAATCCTGAAAACCAAGCCTGTTCCCTGAAAAATCAACCGCAAGGACACTTGCAAAGGAGGCAAAAACCAACACCAGTAAACTGCCGCCGCAAATCCACTTTCTCTCCATCCACCAGGTCCCGTAAATCCTTATGTAAGCAGCAATAAAATAAACTGTCATATACCAGCCGACATAATTAAACACTGTCTTATTGAAGAAAAATGTAGATGCCATTGTAAACATTCCTAAAAGCAGTCCTAAAAATACCTGCATCTGCTTTTTATCCATTTTGCTGATTAACAAATTATAAAAAGGGATAAACAGGTAAAACGCCAGAAAGGAAGAAGTAAACCCATTATTAATCCCATAAATATAACCAAAAACCACCTTAAACAGATTCTTAAGACCAAAGGTTTCATATCCCGCAAGCAGTAAAACAAAAAAAATCACAATCCTGTAAAATTTAGCTTCCAAATAAACTTTCAAGAACCTTCTTACTGTTAAAGATGACGTACACATGAAATAACCGCTGATGAGCACAAACACATTGATGGCGGTCTTTCCCCACATCCCCCAAAGCTGTAGAAACACCATATTCAATGTAACATTGGAAAATTCATAGCATTCCACAATCCCTGAATTCACCACATAATGATGCGCAACAATAAAAAACATGGAAACAATCCGGAGAAGCTCCAGGCTGCTGTCCCTTTCCTTTGCACGGGTTACCCCCCCCCCATCGACTGGTTAACAGTATTCTTTATCTGCATATCTCATTCCTCCATCAATACCTGCACTCTAGAACGTACAGATCCGGTCCACATCCTCCAGTGCCAGAGCCGCATACAGCGGCAGCGTCAGCACGCGCCTGCTGATATGAGCGCCACCTGGCACCGCTTTTTGTAGCAGGCAATCCCGTATTTTAGTACTTTCTCGATGCCATCGTCCAGAAACATTTCATCATAGTGCTTCATTTCGATCTGCGCGAGCGCCGCCTGCACCGCAGACTCCAGGTTGCCATCCTCGGCATATTTCACCTCGATAATGATCCCCATGCTACCATCTTCAGCTTCCACAAGGATGTCGCTGTAGCCGTCGCCGGTCTCACGGTTACTGGTCACGATCCAGTCCGCCTTGTAAGCCAAAAGCCCCATCAGGACCCCATGATAGAAGTTCTCCTTCCGGG
>CANREH010000059.1 GCA_947629585.1 uncultured Lachnospiraceae bacterium | reverse complement strand
CATGATATTTCCACGAACCTTCCTTATGTCGAGGGGATTCATCTGGCGTTTGACCACCATGAAAGTGAAGTCCTTCGCGCGGGAGGGAAGAAGGAGAATCACATCATTATTCCGGATGCGCCGAGTGCGGCAAGGGTGGTCTATGAGTATTATGGCGGTAAGGAGAAGCTGCCGAGAATTACCGATGAGATTATGCTGGCAGTGGACAAGGCTGACAGCGCGCAGTTCAGCATTGAGGATATTTTGGAACCGAAGGGATGGGTGCTGTTAAGCTATTTGATGGATGCCCGTACCGGGCTGGGGCGTTTCCGCAATTTCCGCATTTCCAATTATCAGTTGATGATGGAGCTGATTGATTACTGCCTGGAGCATACCATTGAGGAAGTGCTGGCGCTTCCTGATGTGGATGAGCGTGTCAAGATGTACTTTGAGCAGCAGGAGCTGTTTAAAGAGCAGATTGAGAAAGTGCATAAGATCTATGACGATGTTGTTGTCCTGTATTTAAAGGATGAGGAGACAATCTACACAGGCAACCGCTTTATGGTCTATGCCATGTATCCGGAAGCCAGGATTTCCATTCATGTTATGTGGGGACTGAAAAAGCAGAATACGGCAGTCACGATTGGAAAATCTATTGTGGACAGAAGCTCGAAAGCCGACATCGGCGCAGTATGCTTAGAGTACGGCGGAGGCGGCCATATGAATGCAGGTACCTGCCAGTTGGATAATGATAAGGTGGATGAACTTCTGCCAGTTATCATTGACAAGCTGAAAAATAAATAACAGGGACAGAAAAATAGAAATTTTACAAGAGGCATATAGTCACGGTACTGTATGCCTTGTTTTCTGACCCGATTTTTTAGGGAAAATCAAGACGGCAGATAAGCCAGGAAGGAATTATGTTATTTATGACAGAAGTAACAATTTATACGGACGGCGCGGCGAGAGGGAATCCTGACGGGCCGGGCGGGTATGGGACGATTTTGTCGTTTATGGATTCCAAAGGGAAGGAGTATACAAAAGAGCTTTCCTGCGGTTATGTAAGGACGACGAATAACCGTATGGAGCTGATGGCGGCGATTGCAGGGCTGGAGGCGTTAAACCGTCCCTGTCGTGTGCATTTGTATTCGGATTCCCAGTATCTTGTGAAGGCATTTAATGAGCATTGGATTGACGGCTGGTTAAAGCGCGGCTGGGTGAACAGCCAGAAACAGCCGGTGAAGAATATCGATCTCTGGAAACGGCTGCTTTGCGCGAAGGAAAAGCATGAGGTGATTTTTCACTGGGTCAAAGGGCATAACGGCCATGCGCAGAATGAGCGGTGCGACAAATTGGCGACCGGCGCGGCAGACGGGGAGCATCTGCTGGCAGATGAAGGCTATGAAATAAAATAAAGGAGAAATGATATGGCAGTAACACCAATGATGCAGCAGTATTTGGAAATTAAAAAGGAGTATCCGGACTGTATTCTTTTTTTCCGGCTTGGCGATTTTTATGAGATGTTTTATGACGACGCGAAGATTTGTTCGAAAGAGCTGGAACTGACTTTAACCGGGAAAAGCTGCGGGGAAAAGGAGCGTGCGCCTATGTGCGGCATTCCCTATCATGCGGTGGAAAATTATCTCGGGCGCCTGGTGAGCAAGGGATATAAGGTAGGGATCTGCGAGCAGACAGAAGATCCAAAAGCGGCAAAAAAGCTTGTGAAAAGAGAGGTTATCCGGGTGGTCACGCCGGGAACGAATTTAGATGCGCAGCAGTTGGATCAGTCGAAAAATAATTATCTTATGTGCATTCTCTATACGACAAACTGCTTCGGCATTTCCCTTGTCGATGTTTCCACAGGGGATTATTTTGTGACAGAGCTGGATGGGAAACGAAAATTAACGGATGAAATCAACAAATTTATGCCGACGGAAATTATCTGTAATGACGCTTTTTTTGTTTCGGGATATGACTTGCAAGATCTAAAGGAGAGGCTTGGAATCTGCGTTTATAACTTAGAACCGTGGTATTATGATGAAGAACGATGCGAGGCAAAATTAAAGGAACATTTTGGCGTCCTGTCTTTAGACGGGCTGGGGCTTGGCGATTTTTCCATCGGGGTGACGGCGGCAGGAGCGGCGCTTCAATATCTGTATGAGACGCAGAAAAATTCCCTTCACCATCTGACCCATATCAGCCCTTATGTAACCAGTAGATATATGATGCTGGACAGCTCGACAAGGCGGAATTTAGAGCTGACGGAAACCATGCGGGAAAAGCAGAAACGGGGTTCTTTGCTCGGCGTGCTGGATAAGACAAAAACGGCGATGGGCGCGAGGACTCTGCGGGGTTTTTTAACGCAGCCGCTGATTGTGAAGGAAGAGATTGAGCAGCGTCTTACGGCAATTGAGCAGTTAAATTCCAATGTGCTGCTGAGGGAAGAGATCAGGGAATATTTAGATTCTATTTATGATTTTGAGCGTCTGATCAGCAAAATCAGTTACCGTTCTGTCAACGCCAGGGATATGACGGCATTAAAATCCTCCATGTCGGTGCTTCCGGCGATTCATCAGATTTTATCGGAATTTCCGGAAGGAATTTTAAAGGGATATTATGAGGAACTGGACGAGCTTGGAGATTTGTATGAGCTTTTGGAAAAATCCATCGTGGAAGAGCCTCCTCTGTCCATCCGGGACGGCGGGATTATCAAAGAAGGCTACCGGGAGGAAATTGACGGGTTGCGCCATGCGAAGCGGGACGGGAAAAACTGGCTGGCAGAGCTGGTAGCAAGGGAGAAGGAAAATTCGGGAATTAAAAATTTAAAAATAAGCTATAATAAGGTATTTGGCTATTATCTGGAAGTTACGAACTCTTATAAAGACATGGTTCCGGTTACCTGGGTGCGCAAGCAGACGCTTACCAATTCGGAACGGTATACGACGCCGGAATTAAAGGAGCTGGAGGATAAGATTCTGGGCGCAGAGGAGCGGCTTTATTCTCTGGAGTATGAGGTTTTCTGTGAAATTCGGGAGGTATTAGAAGGGCAGATTGCAAGAATCCAGCATACGGCGAAAATCATTGCTGGGCTGGATGTATTCTGCAGCCTTGCGCTGGCTGCGGAGAGAAACCGTTATGTGCGCCCGAAGATCAATGAAGAGGGGAAAATTGATATTAAAGCCGGACGCCATCCGGTTGTGGAGCAGATGATCAGCAACGATTTATTTGTGGAAAATGATACCTATCTGGATAATCAGGAACAGAGGGTTTCCATTATTACGGGACCCAATATGGCGGGAAAGTCCACATATATGCGCCAGTGCGCCTTAATTACACTGATGGCGCAGATTGGGTCGTTTGTTCCGGCGCAGAGTGCGGATATCGGCATCTGCGACCGTATTTTTACCCGGGTCGGGGCTTCGGATGATCTGGCTTCCGGGCAGAGCACGTTTATGGTGGAAATGACAGAGGTTGCCAATATTTTAAGAAATGCGACGAAAAACAGTCTGTTGATTTTGGATGAAATTGGGCGCGGAACCAGCACGTTTGACGGGCTGAGCATTGCCTGGGCGGTGGTTGAGCATATCAGCAGCCCTGCCCTGGGTGCAAAAACGCTGTTTGCGACGCATTACCATGAACTGACAGAACTGGAAGGAAAGATTAACGGCGTTAACAACTACTGCATTGCGGTAAAGGAGCAGGGAGACGACATTGTTTTTCTGCGCAAGATTGTCAAAGGGGGCGCGGACAGGAGCTACGGCATTCAGGTCGCGAAGCTTGCGGGCGTGCCGGAGAGCGTGTTGAAACGCGCAAAAGAAATCGTAAAAGAGCTTGCGGAGAACGATATTGCGGATAAAACGCAGAAGCTTGTAAAGGAGATTGAACAGAAACCGCAAAAGGAAGAGCCGGAGGCTGCCGTTTTTGAGAAAGGGAAGGAGAAACGGGGAAAGAAAAAGAAAAGAGGAAATACGGCACAGCTTTCCATGTTTGATCTGGAGGACTGCGGCGTTCCTTCTTCGGAGGACATTATTATGGAATTAAGGGAGCTGAATTTGAACAATGTCACCCCAATCAAGGCGCTGAACCTTTTGTATGAGCTTCAGGAGAAGATAAAGGAGAGATGGTAAGATGGCAAAGATTGCTTTGCTGGAGGAATCTGTCATTAACAAGATTGCGGCGGGGGAAGTGGTGGAGCGTCCGTCTGCCGTGGTCAAGGAACTAATAGAAAATGCGATTGATGCAGGCGCCAATGCGGTTACGGTGGAATTAAAAGACGGCGGTTTCAGCCTGATCCGCATTACGGATAACGGGTGCGGGCTGGAACGGGAAGATGTGAGAAACGCTTTTTTGCGCCATGCGACCAGTAAGCTCAGCCGGATTGAGGATTTGCAGACAATCGAAAGCCTCGGGTTCCGCGGGGAAGCCCTGGCAAGCATTGCGGCGGTTTCCCAGACAGAGCTTGTGACAAAGACAGCGGGAGCTTTGATGGGAGTGCGCTATGTGATTGAGGGTGGAAAGGAGCAGTCCCTGGAGGATATCGGCTGTCCGGAAGGCACAACTTTTCTGGTGAGAAATTTATTTTATAATACCCCCGCGCGGAAAAAATTTATGAAAACCCCGCAGACGGAGGCCGGGTATACCGGGGATATGATCCAGTACCTTGCACTCTCCCATCCGCAGGTCAGCTTTAAATTTATCAGCAATGGGCAGATTAAACTGCAGACTTCCGGCAGCGGCAGCCGGAAGGAAGCGATTTACCATATTTTTGGGCGCGACATTGCTTCCAATCTCTGTGAAGTGAAAAAAACGGAAATGGCAGGGGAGGAAGCCATCCGCCTGACCGGATTCTGCGGAAAACCGGTGATTTCCCGGGGAAACAGAAATCTGGAAATGTATTTTATCAATGGGAGATATATTAAAAATGCGGTCATGAACCAGGCGATAGAAGATGCCTATAAGCCTTATATGATGAGCCGGAAATATCCGTTCACGGCATTGTACTTAGAGCTTCCGCAGCATTTCGTAGATGTCAATGTGCATCCTTCCAAAATGGAGGCGCAGTTTGGAAACCGGGAAATGATTTACCAGCTGATGGAAGAGGCAATTTCCGGGGCATTAAAAGAAAAAGAGCTGATTCCCGAGGTTTCCGCGGGGAAGGATCCGAAAAAAGAAAAACAGGAAAAGGCAAAGCAGGGACGTCCGCCGGAGCCGTTTGAAAAGAAAAGGATTTCGGAAGAGAAAGCACAGACGGGGAAACAGATGAAAATCATGGATGAGGTTTTTTCCACGGAAAAGCGGGAAAAGCAGGGACAGGGTTTTCAAACAGAAAAGGGGTTTCGTGAAAAAGCTGCAGAAAAAGAAACTGTGCAGATATTGAAAGAGCCGGAAGCTGTTTACAGAACGGAGCCAAAACAGACGGAATTATTTTCCATGCCGCTGTTGTCGGAAGAGGCAAAAAAGAAGCACCGGATTATCGGGCAGGTATTTTCTACTTACTGGCTGGTGGAGCTGGAGGATAAATTATTTATTATTGACCAGCACGCGGCGCATGAAAAGGTTCTTTATGAAAGAAATTTAAAGGCATTTCAGGAAAAGAAATCGTTGTATTCCCAGATGATTGCACCTCCGCTGGTGGTTTCCCTAAGCATGACGGAACAGGAAGGGCTGCGGGAAAACCTTCCGATTTTGAAGCAGATGGGATTTGAGATTGATCCGTTTGGCGGAAATGAGTATGCGGTTCATGCAGTTCCGGCAGATATGGTGACAATCGCAGATCAGGAAATGTTTCTGGAATTTTTGGAAGGGCTGATGAAAGGACAGAAAACGCCGGAGTTTGTGCTGGAAAAATTAGCGGGCATTTCCTGCAAGGCGGCGGTCAAAGGCGGAAATTCCATGAGCAGGCAGGAAGTGGAGACATTGATTGACGAGCTTTTGACGCTTGACAATCCTTACCACTGTCCGCATGGAAGGCCGACCATTATTTCCATGAGCAAATATGAAATGGAAAAGAAATTTAAAAGGATTGTATAACATGGAGGAAGGAAAAAAAACGCCGTTAATTATCTTGACGGGGCCTACGGCGGCAGGGAAGACGGGGCTTTCCATAGAGCTTGCAAAAGCGGTCGGCGGAGAAATTATTTCTGCCGATTCAATGCAGGTATATAAGCGGATGGATATCGGGACTGCCAAGATTTCCAAAGAAGAGCAGCAGGGGATTCCCCATCACCTGATTGATATTTTAGATCCCCGGGAGGATTTTAATGTCGTTAAATTTAAAGATTTGGCCCAAAAGGCGGTTCAGGAAATTGCAGGGCGCGGGCATATCCCGATTTTAACCGGAGGAACCGGATTTTATATCCAAGCGGTTTTGTATGACATTGATTTTGAGGAAACCGGGGAAGATGACGGGGTTCGGAAGGAACTGGAAGAACGGGCGGAAAGGGAAGGCGCAGAGAGCCTGCATGATGAGTTAAAAAAAATAGATCCAAAAGCTGCGGAAGAAATCCATGCCAACAATGTAAAACGGGTTATCCGCGCCCTGGAATACTACCGTCAGACGGGGCGGAGGATTTCAGAGCATAATGAGGAGCAGAGGAAACGGCAGTCCGCATATAACCATGCGTATTTTGTGCTGACGATGGATCGGGCATTATTATATGAAAGAATCAACAGGCGGGTCGATTTTATGATAGAGCAGGGGCTTTTGGAGGAAGTGCGGAATTTGTTAAAGGAGCAGATTCCCGAAACAGCCACATCCATGCAGGGGATTGGCTATAAGGAATGGTTCCCGTATTTCCGGGGCGAATGTTCGTTTGAGGAGGCTGTTTCTGTTTTGAAAAGAGATACCCGCCATTTTGCCAAAAGGCAGCTTACCTGGTTCCGGCGGGAGAGGGATGTTTTATGGCTGGAGCCGGAGGAACGGCTTTTGGAGCATATGCTGGAAGTGTTAAGAGAAAGAAAAATAATAGTGTAAAAAGAAGAGGATCGGTATGGACAGGGAATTGGAAAATATGTATGAGAAGTTTCATATAGACAGAGAGCTTCTTACCTTTGCGGAGGAAATAGAAAGTTCTTTAAAGGAGCGGTTTGAAAAAATCGACAGGATTGCGGAATATAACCAGATGAAGGTCATCCGCGCCATGCAGGAAAACCGCGTGAGCGACGCTCATTTTGCAGGGACGACGGGATATGGGTATAACGATATCGGCAGGGAAGCGCTGGAAGGCGTATATGCTTCGGTGTTCCATACAGAGGCGGCGCTGGTGCGCCCGCAGATAGTCTGCGGCACCCATGCCCTGGCTGTGGCATTATTCGGAAATCTCCGTCCGGGGGATGAATTGCTCTCTCCGGTAGGCAAGCCTTATGATACGCTGGAGGAAATTATCGGCATCCGACCGTCGAGGGGAAGTCTTGCGGAGTACGGAGTTACTTACCGCCAGGTGGAATTAAAGCCGGACGGCAGCTTTGATTATGAGAAAATTCGCGCGGCTGTCAATGAAAGGACGAAGCTGGTGGAAATTCAGCGTTCCAAAGGCTATCAGACAAGGCCGACGTTTTCCGTAGAGCAGATCGGGGAGCTGATTTCTTTTATTAAAGGAATCAAGCCGGATGTGATCTGTATGGTCGATAACTGCTATGGAGAATTTGTGGAAACCATAGAGCCGAACGATGTCGGCGCGGATCTCTGCGTCGGATCGTTAATCAAAAATCCGGGCGGCGGACTGGCTCCGATTGGCGGCTATATTGCCGGGAAAGAGGAATATGTGGAAAATGCCGCTTACCGCCTGACAGCGCCGGGGCTCGGAAAAGAAGTCGGCGCAACGCTTTCTGTCAACCAGTCGTTATTTCAGGGATTGTTCCTTGCGCCGCAGGTGGTTTCCGGTGCTTTAAAAGGAGCGATCTTTGCAGCGAATTTATACGAAAAGAAAGGGTTTTCTGTTATTCCGGATGGGACGGAGGAACGCTATGACATTATCCAGGCGGTCACGCTGGGAACGCCGGAGGGCGTGATTGCGTTCTGCAAAGGGATTCAGGCGGCGGCGCCGGTAGACAGCTTTGCAGTGCCGGAGCCGGGATATATGCCGGGCTATGAATCCGATGTTATCATGGCAGCGGGCGCTTTTATCCAGGGGGCTTCGATTGAGTTAAGCGCTGATGCGCCGATCGCCCCGCCTTACGCCGTTTATTTCCAGGGCGGGCTTACCTGGTACCATGCAAAACTCGGAATCTTAATGTCCATGCAGAAGATGAAAGAAGAAGGGCTGTTATAGGAAAATTGATAAATTTGCGGAGATTGGGGTGTATTTTATTTACGCGGGCAATGTTCCATCTTGTTGTGAATTTGCCGTCAAAGTCCCCGTGATAAATGTTAAAAAACTGTTAAAACTTATGAAAAAAATGTAAGATCTCTTGCAAAATTTAGAAGATTGTGATAAAATTAACGCACGGTGTATGCGATGTTTTGAAACGATTATTTGATAAATTCGTTTCACAAAAAAATAAATGATGAATGGAGGATTTTAGCTATGTCAAAGAAAGTAGTTTTAGCAGGTGCCTGCCGTACCGCTATCGGAAAAATGGGAGGTGCTTTAAGCACGACTCCTGCTTCCGTATTGGGATCGATTGTTATCAAGGAGGCGTTAAACAGAGCAGGCGTAAAGCCGGATCAGGTTGACCATGTATACATGGGCTGTGTTATCCAGGCTGGATTAGGCCAGAATGTTGCACGTCAGGCTTCCATTAAGGCAGGGCTTCCTGTGGAAACTCCGGCAGTTACAGTGAATGTTGTCTGCGGTTCCGGTCTTAACTGCGTGAATATGGCTGCACAGATGATCGTTGCGGGGGATGCCGATATCGTAGTAGCAGGCGGTATGGAGAATATGTCTATGGCTCCATATGCCGTAATGCAGGGCCGTTATGGATACCGTATGAACAACGGCACATTAGTGGACACTATGGTGAATGATGCTTTATGGGATGCTTTCAATCAGTACCACATGATGGTTACGGCGGAAAATGTAGCAGAGAAGTGGAACCTGACAAGAGAAGAGTTAGACGAGTTCTCCGCAAATTCCCAGCAGAAATGCGAGAAAGCGATGGCAGAAGGAAAGTTCAAGGATGAGATTGTTCCGGTGGAAGTAAAATCCAGGAAAAAGACGGTTATCGTTGATACTGATGAAGGTCCTCGTCCTGGCACAACAAAGGAATCTCTTTCCGGGCTTAAATGCTGCTCCGGCAAAGAAGGCGGCTTAGTTACCGCTGGAAATGCTTCCGGTATCAATGACGGCGCTGCCGCTATTGTTGTCATGAGTGAAGAGAAAGCGAAGGAACTGGGCGTAACTCCTATGGCTACGTTTGTAGCAGGCGCTCTGGGCGGTGTAGATCCTGCCATCATGGGCGTAGGGCCTGTTCCGGCTACCAGGAAAGCACTTGCAAAAGCAAACTGGACGATCGATGATCTGGATCTGATTGAAGCAAATGAAGCTTTCGCAGCACAGTCTGTCGCTGTCGGCAAAGAACTGGGATTTGATCTTTCCAAGCTGAATGTCAATGGAGGGGCTATTGCGCTTGGACATCCTGTCGGAGCTTCCGGCTGCCGTATCCTGGTTACCCTGCTTCATGAAATGCAGAGAAGAGATGCAAAGAAAGGTCTTGCTACTCTTTGCATCGGCGGCGGTATGGGCTGCGCGACACTGGTAGAGAGATAAGAGCAGGGAAAGGAGATTTTAAGATGGAATTCATTTTATATGAAGTAAATGGTGCTGTCGGTACCATTACAATCAACCGCCCGAAGGCTTTGAACGCTTTAAACAGCCAGGTATTAGACGAATTGAATGAGACATTGGATGCCGTTGATCTTAATATGGTCCGCTGCCTGATTTTAACAGGCGCAGGGGAGAAGTCTTTTGTTGCAGGCGCTGATATCGGCGAAATGAGCACACTGACAAAAGCAGAAGGGGAAGCTTTTGGAAAGAAAGGAAATGATGTCTTCCGTAAGCTGGAGACATTCCCGATTCCTGTTATCGCCGCTGTCAACGGATTTGCACTGGGCGGAGGCTGTGAGATTTCCATGAGCTGCGATATCCGTATCTGTTCTGAAAACGCTGTTTTCGGACAGCCGGAGGTTGGTCTTGGGATCACGCCTGGATTTGGCGGCACACAGAGGCTTGCAAGGACCGTCGGCGTTGGCATGGCAAAGCAGATGATTTATTCTGCAAGGAATATCAAGGCTGACGAGGCATACCGTATCGGGCTTGTCAATGCTGTTTATCCGGCAGAAGAGCTGATGCCGGCTGCGCAGAAGCTTGCTTCCACGATTGCAGCCAATGCACCGATTGCTGTCAGAAACTGCAAGAAGGCTATCAATGACGGGTTACAGGTAGATATGGACGCTGCCATTGTGATTGAGGAGAAGTTATTCGGCGACTGCTTCGAGACCGAGGATCAGAAGGCAGGCATGGGTAATTTCCTTGAGAAAGACAAAGAAAAGAAATTAAAGGTAGTTCCTTTTAAGAATTGTTAAAAAGTAGAATAAATGGAGGTAAAGACATGAAAGTAGGAGTTATTGGCGCAGGTACGATGGGTTCCGGTATTGGACAGGCATTTGCTCAGGCAGGACATGAAGTATGCCTTTGCGATATTAAGCAGGAATTTGCAGATGGCGGCAAGAATAAGATTGCCGCAAAATTAAACAAGCTTGTTTCTAAGGGTAAAATGGAGCAGGCAGATGCAGACGCTATTCTTGGAAGAATCACAACAGGTTTAAAGGATATCTGTACGGACTGTGATTTGGTGGTAGAGGCTGCATTAGAGGTTATGGATGTTAAGAAGCAGACATTCAAGGAGTTACAGGGAATCTGCAAACCGGATTGTATCTTTGCTACCAACACATCTTCCCTTTCCATTACAGAGATTGGCGCAGGACTTGACAGACCGGTGATCGGTATGCATTTCTTCAATCCTGCAGAACGCATGAAGTTAATCGAAGTTATCCGCGGTGAAAATACGCCGGATGAGGTTAATGATAAGATTATTGAGATTTCCAAAGAAATCGGCAAGACGCCAGTGCAGGTAAATGAAGCAGCAGGCTTTGTGGTAAACCGTATCTTAATTCCAATGATCAATGAGGCTGTTTGTGTATTAGAAGCAGGCGTTGCAACAGCAGAAGACATTGATGTAGCAATGCAGCTTGGCTGTAACCACCCAATGGGGCCTTTGCATTTAGGAGATTATATCGGACTGGATATCTGCCTTGCTATCATGGAAGTTATCTATAATGAGACAGGTGATTCCAAGTACCGTCCGGCTCCATTGTTAAGAAAAATGGTTCGTGCCGGTAAGTTAGGCTGCAAGACAGGAAAAGGATTCTTTGATTACAGCAAATAAGAAAATAAAGGCGGCGGCTCATGGCCGCTGCCGATAAATATAGGAAAGGTGGTTCACAGAAAATGGATTTCACATTAAGTAAAAAGCATCAGATGGCTCAGCAGCTATTCAGGGATTTTGCGCAGAATGAAGTTAAGCCTCTTGCCCAGGAAGTTGACGAGACAGAAGTATTCCCTGCAGAAACAGTGAAAAAGATGCAGAAATATGGTTTCATGGGGATTCCTATCCCAAAGGAGTATGGCGGACAGGGCTGCGATCCTTTGACTTATGTAATGTGCGTGGAAGAACTTTCTAAAGTCTGCGGCACAACAGGCGTTATTGTATCTGCCCATACCTCTCTTTGCGCAGATCCGATTTTGACCTATGGTACGGAAGAGCAGAAACAGAAATACTTAATTCCTCTGGCAAACGGCACGAAGCTGGGCGCTTTCGGCCTGACAGAGCCGGGCGCAGGTACGGATGCACAGGGACAGCAGACGAAAGCTGTTTTAGACGGCGACGAATGGGTGCTGAACGGTTCCAAGTGCTTTATTACCAATGGTAAGCAGGCAGATATTTATATTATTATCGCTGTTACCGGAACAGTAGAAAAGCGCGGAAGAAAGCAGAAGGAAATTTCCGCATTTATCGTAGAAAAAGGCACGCCGGGCTTCTCCTTTGGTACGAAGGAAAAGAAGATGGGTATCCGTGGTTCTTCCACTTATGAGCTGATTTTTGAAGACTGCCGCATTCCAAAAGAGAACCTGTTAGGACAGAAAGGCAAAGGCTTTGGTATTGCAATGCATACGCTGGACGGCGGTCGTATCGGTATCGCTTCCCAGGCTCTCGGTCTTGCAGAAGGCGCATTGGAAGCTACGATTTCTTATGTGAAGGAAAGAAAGCAGTTCGGAAGGACAATTTCTGCATTCCAGAATACACAGTTCCAGCTGGCAAATATGGCTACGAAGGTGGAAGCTGCCAAGATGCTTGTATATAAAGCTGCAATGGCAAAGGCTACCCAGAAGGTATATTCCGTGGAGGCTGCGATGGCAAAATTATATGCTGCGGAAGTTGCAATGGAAGTTACCACAAAGGCTGTCCAGTTACACGGCGGTTATGGTTATATCAGAGAATATGATGTTGAGCGCATGATGCGTGATGCCAAGATCACGGAGATTTATGAAGGTACATCAGAAGTTCAGCGTATGGTTATTTCCGGCAGTTTATTAAAATAAAATTCTTCAAAATTTAGGGAGGTACTTACAGTGAAAGTCGTTGTTTGTGTAAAACAGGTACCTGATACAAAGGGTGGCGTAAAGTTCAATCCTGATGGTACTCTGGACAGAGGTGCGATGCTTACTATCATGAATCCTGACGACAAAGCAGGTCTGGAAGCAGCGCTCAGATTAAAAGATGAATTCGGGGCAGAAGTTACTGTCGTTACGATGGGTCTTCCAAAAGCAGAGGAAGTTCTTCGTGAAGCTATGGCAATGGGCGCTGATAAGGGTATCCTGGTAACCGATCGTGTTCTTGGCGGAGCGGATACCTGGGCTACTTCCACAACATTGGCAGGCGCTCTCAGAAATCTTGATTATGATTTGATTATTACAGGCCGTCAGGCAATTGATGGTGATACGGCACAGGTTGGCCCTCAGATTTCCGAGCACCTTGATATCCCTGTGATTTCCTATGCACAGAATATCAAGATTGACGGTGACAGCGTGATTGTAGAACGCCAGTATGAGGACAGACATCATGTTGTTAAGGTAAAAATGCCTTGTCTCATCACTGCTCTTTCTGAATTAAATGAGCCTCGTTATATGACGCCGGGCGGAATCTTCGATGCCTATGACGCAGACATTACGGTATGGGGCAGAGCCGATCTGAAGGATGTGGATGATTCCAATCTTGGACTGAAAGGTTCTCCTACGAAGATTGCGAAGGCATCTGACAAGGTAAGAAAGGGCGCCGGGGAAAAGGTTTCCCTCGATCCGGAGGAGTCCGTAGCTTATCTTGTTGGTAAATTGAAAGAGAAACACGTCATTTAATCAAAAAGGAAAAGTGGTGAATAATACAATGAATACAGCAAATATTGAAGAATATAAGGGTGTCTATGTCTTTGCGCAGCAGGTAGACAATGAATTAAGCAGCATTGCTTTTGAACTGCTTGGAAAGGCAAAAGACCTTGCAAAAGATTTGGATGCAGAGGTAACTGCCGTACTGATTGGTTCCGGTATTAAAGGTCTTGTAGATCAGCTTGCAGAGTATGGCGCAGATAAGGTAATCGTTGTGGATGATCCGGAGTTAAAGGATTACAGAACAGAGCCGTATGCTCATGCACTGGCTTCTGTTATTAAGGAATATAAGCCGGAGATTATGCTGGTAGGCGCTACGGCAATTGGCCGTGACTTAGGGCCAAGAGTTTCCGCAAGGGTTGCTACCGGTTTGACGGCTGACTGTACAGTTCTGGAAATCGGCGATTTCCCATTGGTTCCAAAGGAAGGGGAAGAGCAGCTTCATAAGCAGTTATTGATGACACGTCCTGCATTCGGCGGCAATACGATCGCTACGATTGCCTGCCCATATAACCGCCCGCAGATGGCAACGGTACGTGCCGGCGTTATGCAGAAGATTGCTCCAATCGCCGGAGCAAAGGCAGAGGTAATTGAATATAACCCTGGATTTACGCCAAACAATAAATATGTGGAAATCCTTGACATTGTAAAGAAAGTAACCGATACGGTTGATATCATGGATGCAAAGATCCTGGTATCCGGCGGACGCGGCGTTGGAAGCAAAGAAAACTTCAAGATTCTGCAGGAACTGGCAGATGTTCTTGGCGGTACTGTAAGCTGTTCCCGTGCCGTTACCGACAGCGGCTGGATGCCGAAGGAACTGCAGGTTGGACAGACAGGAAAGACCGTTCGTCCTAATGTATATTTCGCTATCGGTATTTCCGGAGCTATCCAGCACGTTGCAGGTATGGAAGAGTCTGATATCATCATTGCTATCAATAAAGATGAATCAGCGCCTATCTTTGATGTAGCGGATTATGGCGTTGTAGGCGATCTGAATAAGATCGTGCCGAAGCTGACAGCGGAGTTAAAAGCTGCATTGGCTGATAAATAATAAAAAAATCCATGCCTGCGGAGGCAGGATAATTATTACAGCATATAGAGGCGCAGGGATTCAGATGTTATCTGAGTCCTGCGCCAATGTTTATTCTTTCGGGCAGGCAGATTTTGAAGGGAATGTTGGAAAATAAAAAGAGGAGAGGCCGGAGGCGGTTTTGAAAAGCTTTTGGCAGGGTAATTTATGGGAAAGTCAGGGAAGTATCTGGTTTTTATTCTGTTCGGTTTCATTCTGCTGACAGGCTGCGGGAAAAGCGCAGGAAGCTATTATAAAGATGGAATGGAAGCTTTCCAGAACCGGGACTATGAACAGGCGCAGGAGTGTTTTTCAGAGGCGCTTAAGAAAAATAAAGAGAAAGCGGAATATTATATCAGCTATGGGCTGGCGCTTCTGCAGAATGAGGACTATGAAGAAGCGTTAAAGCAGCTTAAAAAGGCGATTCTTGGCAAAGAGAACCAGATTGTATTGGAAAACAACAAGGCCGCCTATCGGGGGATTGGCATTGTTTATTATAAAATGCAGGAATATGAAAAAGCCGTAGAGGCGTTTGCGTCGGCTCTGGAGATCGATGAGCTTGCTTCTGTGGATAAAGATATCATGCTCTATCTTTCGGAATGCCTGGAAGCGCTTGGAAAGTATGGGGAAGCGGTTTCTTATTATCAGAAAATTCTTGCTCTGGAAAAAAGCGCGTCAAGGTATGCAAAGCTTGCATACCTGGAAAAAATG
This sequence comes from uncultured Lachnospiraceae bacterium, assembly GCA_947629585.1. Taxonomy (GTDB): domain Bacteria; phylum Bacillota; class Clostridia; order Lachnospirales; family Lachnospiraceae; genus MGBC100174. The sequence goes on along the minus strand of CANREH010000059.1, from coordinate 7,405 downwards.
AACGGAGAGGATGAAAAGGCACTGGAGGATTATGACAAAGCAATTTCGATGGAAAAAGAGAATTATGATCTCTATTTTCAGAAATACTATCTGCTGAAGGAACAGGGAAAAGAGAAAGAAGCGCAGAAGGTTTTGGAGCGGGCTTCGTCCATAAAGGCAGAGACAGACGGGCAGAAATATGCCCAGGCAAAGCTTTATTATTTCCTCGGAAAGACAAAAACCGCACAGGAAGGCTTAAAGGAAGCACTGGAAAAGGGATATGCCGAAGCGGGATTTTATCTTGGGCAGATCGAGCAGTCGGCGGGGAAAATTGAGAACGCGGTCAAGTATTATGTTGATTATATTGAAAGCGGGAAGAAAATTGTGAGCGCGGCGGTATATAATCAGTTAGGGCTTTGCTATATGGAGCTGGAAAATGATATCTATGCCAGGGATACATTTTCCATCGGGCTTGCGATGAATGACGCCGATATGACAAAAGAGTTAAAGTTTAACCGGATTATTGCCTGGGAGCATTTGGGAAACTATAAAAAAGCATCCAAAATGGCAAAGAAATATCTGCTGGAATATCCGGAAGATGAGAAAATGCAGGAAGAGCTGAACTTTATGAAAACAAGGCTGGCAGAGTGAAAGGAGGGGGAATCCGGAAGATGTTTGAAACGGAGGACAGGCAGGAAAGGCTTCTTTTGGTCGGCGTCCAGTTAGAGGACGGGGACGATACGGAGGAATCACTGCTGGAGCTTTCCGAGCTGGCAAAGACGGCCGGGGCAGAAACCGTAGGGACGATTATCCAGAACAGGGAGAAGATCCATCCGGGGACGTATATCGGAAAAGGAAAGATAGAGGAAGTGAAAGAAGCGGCGCACAGGCTTCACGCGGACTGCGTCGTCTGTGACGATGAGCTTTCCCCGGCGCAGCTTTCCAACCTGCAGGACGCCCTGGAGATAAAAGTCATTGACAGAACGGTGATGATCCTTGACATTTTTGCCGCCCATGCGTTTACAAGCGAAGGGAAGCTTCAGGTGGAGCTAGCGCAGCTAAAGTACAGGGCGGCAAGGCTTACCGGGCTTGGCACTTCCCTTTCACGGCTTGGAGGCGGCATCGGGACAAGAGGGCCGGGAGAGAAAAAACTGGAAATGGACAAGCGTTTGATTCGGGAGAGAATTTCACAGCTTAAGGCAGAACTGAAAGAAATGCGGCAGACCAGGGAAGTGACGAGGAAACAGAGGGAAAAGAGCCATCTTCCGATTGCCGCTATTATCGGGTATACCAATGCAGGGAAATCGACATTGTTAAACCGATTGACCGGAGCCAATGTCCTGGCGGAGGATAAATTATTTGCGACCTTAGATCCGACGACAAGGCAGTTATCTTTGGAGAGCGGGCAGAAGGTTTTATTGACAGATACGGTCGGGTTTATCCGAAAATTGCCGCACAACCTGATAGAGGCGTTTCAAAGTACGCTGGAAGAAGCCAAATATGCGGATATCCTGATCCATGTCCTGGATGCATCCAGCCCGCAGGTGTATAACCATATGCGCGTAGTTTACGATACTTTAAAGGAGCTTGGAGTTAAGGATAAAAAAATCATTACGCTGTTCAATAAATGTGACAGGCTGGAAGAAGCAGAGGAGACGATATTAAAGGACTTTACGGCAGATACCTCGGTGCGGATCTCCGCAAAAACAGGAGAAGGGATGGAGAAATTCCTGACGGAGCTGGAACGGATCATCCTGGAAGGAAATGTTTATCTTGAGAAAGTATTTCCGTATGCCGAAGCCGGGAAGATCCAGACAATACGGCAGAGAGGAAATTTACTGTCAGAGGAATACAGGGAAGATGGAATTTTTGTGAAAGCTTATGTTCCGGGAGAGTGGAGCAGCTTGTAACTATCCGCACAGAGTACAGATAAGACGGCGGCTTTGTGGATGCTTTGGATAGTTGTAAATATAAGATAAAAAAACAGGAGGTCATACTTATGGGAAGATTGGAAGGAAAGGTAGCGATTATCACGGGAGGAAATTCCGGTATCGGGGCGTGTTCTGCGGAGCTTTTTGCAAAGGAAGGCGCAAAAGTAGTGATTTCTGCAAGGCGTGTGGAGCAGCTCGAAGCCGTAGCGGAAAAGATCAAAGCGGCGGGCGGGGAAGCGCTGGCTGTGCCTTGTGACATTTCCAAGAAGGAACAGTGTAAGGAAGTGGTAAAGAAAGCGGTGGAAGCTTTTGGAACCGTTGATATTCTGGTCAATAATGCGGGAATTGTAGACGGCGGCATTGAGGCGATCGAAAAAGTAACGGATGAGACGATTGATTCCCTGATTGATATCAATACAAAGGGAACGCTGTATATGACAAGGGAAGCTTCTAAGGTTATGGTAGAAAAGAAACAGGGCTCGATTGTAAATGTTTCCAGTGTGGCAGGGTATACAGGCGGCGGCGGAGTAGCTTATGTGGCAAGCAAGGCTGCGGTGATTGGAATGACAAAAAATATTGCCATGCGCTGCGCCAATGTCAATGTGCGCTGCAATGCCCTCTGTCCGGGAAGCGTGGCAACGCCGATGGCTGCAGGGATGAAAAAGGAAAACCTGGATCCTGATATGATGTCTGCAATGGCAAAACATGCCGATCTTTCCCTTCCGGTATGTATGCCGGGAGAAGTGGCAAACGCTATTTTATTCCTTGCGAGCGATGAGGCGTCCGCAATTACCGGACAGGTGATTGTGATCGATCATGGCGCGGATTTATAATTACCGGACGGGAGATTCCGTAAGCGGGTCTTAGATAAGTTTTCAGGAACAGGAACCATCAGGAAAGTTTTTCATATAATAATGCTGTATTATGAACCAGAGGCGAGGCATGGTATGAAAGGCAGTAAATGGTTCCTGTTTCAGTTTTTAGTGGTGTGCATAGCAGGAGGGCTGATCGTTACTTATGTAAGATCCTGTGAGAAAAGGAAAACATATGGTTATTTCAAGGAAACCAGGAAGGAAAGCGTAAAAGATACCGATCAGAAAGAGCAGGCAGTCAGTTCCCTGGAAGTACTGGCGGAACAGAACCAGGAAGAAGAAGCAGCGGAAAAAAAGGTGTTTTTAACCTTTGATGACGGGCCTTCGGAGGTTACGGAGACGGTCTTAAAACTCTTAGACGATCAGGAGATCAAGGCGACATTTTTCCTGATTGGGGAGCAGATTACGGAAGAGACGGAGGATACGGTCCGCCATATGGCGGAAGAAGGGCATGAGATCGGGATACATACGTTTACCCATGAAAGTGATGAGATCTATGCCTCGGCGCAGTCGTATGTGGAAGATGTTGTAAAGACTTCCAAACGGATTGAGGAGGTAACAGGAAAGAAGCCCGTATACTACCGTTTTCCGTGGGGAAGCGTGAACAATTATATCAGCGGCTATCGGAAAGAAGTAATAGAAACCCTGAAAGGAATGGGGTATGAGTATGTTGACTGGAATGTAAGCGGAGAGGATTCGGTCGGGAATCCGTCTGTCCAGTCTATCTATTCCAATGTAAGAAAGGATTACGATAAATATCAGGAGCCGGTGGTGCTGCTGCATGATTCTTCCTCAAATCAATTGACGGCGGAAACGCTTCCTGATATAATAAACCTGTTTCAGAGTGCAGGATATCAGTTTGGGGCAATGAGGGAACGGAGCTGTCCGTACCAGTGGTGCAGGGATTGACATCCATGATACATAGTATGAGTTTGTACAGCCAGCCACAGAAATGAAAATACGCTCTAAGATAATCAGATATTCTGTGCAGTTTTACGAAATATCAAATAGTGTACGGTATTAGAACGAAAGGAGAAACAAAAGGTGAAGAAGTTTCTGAATGAATTTAAGGAATTTGCCATGAAGGGGAATGTCATGGATCTGGCAGTCGGCGTCATTATCGGTGCTGCGTTCCAGTCTATCGTCACTTCCCTGACAGAGGACATTATTTCCCCGATTATCGGGCTGGTGGCAAATATGAACTTTTCTTATCTGACCCTGGATATTTTTGGCGTCAGCATTAAGTATGGTTCTTTTATTACCGCGGTAATTAACTTTATTATTATGGCTTTTGTAGTATTCATGCTGATGAAAGGGTTAAATAAGCTGGCTTCTTTCGGTAAAAAAGAAGAAGCTCCGGCGGCGCCTACTACAAAGAAATGTCCATATTGCTTAAGCGAGATTCCGATTGCCGCAACAAGATGCCCGCACTGTACTTCCGAAATGCCGGAGGAAAAGGAGAATCAGGCAACAGAGTAATCGGAGTTTTCAATGTTATTAACTAACATACAGGAAAGCTGTCACATTAAGTTTCCTTAGTGTAACAGCTTTCCTGCTTCCTGTGGGCGTGATTTTTTGCCGTGTTTCTTATGGTACTTGCACAGATTTTTTTATTTTACATAAAATAAAGTAACAGTTCAGCCATCAGCTCGATTTGGCTGCTCTGCAGCCTGTTTCGCCGCTAAAGCGGCTAAAATCTCGCTTCTGGCAGAGCGCCATATGGCAAAAATAGTGAAAATTGTCCCTTACGAGTAAACTCGAAGGTCCCATTTTCCTATTTTTGCCGCATGGCTGAACTGTTACAAAATAAAAGCAGACGAAAAGCAGGGGGCAGTCTTAAGTGAAGTCATTTCCGAAACCACTTAGTGCGAAGGAAGAACATGACTACCTGAAAAAAGCGAAACAGGGGGATATGCAGGCAAGGCAGATCCTGATTGAGAGGAACTTAAGATTGGTTGCCCATATTGTAAAGAAATATCCTGCGAAAGACAGGGATATGGAAGATTTGATATCCATAGGGACGATAGGGTTAATCAAGGCTGTTGATACGTTTCATATGGATAAGGGAGCAAGGCTTGCAACCTATGCAAGCCGTTGTATTGATAAATCACTGCAGCACATTGGCTGCAATGGAAAAGGAACGCCTGATTTGTTACCAGATTAATTGAAAAGAGGGAGGCAGAGTATGGATTTTTTTCAGAAGGAAGAGAATAGGTTATTGTTTCGTTATAATGGGGAGTGCGTCATGGTTATGCCGTGGGGAGAAGATGCGCTGAGGGTGCGTTCTTCCCTGTTATCGGATATTGCGGATGGCAGCATTGCCCTGAAACCGCAGGAGTTTTCTTTAGAAACGATGGATATTGTAATATCGGATGAACGCCATGCAAAGATTAGGAATGGCAGGATTACAGCGGAGTTTTTTGTGCAGGAATGGGGAAATTCCCTGCAGATTACTTATCGGAACCAAAATGGTGATATTTTATTGCGGGAAATTACAAACGGATGTGCGCTTTCCAGGAAAGCAAGGGATTTCAAGGCGCTTCCAGGCGGAAATTATCGGCTGAAGGTCAGCTTTGAATCCAATCCTGAGGAAAAGATATTTGGGATGGGGCAGTATCAGCAGGAAAAGATGGATCTGAAGGGCTGCAACCTGGAGCTGGCGCACCGCAATTCCCAGGTCAGCATTCCGTTTTATGTGTCAAGTCTTGGCTACGGCTTTTTGTGGCACAATGCTGCCATAGGGGAAGTTCATTTTGGGTTAAATACTACGGAATGGGTTGCTGAAAATACACGACAGATGGATTACTGGATTACAGCGGGAGATACTCCTGCTGAGATCGAGGAACATTATGCATCATGTACCGGAACAGTTCCGATGATGCCGGAGTACGGGCTTGGTTTTTGGCAGTGCAAGCTGCGTTATTATCATCAGGAGCAGGTTCTTGAGGTGGCGCGGGAATATAAGAAGCGTCAGATTCCTCTGGATGTCATTGTCATCGATTATTATCACTGGCCAAGATGCGGGGACTGGCGCTTTGATGAGGAATATTTCCCGGAGCCGGAAGCGATGGTAAAAGAGCTTCATGATATGGGGATTGAAACGATGGTTTCCATCTGGCCGCAGGTGGACTGGCGGAGTGAAAATTATGAGGAAATGAAACAGCAGGGCTTGTTGTTGAAGCGGAATTCCGGCGTCGATGCGCAGATGATTTTTCATGGGAATAATGTTTTTATCGATGCGACGAATCCGAGGACAAGGAAGTATGTCTGGGAAAAATGTAAGAAAAATTATGCGGATCTGGGAATCCGTTTATTTTGGTTAGACGAAGCGGAGCCGGAATTCAATGATTATGACTTTGAAATGTACCGCTGCCATGCAGGAGCGGTTTCCGAGGTTGGCAACATTTACCCGAGGGAATATTCCCGCCTGTTCTTTGAGGGGCAGCAGTCTATGGGGCAGAAGGATATTGTCAATCTGGTACGGTGCGCATGGGCTGGGAGCCAGAAATATGGCGCACTGGTCTGGTCGGGGGATATCTGGTCAAGCTATGAGGATTTTCGAAAGCAGATCTGCGCCGGCCTTCATATGGGACTGAGCGGAATACCGTGGTGGACAACCGATATCGGCGGTTTTCATGGAGGAGATATCCGTAGCCCGGAATTTGTGGAGCTGCTGCTGCGCTGGTTTCAGTTTGGCACGTTCTGTCCGGTCATGCGCCTGCATGGGCTCAGGCAGCCGGGGAAGACAATCGTGAATCAGGCAGGGGAGGAACGTGAATGGACAGGAGCCGAAAATGAGGTATGGAGCTATGGCGAAGAGGCATACCATATTATGGTGAAATTTATCAGGATTCGGGAACTGATGCGCGATTATACAAGAATGCTGATGCAGGAGGCCCATAAAAAGGGAACTCCCGTGATGCGGACGCTGTTTTATGAATTTCCGCAGGATAAGACCTGCTGGGAGCTTACGGATGAATATATGTACGGGCCGGATATCCTTGTCGCCCCGGTCTGCTATGAAAAAGCGGAAAGCCGCAGGGTGTACTTGCCGCAGGGCGCTGCATGGACAAATGCAGGGACAGGGGAAATTTATCAGGGCGGCGGATGGCATGAGATTCCGGCGCCTATCGACACGCTTCCAATCTTTTTGCGGGAAGGAAGGCAGGAATATCTGATTCATCAGATTTAATGTTAAATATGGTATGTGAAAAGACTAACTTCAGTGAAAAAAGATATACGGGATTTTATAGGAATTTCCAAAATTACTAAAAAATGCACTAAATTGGGAAATGAGTGGACATATATAAAATAATTTGATACAATGTAAAAACATAGTAATTTAGACCTATAAGAAAGGATTGTTTTTAGCAGGATTTTATGCACTGAAGGAGGGACAGAATGCAGCAAGATAAGGTATACTCATTTGTGAAAGGTACATTATTAGATAATTACCTAAAGCTTGCTAAGGTGAATATAATAACGGGGGAGTTTGAGTTTCTTAAAAAAGCGCACATATTGGATGAAAGGAAATTTGAAGGGATTACTATAGTAAGCGTCATAAATATTTTCTCTTTACATGTGACGTAAAGTGCGATATAATTGGTTCGGAGGTGTATTATG
>CANREH010000058.1 GCA_947629585.1 uncultured Lachnospiraceae bacterium | reverse complement strand
ATTTTTGTATGCCCAATGAGAAACTGTCTTCACTCTGCTCTTTTTCATGGTGAAATTATTAATGTCGTCTACTATAAAACCATCTGCCCGGGGAAAGAACAAATCTGCGGTGGGCGTCAGAACTGGATCAATGCGTTAAAGCATGAAGTCGAGGTCTTTGGAAAAGGAAATGTCCGCTCCTTTTTTGTAGCCGGGATTGAGCCGAAATCGACGCTGTTAGAAGGAATTGAGTATCTTGCAAGCCTTGGCGTTGTCGCCATCCCTCTTCATTGGCTCCCAAATCCGGGCTCAGAATTAGAAGGGCACCGCGCGCCGAAGCCGGACTGGTATATGGATTTATATGTTAAGACGTTTCATATTTTGAAAAAGAACGGCCTGACGCATTTGAATTATTATAATTCTGCCAATGCGGAAAATTCTATTTTTGATTATTTATATGATTTAGACGGGGATATTCTTCCGTATGAGCGGCATAATGCAGATACAGTTCAGTTTATTCGGTGAAGAAGGAGTGGGATGAATGAGTTTATTAAATGAGATTCATGATTATCTGGTAGAAAATAAAAGCCTTGTCTTAGCGACGGCAGGGCTTGACGGAAGCCCGCAGGTAAGGCATATCGGCGGTTATCAGGTGAGGGATCTGGATATTTTCTTCCTGACAACGGCGGGGACGGAAAAGACCAAAGAAATCGAAAAGAATCCGCAGGTAGCGGCATTGTTTCAGCATGAAGGGCAGGCTGTCCCGAAAAATATCACTGTTTATGGAAAAGCGGTCAGATTGACAGGAAAAGAAGCGGATGACGGCGCAAAGCTGATTCAGCAGAGAAGGCCGCAGCTTGTCTATGATCCAAAAATTAATGAAATTTACAAAATAGAGGCGGAAACCGTCAAACTGCTGGATTTTGGCAGGGAAAACAAACAAGAGATAATCAGGGTTTCGGAACTGGCATAAGGGGGAAAAAAGATGGCTAAAGTAGGAAAACATATCGCAATTTACGGGAAGGGAGGCATCGGAAAATCAACGACCACGTCCAATATCAGCGCGGCCCTTGCGGAAGCGGGTTACAGAGTGATTCAAATCGGCTGTGATCCTAAGAGCGATTCTACCAATACCCTGCGCGGAAATACTTATTTGCCGACAGTATTGGACAGTTTGAGGGAGGGCAATAAAATTCATTTAGAGGATATTTCGGTTGAGGGCTTCAAAGGCGTGTTATGTATTGAATCGGGCGGCCCTGTCCCGGGGGTCGGCTGCGCCGGACGCGGAATCAATGCGGCTGTCAGCCTGCTGCAGGAGTTAAATTTATTTGAAGAATTTAAGCCGGATTATGTGCTTTATGATGTTTTGGGCGATGTTGTCTGCGGCGGCTTTGCCGTTCCTATCCGCGACGGCATTACCGACAGGGCTTATGTTGTGAGTTCTTCTGATTTTATGGCAATTTATGCCGCAAATAATTTATTTAAGGCAATTAATAAGTATGCGCCAAGCAATGGGGCAAAGCTGGGAGGAATTATCGGGAACGGATTATCCGCGGGATATTCTAAAGCGATTATTGATGATTTTGCCTCTAAGACGGGGACAAAAGCCGTCGGCTATGTGCCGCGGTCTTTGGTGGTATCGCAGAGTGAATTATATGGAAAAACCGTGATTGAGGCAAACCCGGATTCAGAACACGCGGATATTTACCGCAAGCTGGCCAAATATATTGCAGAAAGCGAAGATTTAGTTGTTCCGAATCCGCTGGGAGTGGCAGATCTGCGTGACTGGGCAAGAGAATGGGGCGACAAGATTTATAATCTGGAAACAGGTGTCATTGGCGCAGGAGAGGCGATTTAATATGAGTTTTATAGAGGAAAGAAAAGTACTGACCAGAGAAAAACGGGTAGGCGCGCTGAGCCATTTTAACGGGACGCTGGAAACTTTGAAAGGGGAAACGGAACGGACGGAGATGAAACAGAGAATCCGGACCATGACACAGGTAAGCAATGATGAAATCATTCTGGCTCTCCGGACATTAAGCAAAATCGAAGGGGCGGCTGTCATTGTCCACGGCGCCATTGGCTGCAGCGCATCCGGGCTTTTTTTTGAGCGGGAGAAACCGTTTTTTTGGTATTCCACCAATTTAAATGAGAGAGACACGATTCTTGGCGGAGATGAAAAATTAAGGAAGGCTGTTTTGCGGGCTTATGATGAAACGGGCGCAAGAGTTATTTTTATTGTGGGAACCCCGGTAGTGGCAATTAATAATGATGATGTCAATTCCCTGATTCTGGAGATGGAAGAAGATCTGGAAATAAAAATTATCTGGATTTATACAGACGGATTTAAAAGCAAAGCGGCAGTGACGGGATATGATATTATTTCCCACAGCCTGCTCCGGTATTTGGTTGACAGACAGATCGGAAATCTGGAGAAAAAAGAGCCTGTGGTAAATCTTTTATCTTTTTCCGAGAAAAAAGAGGATCTGCGCTCCGTCCTTGCGATTTTAAAAGACCTTGGAATTTCTTATCAGGTTTTGCCGCAGTATTCTGACGTTAACACGATAAAAAAAGCGGGCGCGGCGTCTGCGACGATTGCATTAAATCCTGACGAGGGCGGGTATTTTGCAGAAGAGCTGGAAGAGGTGTTCCATGTTCCTTATATCCGGACGGAAGTCCCGGTTGGATTGAGAAAAACGAAAAAGTTTATTTTAAAAATAGCCAGAGAGCTTGGGATTGAGGAAAAAGCGGAAGATTATATTAAGGAAGAAGAAACGAAAGCGGATTTTGCGGCGAAGCGCGCCCCGTTAGCAGGGAAGACGGTTTTTTTGGATACGGAGCTTTCTTATGCGTCCGGTTTTGTGGAACTGATAGAAAACCTTGGCGGGACTGTGGAGGGAATTTCCATTCCTTATGTGGATTTAGAAAACAGGAAGGTATTAAAAAAATTATCTTCTTTGAAATCCGCCGCGCCGGTTATCATCGCCAACGGGCAGCCGTTTGAAAAAGCGAATGTCATTTCCAAAAAGAAACCGGATTATGATATCGGGGAGGAAGCGGCGGCGTTTGCCTCTGAATTTGGTACAGTTCCTGTATCGCTTGCCAACAGGACGGTTCTGGGATATGAGGGCGTCCGCCAGCTGGTAACGCTGATAGAACGGGCAGGAATCTATCCGGCAGGAAAGAACGGCATCTATAAAAAGAGCTGGCTTGCCAAGAGCGGCAACTGGTATGTGAAGCAGGAGGTGAAATAAAATGGCGTCAGTGATAGAAAAGCCGAGAAACGGCTGTGCGCTCCACGGGGCTGTGCAGACCATAGAGGAAATCCGTGGAGTTGTTCCGATTGTCCATTCCAATGCCGGATGCGCCGTTCAGAATTATCTGTCAAAAAAAGCGGGCGGCGCCTATCACGGCGGGATTTGCGGTTACTCTGTTCCCGGAACTGCAGTACAGGAGCGCCACGTTATTTTTGGAGGGGCTTCCCGTTTAAGGGAACAGATTAAAAATACATTAAAAGTCGTGGAAGGAGACTTGTATATTGTCTTAAACAGCTGCGAATCCTCTATGGTCGGCGACGATGTCAGCGCTATGGCAAAGGAGGCGCAGGAACAGGGAGAACCCGTGATTGACAGCCTTTTAGCCGGGTTTCATGGGGATGTCCATGCCGGATATGAAGCGGTGATGGCGGATATTATGGAAAAGATTCCTCTGGTAAAGAAAATTGAGACGAAAAAAGAGGAAAGGCTTGTCAATATTTTTGGAATCCTTCCGCAGCAGGATATTTATTTCCGGGGAGATTTGGCGGAAATAAAACGGATTTTGGAAGGAATCGGGTTAAAAGCCAATACTTTCTTTGGCAGTTCCGGCGGCGTAAAGGAATGTGAGCAGGCCGGAAACGCCGCCTTAAGCCTTGTATTTTCCAGATGGGGGTTAAAAGCGGCGGAAGCATTAAATACAAGCTGCGGCGTGCCTTATCTGGTTACGGATATTCCGACAGGGCTTGAGGAAGTTTCCGGTTTTGTTAACAGGGTTTTGGAAACTCTGCATATTCCGGAAGAGGCTGCCCGCCCTTTTCTGGAAAAAGAAGCGGAAGAGTTTTATTATTATTTTGACCGCTTGGAGGAAGAATTTTATGAACTGCATTACAACAGGACGCTGGCGCTTGTCGGGGATGAAAGCAATGTGGTAAAGCTTGCTAAATTTTTAAAACATTATTTCCTGGCGGAGATTGAAACGGTCATTATCACGGATTTTTACCGGCAGGAGGATTTGACGGAAGATAAGAAAGCAGAGGAGTTAAAAAGCCTTGCGGAGGAGATCAGATTTTCTAAAGACAGGCGGGAAATCCGGAATTTGCTGCTTCACTCGCAGGCAGAGCTGATTCTTGGAAGTTCCTTAGAGATGGAAGCGGCAAAGAAAAAAGGCATAGGAAATCTGGAAATTTCCTATCCGGTTTATAAAAGGGCGATTTTACAGAAAACCTATACCGGAATCAGGGGCGCTGTTGCTCTTGCAGAGGATTATGTCACAAAAATAAAAGAAATGGATGATTGATACCGCTAAAGTTAGCATAATCAACAACATAATTTAATATCAAAATAACAGCGTGAAGATGCATGGAACAAACCATGCGTCTTTTTTTGTACAACTGTTTCGGACTGTTTTCACCATCCTTTTACTATACCCATACCGGGGAAGAAGTCAGGCGCATCGCAGATGAAACACTGGAAAAGCTGCGCTCTATGATAACTTTCGCCATAGATGTCGGAAGAATGGAGAAAGTTAATGAAAATGCAGTTGGAAAATGGGTGTGATTGTGGTAGAATATGAGTGAAAAAAATCGGTAGTTGAAAAGGAGAAGATTAAAGGGGAATTTTACACTTAAATTCAGAGAAGGCTACCTGAAAGAAGAATTGTTAGCAGAATATCCGGTATCGCTTCGTTTAGGAATTGATATTCAAGATGATAAATTATGTGTGATTGATCCGTATGCACAAGACAGCCTGATTCGGGAATGTTGGGTGACAAGCAGACCATTTTTGTATATTTAAACAAATTTGAGAGAGAGGGGATAATATGAGTGATTTAAAAAAGAAAATCAATTATACGGTAGTCTGCGTTAATGAGTTTGCCAATAAATTTCACATAGCTTCAAGGGAGGCATTTATCTATCTTTATGATTATAAAGGGATTGAGTTTATAAAGGAACACTACGATATAGAGCATACGCTGAGCCTTGATGATGCTGTCGAGGATTTGATTATGATTTGCAGAAATAATGGAGGTGATTATTGATGCTGTTATATCACGGAAGTAATACAGATATAAAAGAGATTAACCTCGCTATGTGCAGACCGTATAAAGATTTTGGGCAGGGCTTTTATCTTACTGTTATGAAAGAACAGGCTGAGAAGATGGCTAGTCGTGTTGCACGTATTTATGGAGGTTCGCCGGTTTTAAATATATATGAGATTGACGACTCCTTTATGCAGACGGAAGGACTGAATATCAAGGATTTTGGGACAGAAACTTCGGAAGAATGGGTAAGGTTTGTAAGAAACAACAGAAGTAAGAAGTTCACTATTTTTTCTGATCCGGAATGTAATTTTGATAATAAGTATGACATTGTTATAGGTCCGATTGCTGATGATGACATGGCTCTTTTATTTAGGCAATATGAGAATGGTGTTATTACTTTTGATAATATGCTTAGCGGCATGGTTTATAAGAAAACTACCAATCAGTATTCCTTTCATACGCAGAAAGCGATTAGTTTATTGAGAAAGGTGAGTGATTAGTCTATGGATAAAAAGCAACAGATGATTGAATATATGGTGCAGGACATTGTAGAAATGCTTACGGAATCTCAGGGAATAGAATTTGATTCTGCCATGCTTATCATATATGAATCAGAGGTTTATGAGAAATTGTTGGATACAGAGACCGAACTATACCGTGAAAGTCCGGCATATGTATATGGATTGTTGCAAGATGAGCTTAACTTTGGCCGTATAGTGCAAGCTGAGGTGTAAATAAATGGATTTAATGAAAATATTGGAATTTCATAAGAATATCTAATTCCGCTGCCTTTTTTATTTCCAGTAACAATTTAACGCAGCACAGAAAGAATGAGGTATTAAATGTGACAGTAAAATGAGCAGAGATTTTAGAGAGTCCCTGCTTTTTTTGTGTGCAAAATTAAACTCATCATTTAACAATGCTGCATAGAGCTTATGAGTCAGGAGAGTTTTGATCATTTGAGGAAATTGATTCGTTATTATATATAACGGATTTTATCCGAGAATTTCAAGGAAGGAGTTGACAGCGTGTGAATGATGATGCGTTAGTGGAGCAGATCATGCTTATGTTCTTATAACAGTGGAAAGGAAGGAAAAATATATGGAATTATCTCTTGACAGATTGACAAAGCAATATGGCAGCAAAATAGCTGTCGATTGTGTCAGTGCAACTCTGAAGCCGGGCGTATATGGACTTTTGGGAGCGAATGGCGCAGGAAAAACAACGCTGATGCGGATGATGTGCGCTGTTTTGGAAGCGACTTCCGGAGAGGTGCTTCTGGATGGGCAGGATGTGATCTCTATGGGAGAGGATTACAGAAATGTATTGGGTTATCTTCCGCAGGATTTTGGGTATTACCCTAATTATACGGCAATGGAATTTTTAATGTATATCTCTGCCCTGAAAGGGCTGCCAAAGAAAATCGCCAGGAAACGGGCGGGAGAATTATTGGAGGAAGTAGGATTAAGCTATGTGGCTGATAAGAAAGTAAAGACTTTTTCCGGCGGTATGAAACAGAGAGTTGGAATTGCACAGGCCTTATTAAATCATCCGAAGGTTTTGATATTGGATGAGCCGACAGCGGGGCTTGACCCGAAAGAACGGGTGCGGTTCCGCAATCTGCTTTCCGATTATGCCGGAGATAACATTGTTATTTTGTCAACCCATATTGTCTCTGATATTGAAGCAATCGCGGATGAAGTCCTGCTTATGAAACAGGGAAAATTTGTGTTGCAGGGCACTGTGCCGGAGCTGATTCGGAAAGCGGACGGGAAAGTATGGGAACTGGAGGTATCTTCAGCAGAAGCAAAGAAATGGCAGGCAAAATCAACCGTTGCAAATTTAAGGCATGAAAACGGGCAGGTGGTACTTCGTATTATTTCAGGCGATAAGCCGAGTGAGAGGGCTGTTCCGTGTGAAGCTGCGTTAGAAGATTTGTATCTATACTATTTTCCGGCAAAGGAAGGAGCAGAATCATGATGGAATTATTTTTATTGGAGCATAAAAAATTATGGCGTAAAATGAGTACCAGGATCAGTGTTTTGCTGTGTTTTGTTTATGTTGTAATCTTTGGAAGCGTACTTTCGTTTCAGTGGTTCAGTTTTGGGAGCTCTGATGATGTTACAAGCGCTTTTGGGAATCACTTTGACGGCACGGTAATGGCGTTGTTCCTTGCAATTACATTGTCCTCCCTATTCGCCGGAGAGTGGCATGACAATACGAGGTCGCTGGTCTTAACAACAAAAAATGGATGGAAACAGATTGCCCTTGCAAAAATAGGTACGGGTTTATCCTTTGCCACAGAATTTTTTGCAATCATTATGACAGGGGGCGTCGTATCACAAATTTTCTTTCTGGGAACTGCCGGATGGGATATGCCGATTCAGACCATAAAGCTGATCGCTATTGCGCCTATGAATATGCTGCAGGCGGAAATTTACGAATACGCATTTGCTTTTTTAGGGGCAATCGGATTTGCAGGGGTTGTCATGTTCCTGTCAGCGAAAACAAGAGGCAATGTACTGGCTTTATTATGTAGTCTGGCAGTCGTATACGGGCCGATGATGATTGCCGAGTATCTGCCGTATAATGTACAGAAGGCATTGGATTTCATCCCATTGGTGGGAAGCGGCGCTGATATTTTCCGTACAAATACGTTCTGTATTTTTGAAAAATATGTGTGGTCGCCATATCTGCTGCTCATTGTTCCGATCCTGATTGGTGTTTTGTGTATGCCGTTTGCAGTAAAAGGCTGGTCAAGACGGATGAGAACTTGATGAAAATGGGAAAAAAGAAAGTTGGTGTAAGTGTGTGTGGAATTAGCTATTGGCACTGTGTAAGCATATCCAAGAAGATAAGGTGAATGAATATGACAAAAAAACAGTATCAAAATATGACTTCAAGGCTTTCGGGCAAGCCATAAAAAAATGTATTCAGATTGTGCGCGATCAGACTGTGCAGGAAGAAGAACCGCGCCTGCATTTTTGGGGCTATCTGTCAGCCGTGTTTCGGTTTGACGGAATACCGATTTTGTGCTTACAGGCAGTTATTTTTTTGCGGTCTGTCTTGTGATTGGCATATTTGCCTGTGAACCGGAAACGATGCCAATGTTTATGCCGCTATTTGTCCTGGCGTCGATGCCGGTGATTTTTAAGGGGCAGTATTACAAAATGAGTGAAATCGAGGCAGTAACGAGGACTTCCGGCGCACAGATGATACTTGCCAGATTGATTTTGGCAGGCGCTGCAAATCTGCTTGGTATCACAGGGATTCTCGGCATTGAAGTTTGCTGTCAGGACGCCGGAAAAGAACTGGGACAGATGATTTTATATTGTATGGTTCCTTATTTGATCTGTATGATCCTGATGCTGCGCATGATCCGCTTGAGGAAAAAGGAAAATATGGCAGTCAGTACAGCAGGGGTTTTTGGCTCCTGTGTGTTTTGGGGTGGGTTGGCAAAAACAATGCCGTGGCTGTATCAGGTATCGGCAGTCGGAATCTGGATAATTGCGGCTATGCTGTTTGCGGTATTTTTTATAAAAGAAATTTATTTTATCATAGAAGCAGGAAAGGAAGGAAAGATGTATGGAATTATCGTTTGATCGTTTAACAAAACAATACGGAAGTAAAATCGCGGTGGATCGGGTGAGTGCAGTCTTAAAACCGGAGATATAATAGAAAACAGCATTTTTGAATTAGGCAGGACAGACCACCAGCCATCAGCTCGATTTGGCTGCTTTGCAGCCTATTTCGCCGCTAAAGCGGCTAAAATCTCGCTTCTGGCAGAACGCCATATGTCAAAAATAAGGAAAATTGTCCCTTACAAGTAAACTTGACGGTTCAATTTTCCTATTTTTGCCGCATGGCTGAACTGTTATGCACGTACAGCCTGTGAAAAACTTTCCGTTGATTTAACATTCGTTTCGGGTTATAATATTTCCACGGTCATATACCTTTTTAGGGAATGGCTTTTGCGTTTCCTATCACAAGAAGAGGAGGTTTATGGCTGATGGATACGGAAATAAAGAATGCAGTCAACGCTGCAGATCAGGATGCCCAATATGATGACAGGGCAAAACGCCTGTTGGGAAATAAGATTATTCTGGCGCATATCTTAGTAAAAACGGTTGATGAGTTTCGCAGCATGAATCCAAAAGATGTAGTGTCTTATATAGAGGGCGAGCCGCTTATCAGTATGGTGCCGATAGAGCCGGGACTGACCAATGCGGAAAAAACAGTCAATGGTCAGAGAATTGTCGGTATGAACACGGAAAATGCGGAAATCAGCGAAGGGCTTGTGCGGTTTGATATTATTTTTTATGTGCGGATGAAAGACGGTCTTTCTCAGGTGATTGTGAATTTGGAGGCACAGAAGGACGAACCGAAAAGTTACCATATTCTGAACAGGGCAGTATTCTATGTGAGCCGCCTTATTTCCTCGCAGAAAGAACGTGATTTTGTTAATACAAATTATGATGATATTAAGCGTGTTTTTTCGATATGGGTATGTATGAATATGGATAAGAACAGTATGGCTTATGTGCATCTGGCAAAAGAGGATTTAGTGGATGCTTATCCGTGGGAAGGCGGGCTTGACCTGCTGAATATTGTCCTGATCGGTATAGCCAATGAACTTCCAGAACATGATGATAAATATGAATTGCATCGTCTGCTGAGTACGCTTTTGTCAATGGAATTGTCAGTTGATGAGAAATTAGGAATTATGGAAAAAGAGTACCGTATTTCAATAGATGATAAAATGAGAGAGGATGTGAGTGCCATGTGTAATTTATCGCAAGGAATTAAGGAAAAAGCAGCAGACAATGCCATAGCAGGTGTAATTTTGAATATGCACAGGAAAGGTTATACGTCTGAACAGATAGCAGAAATTGTTGAAAGAAGTGTCAGGGAAGTAGAAGCTGTCATTCAGAAAAAAGAGCCGGCATTGATATAATTAAGGTAACGAAATAACAGAAACAGTAAAGCAGTGAACTGAGTTTTTACGAAAGCGGTTCGCTGTTTTTTTGTTTAACTGTTTATCTGAGGTTGATTCAACGGCATTTCCGTCTATTTTCATACCCCAGGAAAAAGTTAAGAAATTTGTAAGAATTTTGACACAATTCCCGTTTCCTTTTTCTCTATAATAAAAGAAAAACGAAAGGGGTTTTGTAAGATGAAACAATGTAAACAATGCTTTTTATTTCTTTGCATGGCGGCATTTCTGGTTTTTCTGACAGCCTGCTCCCATGCCGGGCAAAAGCAGAAGCAGGGAACCGATGATAAGGACGGTAATGATAGCTATGAGCCGTCTTTTCAGAATGTGGATCTGGAAGTTGAAAAAAATGGTATCACAAAGGGCTGTGTGGCAATGAAATCAGGGCGTCTTTATTTTTATGTGGATTTTGTCGGGGAAAGCGAAGGCGGGGGCTTTGAAAGAAAAAAAGAAATCATAAGCTGTGAGCAGGATGGCAGCGATATAGTAAAGACCGAGCTTAAACTGGCTGATAATGAGACGGGCGTGGAGCTTTTTCTGGATGATGAGGGAGAACTCAGGCTGCTTACGGAAGACGGGAAAAACGGCAGTATTTACACTTTGGATGAGGAAGGGAACATAACGGAAACGATTGCCCTGGAGAAGTATTCGAAAGTCACGATCGAGAATAATGCTGCCGTCATTTTTAAGGATACGATTTATCTGGCGCAGAAATCCATGCTTTCTGTCTATGGCAGCGATGGGAAGCTTAAAAAGAATTATGATAACGGCCATCGGATCGACGGGATTTTTGAGATGGGCGGAAAGATTGTCCTCTATGAGATGAAAGGAAACGGTTTCCGGGCGTTTGATCCGGAAACGGAAAAGCTTGGGCAGTTACAGAAAATGAAGGAGTATGCCCCATCCTATGTCTGGTTTTATCCGGCAGGAGAAAATCAGGTTTATATCAATGATTTCAGTACTCTTGTTTCCTATGATCTTGCCGCGGGGACATTGACGGAGATTGCCAACTGGACCAATATGGGCGTGGACAATTCTCGTATCAGCGGTTTTTTCCCATTGGAAAACGGAAATTTTCTTGCTGTTTTGAGGCCTTCTGATGAGACGGTGGAATTGGTTTCCCTTAACAGGGTGAAGGCGGAGGATGCCAAAAAAAAGGAAGTTTTAACGTTTTCCTGTGACACATTAAAACCGTCGCTGCAGAAGAGGATTCTTGCTTTTAACAGGGAGCATGAAGATGTCTGCATAGAAGTCAGGGATTACGGCAGTTATGAAAATGGGGAGGAGAGAATGAGGCTGGATTTTACGACCGGAAACGTGCCGGATATCATAGATGCCAGCCTGGGCAGCGTGCCATTCCAGAACCTCGCAAAAAAGGGGATGTTTACAGATTTGTATACGCTGCTGGAACAGGATAAGGAAATCGGGAAAGAGGATTTTCTGCCGTCTGTTTTGAAAGCGCTGGAAATAGACGGGAAGCTTTACAGCATCGGCAGTGATTTTTGTATCCAGGGCCTTGTTTCCGGAAAGGATATTGTCGGCGACAGGGAAGGCTGGACGGTGGAGGAGATGATGGACGCTTACGGGAAGCTGCCGGACGGCTCCTGTTTTCTTGACAGGGGCGGCAGCAGAAATGAATTTATGAAAAATGTACTGCATGAGCAGTTCAGGGATTATGTGGATTTGTCCGCAGGGGAAGTCAGCTTTGCCAAAGGCAGTTTCCTGAAGCTGTTACAGTTTTCCAGACAGCTTCCGAAATCCGGACAGAAGACGTTAGTTTCCGCGGAAAAAAATAAGATGATAAAAGAAGGGACTTTATTTATGCAGCAGCTCCTGTTTACCACTGTGCTTGATATTCAGATGTTTCTTGATATGTATCAGGATCAGGGCGGGATTTCTGTTCTCAGTTATCCTTCCCGGGACGGCAATTCGGATCTTTCGGCATCGTTTGCGACGGGGCTTTTGGCGATTACGGAAAACTGTAAGAATAAAGAAGCTGCATGGGAATTTGTCCGCACGTTCCTTACGTATGATTACCAGAAGGAAGCCGATCAGGACGGAAATCTCTGGCTTTCTGCAAGGCAGGATTATTTCGAGGAACAGTTGAAAAATGCTATGAAATCGTCGAATGTTTTCGGGATGGATCCTCTGAGCGAAAAAGATGCGGAAATGATCCGTTCTGTCGTTTCCCGCGCCGTGAGCTGTTCGGATTACCAGGATGCCTATGAGGATATCTATGCGATTGCGGAGGAAGAGCTCGGCGCATTTTACGCAGGGGACAGGACGGCGAAAGAAGCGGCGAAGATGATAGAGAACAGGGTGAATCTGTATGTGAATGAAAATTCTTAAGGAAGGAGCAGGGAGAAGCTGTGGGGAAACGTTTTTTGAAAAAAAGAAGATATGTTGTTATCGTTTTGGCGGTTCTCTTTACTTTTTTTACCGCTTGCGGGAATGGTAGAAAAACGGCGGATACAGCGGAAAAGACGGAATACAGGGCGGAAAAACAGACAGAAGATGTGGTCTATCAGGCTTCTTTTCGGGAATTGCATCAGAATTTCAGCCAAATTTCCGGAATGTGTGAACAGAACGGGCGTATTTACATGACTGCTTCTTATGAAGAAGGGGATGCGGTAAAAAATTATCTCGTGGATTTTACAAAAAATGGGAAAGTGAATATAAAAAAATTAAAGCTTAAAAAAAGGGAACATATTTCGATAATAAGCGCTGGGGAAGCAGACAGGCTTCCAGTCCTGACCTGCATATCGAACGGGAAGGATGGAAACGCAGAATATTTCCTGAAGGAGCTTGGGACAGACGGGAGTGTTTCCAAAGGATTTAAGCTGGAAATCAGGGAAGGAGACGATTATTTTTTGAACGGGGGCGGCGCGGTCCTTGCAAAGGACGGCTCTCTTTATGCGGTAAAGGATGGGACGGTGACGTCTTTCGATAAGGAAGGAAAGAAAGACGGCGTCTATCCTCTGGGAGACCGTATGGAGGATTGGACCCTGGCGGAGACGGAAGCAGGAGAACTTTATGCTTACTGCGCCGGACAGGATCAGAAAAATATGTTAAAAAAGCTGGACAGGGAACGGAAAACAGCAGGGGAAACGATAGTGCTCAAAGGCAGGAATCTTTTTAATGCTGCGTTATTTTCCGGAAATGGAAATGAAATTTATCTGTGGGATACCAGCGGCATATACCTTGCCGATCTTTCCAAAAAGGAAATAAAGCCGCTGTTAAACTGGGTAAGCAATGGGATCTCAGGGCAGGATATTAAGAGGCTTGCGGTCATGGAGGATGGGACAATCGCGGCTTTTCTGCTTTCCTATGGAGAAAAGGAAACAACGGCGGAGGCTGTCTTTCTGGAGAAGGCGGACGCTTCCGAAGGAAAGGAAAGAAAGGTTTTGCGTCTCCTGTGCGCAGAATCCAGCACGGATTTAGAGGATATGGTATTAAGGTTTAATAAAACCAATCCGGATTACCGGATTGAACTGGAAGATTATTCTGTTTATGAGGATGCCGGAACAAGGCTGAATTTGGAGCTTGCGTCGGGAGCTGTTCCGGATCTTTTATACCTTAACGGGCTTCCTGTGGATTTATATGAGGCAAAAGGGCTGTTCACGGATTTATATCCGCTGATGGAAAAAGATGGCGAAGTAAAGAAAGAGGCTTTTCTGGATTCTGTCATAAAAGCCTCGGAACAAGACGGAAAGCTGTATTATCTCCCGTATTCCTTTTATATCCGCGCTTTTGCCGGAGGGAAAAAGTTTGTGGGCGACAGGGAGGGCTGGTCTTTCGAGGAAATGATGGAAGCTTATAAAAACCGCTCTGAGGATCGGGTTTTTTCCGCAGGATTTCGGTATAGGGAAGATTTTTGGCAGAACTTTTTCGCCAGCATGACAGCGGATTTTGTATCGTGGGATACGGGGGAAGTACGGTTTGATTCCGAAAAATTTCTTACCATGCTGGAATTTACGAAAACGCTTCCGCAGATTGCGGATGCAAAGGGGAGCGATCGGATTGACGAAGAAGCGGCAGCGGAAAGCGGCTCGCTGCAGATGGTTGATTTAATGCTGACGTCCGTAAGCACTCTTCCCGTCTATACGGAATTATTTAAGCATGAGGATGGATACACGATTGTTTCCTATCCCTCGGAGGATAAGAACAACGGGCTTTTTATGGGTTCCATGCTACAGCCGGCCGCAATTACGGAGCAGTGTGAAGACAAGGAAGGGGCATGGGAATTTCTGCGGAGTTTCTATACTTATGAAGGACAAAAAAATTTCTCCGTTTCCGGGCTTGCTTTTATGGTGAGGAAGGATGTTTTTGAGGAACAGATCGATGCTTTGACGGAGGAAGAGGCGGATAAGCTGCGTTTGGCTGTGGACAGGATTGATAAAGTCTATCCGGGGAATAATGACGTATCTGCAAAAATCGTGGATATTATTTCGGAAGAAGCGGCGGCATTTTATGCGGGGGACAAAACGGCGGAGGAAACGGCGGAAATCATCCAGAACAGGGTGAAGATCTATGTCAGTGAAAATTTATAAGAAATTTTAGATTGATTTCACGCAACAGTTCAGTTATGATTTCACAAAATTGTAAGAAAATCGTAAGGACTTTTCCGAAAGAAACGTGTATAATGAAGAAGGTTTTTAGAAACTTTTAATTCTTAAGGAAGGGTGAGAAAATGAGATTACAACGATTGTGGAAGAGATCTTTCCGTGCGGTGCTGCTTGTTGCTGTATTCAGCCTGACCGCATGTTCGGGGAAGAAGGAAGAGAAGGTGTCCTCTGACAATACGCAGAAGGAATATGTCTACCAGCCGTCTTTTGAAGAGGTGGATCTGGGCATGAAGGAGTATATTGGAAGCAGTTGTCTTGACGACGGCCGCCTTTATGTGAATTATTCGGAGTGGATAGAGGATAAGAAAAACAAAGAGGGGGGATTCTCAAAGAATTATTTTTTAAGCTGCGCGCTGGACGGAAGCGATGTGAAAAAGACGGAGCTGAAGGAATTTAAGAAAAATGAATATATCTTAAATATGTTTCTGGACGGAGAGGGGGAAAAGCGGCTGCTCACGCAGAAAAAACAAAAATATACACTGTATACCCTGGGGGATGACGGAAAGGTTACGGACAGTGTGGAACTGGTATTAAAGAAGAAGGATAAAAGCGCAGGCAATGAGGAAGACAGCTTTTATCCGAATTATATGACATTTTCTGAAGGGGTTCTTTATGTCGGGACCGGGGATATGAAAATTTACACCTTTGATGAAAAGGGAAAGCAGGGAAAGACCTATGAGGCGCTAAGCTACATAGAGAATCTTTTCAGCACGCCGGATGGAAAAGTCTATGTTTATGGAAGCGGCGGGGAAGCGGAAGAGTACAGGATGGGCTTTCAGGAGCTGGATACGCAGACGGGAAAGTTCGGGGCGTTTTCTTCTCTGGGGGATTATGATCTTTACAATGTTTCCATTATGCAGGGAGAAGGAAGCCGGATTTACTTAAATGACCGCAACAGCGTTTATTCCTATGACCTGTCTACCGGTAAGCTGGAGGAAGAATTTAACTGGCTGAACAGCGACGTGGACGGCGACAATGTTTCCAACTGCTTTTTCCTGGGAGATGGAAAATTCTTTGTTGTCGACAGCAATTATGACGAGGAGGCAGAAGGATACCAGACAGAGTTTGTTACCATGAATAAAGTAAAGTCGTCGGATGTAAAGGAAAAGAAGGTCCTGACGATCGCTATGGCTTATATGGATTATGACCTGAAACGGGAAATTCTTTCTTTTAACAAGACGAGCGAGGATGTCCATATTGAAGTAAAGGCCTATGACGCTTATGAGGATCCAAGAAAACAGATGAACCTTGACTTTACCGCCGGGCATATTCCGGATATGATCAATATAAACTACGGCGTTTCCTATGACACGCTTGCGAAGAAGGGAATCTTTACGGATCTGTACCCTCTCATTGAGAAGGATTCTGAGATTAAGAAGGAGGACTTTTTCCCTTCCGTTCTTAAGGCGATGGAAAAGGACGGAAAGCTGTATACCCTGCCGTCCCAGTTTTCACCGCAGTTCCTTGCCACATCCAAAAAGGTTGCGGGGGACAGGGAAGGCTGGACCGTGGATGAAATGCTGAAAGATTATGAGGGCATGAAAAAGGGAACGGTTTTTATGCCATACTGCAGCAGGGAAAGCTTTGTTTCTACGATGATGACGCAGAGCATCCAGGATTATGTCAACTGGGATACCGGGGAGGTGTCGTTTGATTCGGACGGTTTCATCCAGTTGCTGGAGTATTCCAAAAATTTTGTAAGCGACGAGGAGTATGACTACGAAAAGGAAGAGTCCATGCCGGTTCTGGTGAAGAAGGATAAGCTGTTTGTGAGCCAGGTGTCGCTGTATAATATGAATGATATCCAGATGTATTATAAACTGTATAAGAAAAAAGGCGGGCTGGCAGTGATGAGCTTTCCGTCCAGCGATAAGAATAACAGCATTGTCATATCCCTTGACGGCGTTGCGCTGGCAATTACGGAGCAGTGCAAGGATAAGGAAGAGGCATGGAAGTTTGTCCGCAGGTTCCTGACCTATGATTTCCAGAAAAGCTCATCTGGCAGCAATGGGATTTTTCTATCAAGGCAGGATGCCTTTGAGAAAAAACTGGAATATGCTATGGCGACGAAGAAGTACACAGACGAGGACGGCACAGAGGTAGAGCCGTATGAGTCAGGCTGGGGCTGGGGCGATTATGAGGCGAAGATAGGGCCTCTCAGCGAAGAAGAGGCGGAAATCCTCCGGGATATAGTTTCCCGCGTCGGCTCCTGCGCTGACTTTGGCAAGGAAATGGAAGATATTT
The DNA here is from genome assembly GCA_947629585.1 of uncultured Lachnospiraceae bacterium. Lineage (GTDB taxonomy): Bacteria > Bacillota > Clostridia > Lachnospirales > Lachnospiraceae > MGBC100174. Next base: position 5,551 of record CANREH010000058.1, on the reverse strand, counting down.
ACAATATTGTCAATGAGGAGCTGGAAGCTTTTGCTGCCGGGGATAAATCCGCCAAAGAAACGGCGGAAGTCATCCAGAGCAGGGCAAAGATCTATGTCAGTGAAAATTCCTGATGATTGTCTTTGTTTTCAGGATTTCTTCGTAATTTTAAGGAGGAGGAACATGAGATTACAGCGGTGGCGGAAGCGGTTTTTATTCAGTGTAATAGTGATTGCTGTGCTTGGCCTGACCGCCTGTTCGGGGAAAGAGGAGAAGAAGGCGTCCTCTGACAATACGCAGAAGGAGTATGTCTACCAGCCGTCTTTTAAAGAGGTGGATCTGGGTACAAAGGAGTATCTTGGAAGCAGCTGCATTGACGACGGCCGCCTTTATATCAATTATTCGGAATGGATCGAGGATAAGGAAAACAAAGAGGGGGGATATTCAAAGAATTATTTTTTAAGCTGCGCGCTGGACGGGAGCGATGTGAAAAAGACAGAGATGAAGGCATTGAAAAACAGGGAATATGTCCTGAACCTGTTTTTGGATGATCAGGGGGAAAAGCGGTTTCTCACGAAGCGGAAACAGAAGTATTTCCTGTATACCGTGGGGGATGACGGAACGGTTACGGACGGCGTGGAATTAATATTAAAGAAGGAAGGGAAAGACGCAGGCGATATTTATCCGGTCTATATGGCATTTTCTGACGGGATTCTTTACGTCGGGAGCGGGAGTACAAAAATTTACACCTTTGATGAAAAAGGAAAGCAGGGAAAGACCTATGAGGCGCCGGACTACATAGAGGGTCTTTTCACTGCGCAGGATGGAAAAGTCTATATCTATGGAAGCGACGGGGAAGAGGAAGATTACAGGATGGGCTTTCAGGAGCTGGATACGCAGACGGGAAAGCCTGGGACGTTTTCTCCTCTGGAGGAGGATTATGATCTTTATAACGTTTCCATTATGCAGGGGGAAGGAAGCAGGATTTACTTAGATAACCACAGCAGCGTCTATTCCTATGATCTCTCCAACGGCAGGCTGGAGGAAGAATTTAACTGGCTGAGCAGCGGCGTGGACAGCGACTATGTTTCCAGCTGCTTTTTTCTGGGAGAGGGGAAATTCTTTGCTGTCAGCGGCAATGATAATGAGGAGGCAGAAGGCCGCCAGACAGAGTTTGTTACCATGAAGAAAGTAAAGCAGACGGATGTAAAGGAAAAGAAAGTCCTGACAATCGCTGTGGCTTATATCAATTATGACCTGAAACGGGAGATCCTTTCCTTTAATAAGACGAGCGAAGACGTCCATATTGAAGTAAAAGATTACAGTGCTTATGAAGATCCGGTAAAGAAGATGAATCTTGACTTTACCGCCGGGCATATTCCGGACATGATAGACTGCGACAGCGGCATTTCCTATGACATGCTTGCGAAGAAAGGAATCTTCACGGATCTGTACCCGCTGATGGACAAAGATCCTGAGATTAAGAAGGAGGATTTCCTCCCTTCCGTTCTTGGTGCGATGGAAAAGGACGGGAAGCTTTATACCCTGCCGTTCCTGTTCTCAATGCAGTTTCTTGCTGCATCCAAAAAGGTTACAGGGGACAGGGAAGGCTGGAGCGTGGATGAAATGCTGAAAGTTTATGAGGGCATGAAAAAAGGAGCGGTTTTTATGCCGCTCTGTGACAGGGAACGGTTTGTTTCTACGATGATGAGGCAGGGCATCCGGGATTATGTCAACTGGGATACCGGGGAAGTGTCGTTTGATTCGGACGGTTTCATTCAGTTACTGAAGTATTCCCAAAATTTTGTAAGCGAAGAGGAGTTTGATTATGAAAAGGAAGAGCCTGTGTCGGTTCTGCTGAAGAAGGGGAAGCTGTTTGTGAACCCGGTGGAGCTGTATAGTATGAATGATATCCAGCAGTATTATAGAATGTATAAGAAAAAAGGAGGGCTGGCAGTCATGAGCCTTCCGTCCGGCGATAAGAACAACAGTATTATCATGTCTGTTGACGGCGCTGCTCCGGCAATTACGGAGCAGTGTAAGGATAAGGAAGAGGCGTGGAAGTTTGTCCGCAGGTTCCTGACCTATGATTACCAGAAGAGTTGGTACAACAGTAATGGGGCCTGTTTTCCATCAAGGCAGGATGCCTTTGAGAAAAACTTGGAATATGCCATGGCGACGGAAAAATACACAGATGAGGATGGAACGGTGGTAGTGCCATTTAATTCCAACGGGAACTGGGACGGTTATGAGGTGGAGATGGGGCCTCTCAGTGAAGAAGAGGCGGAAATCCTCCGGAATATAGTTTCCCGCATCGGCTCCTGCGCTGATTTTGGAGGGGAAATGGAGTATATTTGTGATATTGTCGATGAGGAGATGGGAGCTTTCGCCGCCGGGGATAAAACTGCCGAAGAAACGGCGGAAATCATCCAGAGCAGGGTGAAGATTTACGTTAGTGAAAATTCATAACAGTTCATGAAAGGAATCCTGAATAACATCCATCACGGGAAAAAGACGGGGCGGCGTATGCCGCCCTGTTTCCGTGCAGGCAGGTTAAGGGCTGAAGGTTGTCGATTTCGTCAATTTATCTGAAAAAACTGTGGACAAGAGAGCAAAAATTATATATTATATAGAAGAGAGGATATTTTGGAAGTTTTTATTCCAGAATTGGGAGAATGGTAAAGGAAGGGCAGGTGTTTCATGTTACATAGCAAAATAATTATTTATGTACAATCATAGAACGCATAACAGAAAGGTGGAGAATGATGAAAGTATTTTTGAAAAATTTAAGTATTCGGTATAAGATTCTGCTTCCTGTGGCTTGCCTGGGTATTCTGATGTTTGTAATGGGGATTTTCAGCCTTCGGAGCGTGACGCAGATTATGAATGCAAGCGAGGCGATTTCCGGCAATTATGCCATGAAGACAGAAAAGATTGGCGATGTCACAGCGGCTTACCAGACGCTCAGGCGTGTGGCGTTTGCACATATTGTGGCGTCGGGCGATCAGAGCCTGCAGTCAACACTGATGGAAGAAGCTGATTCTTTAAAGACAAAGATTACCGATACCTGTAATGAATTTGAGGAACTGATTGACTCCGACGAGGAAATGACGCAGTTTGAGGAGTTTAAGGCGAATTATGAAAGTTATTTGACTATTTATGATAAGATTTTGGACGACAGCACAAACGGGAATACAGAAGAAGCCACTTCTTTGGCTAATGTGGATTTAAAGGAAGCCGGGACGGCGCTGACCGCAGAGCTGGAAGAAATGATTACTATGAATAAGGAAAATATGAATACTGCCGTGGAGCATCAGAATGAGGTGTACGGAGGAGTAACGCGTACCATTATCATTTTGTTTGTCCTGGCTGCAGTTGTGCTTCTTTTCCTTGTATGGGTATGCTGGACATGGTGCTGCAAGCGTTTGATTAATATCAATAAGCAGCTTCGGGATGTCATTGCCACAATTGATGCAGGGCAGGGCGATTTGACCAAGCGTGTGCAGTGCTTCTGTACCGATGAAATCGGCACGCTGGCAAACGGGATCAACACCTTTATCCAGACACTGCAGGGAATTATGGGACAGATCAATTCCAGCTCCGGAAAGCTTGGATCTATCGTGAGCTTAGTGTCAGACAAGGTTTCTACGGCAAATGATAATTCCTACGGCATTTCTTCCGTTATGGAGCAGTTATCCGCTTCTATGGAGGAGATTTCCTCGTCCCTTTCTAATATTAAAGGGAATGTGGGCATTGTGGACGACAATATTATTGAGTTGTCCGACGCTTCCCAGGGGCTTTATGATTATGCCAATGGAATGCAGAAGCGTGCGGAGGATCTGGAAAAGAGCGCCGTTGAGAATAAGCAGAGCACCAGCGATATTGTAAATAATATTATCGGTCAGTTAAAGAAAGCGATTGAACACAGCAAGAGCGTTGACCGTGTCAATGACCTGACCAATGAAATTCTGAGCATTTCCAGCCAGACGAACCTGTTATCCCTGAACGCTTCCATTGAGGCAGCCAGGGCCGGGGAAGCCGGACGGGGCTTTGCTGTCGTAGCGGACGAGATCAGCCAGCTTGCCAATTCCAGCAGGGAGGCTGCCAACAATATCCAGACCATTAACAACATGGTAATCGGGGCGGTCAATGAGCTGATCAGCAACGCGAATTCTATGGTGGATTACATCAATGAGACGATCCTGCCGGATTACGACGGTTTTGTCAAGGCGGGCAAGCAGTACAATGAGGACGCTGTCCATGTCAATGAGATTGTCACCCGTTTTAACGATATGTCCATCAATTTGAAGCAGTTAATGGGGAGCATTACAGAATCGATCGACGGCATCAATACGGCTGTGGACGAAAGTGCAGACGGCACTACAAATGTGGCGGCCAATACAAATGAACTGGTAAAGGATATTGGAGAGATTGCCAATGCTATGGATAATAACAGGCAGATTGCCGGTGTCCTTACAGAGGAAGCAGACAGATTTGTGAAATTTTAGTAAGCTCCGGAATCCGGAACAGGCTTTGGCGCAGGCTTCGGGTCCGTTTATAAAAATAAGGAAAGGAACAGGCTGTGAATAAGCGCTTTTCTTTCCTTATTTTGCGCAGAAATGTCATTTGGAAGGAAAGTGGGAACGATGTATGGACCGTCGGAAATAGCAAAAAGATATTCGGAGGCTGGCGCTGCCAAGACAAAGCTTCCCGGTATCAAAATGCTGGTACTGGCAGTATTTGCCGGGATGTATATTGCATTTGGGGCATTTGGAAGCCAGGTAGCTTCTGTGGACGCAGGAGGGGCCTCGGTGGGAAAATTTTTAGGAGCTGCCGTTTTTCCGGTAGGGCTTCTTATGGTGATTATGGCGGGAGCGGAATTATTTACGGGAAACAGCCTGATTATCATTTCGGTCCTTGACAAGAAAGCAACGGCAAAGGGAATGCTTAAGAACTGGGGAATCGTATATCTTGGAAATTTTCTGGGAGGCATTCTTGTCGCAGCGCTCCTTACCTATGGCCATGCCTTTTCTTTGTTTGACGGTAAGCTGGCGGAGACGGCTGTGGCGGCGGCGCAGAATAAAGTGCTGTTATCGGCGCAGGATGCCTTTTTGAAAGGGATACTGTGTAATATCCTGGTCTGCCTTGCCGTCTGGATTTCGTTTTCCGCAGAGGATGCGGCGGGGAAAATCACAGGGCTGTACCTGCCGATTATGCTGTTTGTCCTGTCCGGCTATGAACATTGTGTGGCAAATATGTATTTTATCCCGGCGGGGATCTTGGTTTCCGGGGAATATGGAATCGCAGCGGATTCCCTTACCTGGCAGGGATTTTTTTTACATAACCTGCTTCCGGTAACGCTTGGAAATATCGCGGGCGGCGTCTGTCTGGGGCTTGGGTATTTCTTTGTATATCTGTATCATGCAGACAGGAAATAACGCGGAGACAGGCTGCGGATTTTTCTTTTGAGGAGGATGCGGTATAGGATGGGGCATGATGAAAGAATTTTTTGATATTAAGCAGGAGTATGAGCTGGCGCATTCCTGCCGCCGGAAGGGAGAGTATCAGAAAG
>CANREH010000057.1 GCA_947629585.1 uncultured Lachnospiraceae bacterium | reverse complement strand
CCCATTGCGGTAATCATTTCCTTCATCTGCTCATTTCCGTTCATTGCGCTGTCTTTCGTGTTATGTACCAGGCTGTTCGCCTCATTTGCCTGCTCCGCATTGATTCTGGTACGCTCCGCGATATCCGCAATCGAAGCCGTTACCTGCTCGATGGCGCTCGCCTGCTCGGTAGAGCCCTGCGCTAAGGACTGGCTTGCGCTTGCCACCTGATCGGCGCCTGTCGTCACCTGCATGGAAGCCTCCGTAATATTGGACATCATACCATTCGTTCCTGTTACCAGCATATTCAACGCATTGCCAAGCAGATCCTTATCGCTGTTCACATGGACATCCATTGTTAAATTGCCGACCGCTACTTCCTTTGCGATCTTTGCCTGATCATGGACATTATTTACCACGCTTTCAAAGTTATCGATCAGATCGCCAAATTCATTCTGCTTATACTTGGTAAGCTCCACATCCACATCCCCGACAGCAAGCTGGGAAAATGCTTTGGAAAGCACATCCAATGGAATCTTGATGTTGCGGATAATATAAAATTCCATAGTAAGGCCGAAAATAACGGAAAACAATGCCAGAATGCTGACAATCGCCTGTGCAATCGTCTTATAGCGCTCGGAAGCCTTCGCATTCTCATCAATCTTTTCCAGTGTCAGCTCCCTCATTTCCTCTACGGAAACCTTCACGCTGTCCTGGATTGCCTCGCCCTTCTCATAAGCCGAGCCAATGTTCTCGTCACCTGATTCATATGCCGAAATGGCCGTCTCGATCGTTTCCCGGAAGTTGTCAGACTCCGCAATGACGCCATCCAGCATCCCTTCCAGCTCCTCGTCCTGAATCTGCTCCTTTGCCGTGTCAAAATACTGCTGCATGGAATCAAGGCTTGCCGTCGTCTGCGCAATATAATCATTGATTTCTTCCTCTGATTCTCCTGACAGCGCAGCCCTGGCATTGGACATGCTTTCCTCAAAATAGCATACGCCTGTTAAAAACGCCTGAAACCCTTCGGTATATTCCTCTGTTACCTGATCCTTCCTGTCTGCGACATTATCAACCGCCAATACGCCGATCAGCCCAATCACTGCCATAATGACCAAAAGTGCCGTAATCGCAATCCTGATCTCTGCCACAAACCCGATTCTCTTCTTTTTTTTCATGAAAATCAAAACCTCCTTCTATATCATACGCCTTTTCTTTTATTGTTCCGTCATCTGCTCAAACGCAGAAACATCCTTGTCATTGATCAGCTTATCCGGATCAAGTAAAAGCTTTACGCCATTGGCAGCCTTTCCAATGCCGTAAACATATTTATTGTTGCTTGCCCCTCCAATCATAGGAGGCGGCGAAATCTCGGAATCATCAATGGATACTACCTCCGCAATCGTCTGGACAATCAGCCCCACGACAATATTTTTCACATCAATGACAATAATGCAGGTTCTGTCCGTATACTCAATCGGTTCCTGACGGAAACGCAGGCGCACGTCAATGACAGGGACAATTTTCCCGCGCAGGTTAATCAGCCCTTTGATATAATCCTCCGTTTCCGGAACAGACGTGATTTTCTGGATTCCGATAATCTCATTAACATAGTTAATGCCAATGCCATAATACTCATTGCCTGACTTAAATGTCATATATTTTCCCCGCTGAGTATCTTCGTCCTGAACCTTTTCCTCTAAATCTACCATATAGCTCTCTCCTTTTTATCTCATCTAAACTAACCCGCCTGTATCCAGAATCAGGGCAATGCTTCCGTCTCCCAGCTGGGTACAGCCGGAAATCCCTTTCACCTTCTTTATATAGGATGGGATTGGCTTTACTACAATTTCCTGTTCCCCAACAAGCTCATCCACAAAAACGCAGACCTGCTTTTCCTCATGCTCCAGCACTGCCATAATGCCGTCTTCTACGCTTTCACCTCCGCCCTGTAAATGGAAATGCCTGTTTAACCTCACCACAGGGAAACAGGTGCCGCGGATCATGATATACTCATCCCCGTTCGGCTCATATACCATCATATCCTCCGTCACCCGCACAAATTCCTTGACTGCGCCCGTTTCCACGACAAACGTAGAGCCTGCGGAACCGAGGATAATGCCGTCAATAATCGCAAGCGTAAGCGGGATCTTTAACGTCATCGTAGAGCCTTTTCCTTCCTCGCTCTCAATATCCAGGCTTCCTCCAATCGCCTGGATATTCTTCACGACGACATCCATCCCGACGCCCCGCCCGGATAACTCCGTTACCTTTTCCTTCGTGGAAAAGCCCGGCAGGGTAATAAAGCTGTAAATTTCCCTGTCCGTGTAGGCTTCCATACTGCGGTCCGCAATTCCGTTCTGACAGGCCTTTTCATAGATTTTATGCTTATTTAAGCCCTTTCCGTCATCCTTTACAATAATCCAGACCTTGCCGCCCTCATTCTTTGCCTCCAGCGTAATCTTTCCGCGCTGCGGCTTATCCGTCTGCTGGCGTTCTTCCCTTGTCTCAATCCCATGATCGACCGAATTCCGGATCAGGTGCATCAGCGGATCGGAAATATGTTCAATAATATTTTTATCCACTTCCGTATTCTCGCCGACTACCTCCAGATCAATATCTTTTCCCAGCTTCCTTGAAGCATCGAACACAATACGGTTCATCTTCTGGAAGGTATTGGTAAGCGGCATCATACGCATTGCCATAATTGCGTCCTGAAGCTCCGTCGTCGTCTTGGAAAGCTGCGCCGCCGCCTTCTGGAAGTTGGTTAAGTCAAGCCCCGGCACCTTTAAATCCGGGTTCTGCAGTACAACGGCTTCCGCAATGACTAACTCTCCAATCAAATCCATCAAAAGATCCATCTTTTCGACATTCACACTGATAAAGGACTGCTTTGCCGCCTGGTTCTGCTCTTTTGCCATCTTTTTCGGCTTCCCAGGCTCTTTCGATTTAATGACATAATCCCCCGGCTTTGGATCTTCGCTGTGCTTCCCCGCGGCAGAACTGCCTTCCTCCGCAGCCTCTATGATAATGCCGCCTTCGCTGTTTCCTGTCTCTTTTCCCTTTTCTTCCGTTGTCCCTTCCGCCTGGGAAGGCTCAAACCCAACCAGGAACTCTTCCGCCGAGCACTCCTGGATATCAATATTGTTCACGCAGGAACTTGTATCGATTAACTTTAAGATATCCTCCTTCGTCGCCTGCGCCTGCACATACATCAGGAAGCCTTCTGCCAAAATGACATCGCCGCTGTTTTCATTCGTGATAATGTCATCCGGCGTATACAAAAGATCCTCCGCAATCTCCTTTAAGGAATATACCGCCGTATAAGCACGGATATTGCTCATTTCCGTACCCGGCTCATAAGTAATCCTAATCCGGTAAAAACGGCTGTTCTCCGTGGCTACCGGCGGAATATAATACTGCTGTGCAGGAATATAGGCTTTTTCCTTTTCTTCCGGCTCCTCATGCTTCTGGACTGTGCCGCCGTTTCCTTTGATCTTTTTCAGGAACGCCTCCAACTGCCCTACCAGATCTTTTTCATCCCCGTCTGGCTCTTCTCCGTCCTGAATCTTCTGCAGCTCTCCCTGAATAAAGTCGGAAACATCGAGAATATAGCCGGTCAGCTCTTCATGGGGTACGTGTTCCGGCTGCGATTCCCGGAGAAAATAAAATATATCCTCCAGTTTATGGGATATCGTTGAGATATTCGTGTACATCATAATGCCGGAAGATCCCTTGATTGTATGCATGATACGGAAAATCTCGTTAATAGCTGCCTCATCAAAACCGTCCGCGTCCTTATTGTCCAGGACAATGCTCTCCAACTTTTCCAAAAGCTGGCCGCTTTCAAAGAGGAACATATCAAGCATACCTTCTGTGTTAAACTCCTCTGCCATCCCTTTTATTTCCTCCTTATTGTTTCGGCATCATGCCAAATTTCTGCAGAACTCCTTCGAATTTTTCCTGATTGATTGGCTTGCCGGAATAAACGGTGCAGCCAAGCTCAAATGCCTTTTTCACATTGCGCCCCTCATTGAGCGCCGTCGTCATGATGATCTTTACCATATCCTCCTCCGGAATGCCGCGCTCTTTCTCAATATCCCGGATCGCCTTTAACGCCTGATAACCGTCCAGCACCGGCATCATAATATCCAGCGTGACAAGATCATATCCCTCTCCGTCTTCCAATGCCATCAAAAATGCGTCCACAGCTTCCATGCCGTCAACCGTAACGTCGCATTCTCCATAGTTTGATAAAAACTTGAGCATGAACTTTCTGCTTGCAAAATCATCTTCTGCAATTAAAATCTTCATGATGAAACCCTCTCTTTCCTGTTTAAAATATACAAAACCGGCTTTCCGGCTATTTCTTTAACAACTGATACACCTTACTGCAGACATTGTCAAGCGGCACCTGATACTTCACTGCCCCAATGTCATAGGCGACCTTCGGCATTCCGTACACGACACAGGTGGATTCCGCTTCCCCTATCGTTTCCGCCCCGGCCTGGCGCATCTTTAAAAGACCGTGCGCGCCGTCGCCGCCCATGCCTGTCAGGATCACGCCAATCGCATTCGCGCCCGCCGCCTTTGCCACAGACTCAAACAATACGTCTACCGACGGACAGTGGCCGCTGACCTTCTCTCCGGGCTTGCACTCCACCTGATAGCCGTCGTTCATGGAAACGAGCCTCATATGGGCATCCCCCGGCGCCAAAAGCACCTGCCCCGGAAGGACCCTGTCGCCTGTCTTCGCTTCCTTTACTGCAACATGGCACTGGTTATTGAGCCTTTCCGCGTACATCCTTGTAAACCCCGGCGGCATATGCTGGACAATCACAATTCCCGGCACATCCGGCATAAAGCCCTTAATAACATTGAAAATGGCTTCCGTCCCTCCGGTGGAAGCGCCGATGGCAATCACCTTATTGGAATGCGCAGACGCTAACGCCGTCTTCTGCGCCGACAGTATGCGCCTGTGCTTATAATTTCCCACTTTGACGGTAGAGGCTAACTTCACCTTCGCCACCAGCTCTTTATGCACAAACTCTGCAAGCTTAATACCATCCATATTCTGGGGCTTCTGGATAAAATCCACCGCACCCGCTCTCAGCACCGCCTCCCTTGCGTCTTTAAAAGAACTGATGACAATGACCGGAAGCGGATACTGCGGCATCAGCTTCTGTAAAAATTCCACGCCATTCATGCGCGGCAGCTCCAAATCCAGCGTCATAACCGAAGGGTTATATTTAATAATGTTGTCCCTTGCCTCAAATGGATCGGAAGCGGTTGCCACCACGGAAATTGCGGGATCTGCAGAAAGGCCGTCAATCAGCATCCGGCGGAAAAATGGGGAATCATCCACCACCAAAACTCCTATCTGCTGCAATCACAACACCTCTTTTACTTCTATAATTTCCTATAAATAGACGGCCGGACATAACGGAACCTTGTCTTGTCAAGGCTTTCCGTCGTCCCTATCATTAAATACCCTCCCGGCTCCATAAAATCGTAAATCCTCTCAACCAGCTCCATTTTCGTCTGATCTTCAAAATATATCATCACATTCCGCAAAAAGACAACGTGAAGCTTTCTCTTCAGCGGAAGCGGGTTCATCAAATTAAACTGCCGGAAAATCACCTGTTCCTTTAACTCCGGCTTTACCTCAAACTCCTCTGCACTTATCTGGGAAAAGAACCGCCGTTTCCAGTTCGGCGGCAGCGGATCAATCTGCTCCTTTAAATACCGTCCCCGCATGGCGTGCTGCAAAACTCTTGTGGACAGATCCGTAGCAAGGACTTTCGTATCCCACTGGTTATGTTCCAAGCCAAAAAAATCTGCCAAAATCATCGCGATCGTGTACGGCTCCTCTCCTGTCGAGGACGCTGCCGACCAAATCCGCAGATCCTTCGATCCCGCCTCCTTTTTTTTCAGCTCCGGCAAAATCACGTCCCGCAGAAATTCCATATGTACAAACTCCCTCATAAAATACGTATGGTTCGTGGTAAGGACATTAATCAGATTGACGGCTTCATTACTTCCGGCATTATTTTCCACGAGATTCATATATTCATCATAACTGTTATATCCATTCCTGACTAAATAATTTTCCAAACGTCCGCAGATAAGCACCCTCTTCTGCTCCAGATTAATTCCATAGTGAGCCTTGACATAGCGCACAATGCGGTAAAATTCCTGATCTGTAATCTGCACAAATATGTTCCTTTCCTTCTGTCTAAATTCCTGTCCTGTCTAAAATTTCTTTCAGCTTTGCAAGAAAACGATCCATTTCCCTGTCGGTGCCAATGGTAATCCGCAGATAATTGTCAATCTTCGGCTTTTCAAAATAACGTACATAAATATTTTCCTTCCGGAGCTCTTCAAAAATATCTTTTGCCTTCACGCGCTTATGGGAAGCAAAAATAAAATTCGCCTTAGAATCCGGAAATGTAAAGCCAAGCTCCGATAGCGCTTTCTTCGTCCTCTCCCTTGTCGCAATAATCTTCTGCACCGTTTCCTGAAAATAGGCTTCATTTTCCAGGACAGCCGCGCCAAGCGCCAAAGACGTCCGGTTCATCGTATAGGAATTATAAGAATATTTTACATCATTCATTGCCTTAATCAGGGCTTCATTTCCAACTGCATAGCCAATCCGCAGCCCTGCCAGGGAACGGGACTTGGAAAAGGTACGCACCACCAAAAGATTCTCATACTTCGGCAGGAGGCTTAACGCCGACTCTCCGCCAAAATCCACATACGCCTCATCTACAATCACAATCACATCCTGATTTTTTTCCAAAATCTGCTCAAGAAAATCAAGGCTTTCCATAAGGCCTGTCGGCGCATTCGGGTTTGCAATCACAATCCCGCCGTTCTCTGTAAAATAATCCTCCGCCCGGATATGGAAATCTTCCTTTAATGCCGGACGCCTGTATGGGATCTGAAACAGATTTGCCCAGACATCATAAAACGAATACGTAATATCCGGAAACAGGATCGGCCTGCCGGAATTAAAAAAGGTAAGAAATGCCGTCGCCAGGACATCGTCCGAGCCGACGCCGACAAACACCTGCTCCTTTGTAACTTTATGGTAATCGGCCAAAGCCCCGGTAAGCACATTCGCCGTCGGATCGGGATACAGCTTCAGCGAATCCGGAGAAAACTGTTTCCATGCCCTCTCCACCTCCGGAGCAGGCGGGTAAGGATTCTCATTCGTATTTAACTTCACCATATCCGGTTTATTCGGCTGCTCTCCCGGAACATACGGCTCTACCTTACGGATATTTTTTTCCCATTCTTTCATACGCTTCTTCACTCTGCTTCCTTTTTAATGGCACAGCTATTACTACAATTCTTCACTGTCATTTCTGCCTGTCATTGCTGTGTATCATTTCTGTCTATTGATAAGACTCTGCCAGCTTCTGAAAGGCAGGCAGCGATCTTTCTATCATATCCTGGCTCACACAGTAAGCCAGGCGCACATATCCCGCGCACCCAAAGGTGCTTCCCGGCACTAACAGAAGATGGAACTGCTTCGCCCTTTCCACAAATGCTTTATCATCCTCTTCGAGCGCTTTCACAAACAGATAGAAAGCTCCCTCCGGCCGGATACATTCATACCCGTACTTCAGTAAATTCTCATACAGAAGCTTCCTGTTCCTATCATATGCAGCAACGTCTGTCTTTTCTTCCAGACATTTTGCCACCGTCCTCTGCATTAACGAAGGCGCATTGACAAAGCCCAGGATACGGTTCGCCACGCTTGCCGCCGCCTTGATATTCTCCGCATCCGCCGCTTCCGACGGGATCACAAGATAGCCGATCCGCTCTCCCGGCAGGGACAGGGATTTACTGTAAGAATATCCCACAATGGTATTCTCATAATACTTAGTCAGATATGGCACTTCCCTGCCGTCATAAACCAGCTCCCGGTAAGGCTCGTCCGAAATCAGATAAATATCCGTCCCGAATTCGTCCTGCGCCTTATACATAATCTCCGCAAGCGCCATAATTGTTTTTTCCGAATAGACAACGCCCGTCGGGTTGTTCGGGGTATTGACAATGACCGCTTTCGTCTTTTCGCTGATCTTTTCCGCAAATTCCTTTAAATTCGGCTGAAAAGAACTGGTATCCGGAGAAATCACAACCAGCTCCCCGTCATAATTTTTCACATAGTTGGTATATTCCCCAAAAAACGGTGCAAACACGATCACTTCCTCGCCCGGATTCAGCAACGTCTTTAAAATAACATTCAGCCCTCCCGCGGCTCCTACCGTCATCAAAATATTCGATTCATCAAATCCCGTGCCAAACCTTTTGTTTAACGATGCCGCAACCGCCGCGCGGACATCCTCATAACCGGCATTTAACATATATCCATGTACCAGATTGGGCGAATCCTCCTCCAAAACCTCCGCAATCGCTTCCTTCACGCGCTTCGGCGGCTCTACGCTCGGATTCCCCAGGCTGAAATCATAAACATTCTCCGCCCCAAACTTCGCCGCCATATTCTTTCCTTCTTCAAACATGGCGCGGATACTGGAACTGTTTTTCACAAAATCCATCATTTTTTCTGATATCATGGCCAAACCTCCTTAAAACTCACACTCCTTCCTATTATAAAAGATCCCGTCAGGAAATACAAGTCTTGAGTTATGATTTTTACTTCACTTTTATATTTACTTTGGTATAACTGCTGTATTTCCTCCCATATCCATAATCCTTATATGCCCGTATTTTATAGTAATATTTCTTTCCTTTCACCAGTTTTTTGTCTTTATACGTTACTTTCGATTTTTTTGTAATTTCTTTTTTCAGCTCATAAGTGCCATTCTTTTTGGCAGCGCGGTATATTTCATAGCCGGAGGCATTGGAAACCTTCTCCCACTGCAGGGTTACCGTGGTTCCCTTAGTGCTTATGGAGCTCACTATCGGGGAAGCCGGTTTTTCCTTCGGGATAATCTGGAAAGGAATCTCCACGGTTCCTTTATAATAGCCTTTCCCTTTGATTTTGACCGACGCTGTTCCCTTTCCCATATTATTGGAATAGACGACTTTATAATCGGTTCCCTTGACTAACGCCGTCTCTCCGTCCATAACCGTAACTTCCGGCTTGACAGCTTTTCCCGTAAACGGCTGATCGGGGATCTGTGCAATCTCGGTATCTTTAATCCGCTTTTTGACCGTTACCCGGCACTCCGCCGTCTCTCCCGCAGATGTCGTTGCCGTAATCACCGCTTTACCGACGCCAATCGGCGTTAATTTCCCTTTTGAGCCGATTTTCACAACGGTTTTATCGGAGGATGTCCATGTCACCTTCTGATTCGCCGTCAGGACAATATTCGATTCATAGGAAAGCGTAAGCTCCTGCGCAGAGAGCTCCAGCTTCGGCAGCTCTTCCGGCACTTCCCCGCTGTTTTTATCCGGCTCCTGTGTCTGGTTATTCTCCTCCGTTCCCGGCGTCTGGGTCTGGTTATTCTCTTCTGTTCCCGGTACCTGCGCCTGGTTATTCTGATCCGTTTCCAGAGCACCCGGTGTCGGATTCCCG
Organism: uncultured Lachnospiraceae bacterium; assembly: GCA_947629585.1. Taxonomy (GTDB): domain Bacteria; phylum Bacillota; class Clostridia; order Lachnospirales; family Lachnospiraceae; genus MGBC100174. The sequence continues at coordinate 13,201 of CANREH010000057.1, read as the reverse complement.
GTATTTTCTTCCGGCAGATCCGTTCCCGGCGCTGCCGGATTGTCCGTGCTGACAGCGCCGCCTGTCAGCTGCTCCGGTTCCTGGACAGCACTGTTCTTTTCCGGAGTATTTCCCTGATACTCCGGCTCTTTATCATACCAGAAATTCAAATCTACCTTTGTGCTGATTCCCGACACCTTCCCGGAACTTGTACACTGCCACATCCGGTAACTGCCCTCATAGGTGCAGCTATTATTATACTGCGCCACCCATTTATCCCTCGTGTCAAAATAACTGTTCGTAAGCTTATTGGTAAACCAGTCTGTATTCGCATAAATACCAACCTGGTAACCTGCCGCTTCGATTGCGGCACAGAACACTTCCGCTATCTGCGCCTTCCTCTTTGCCGTCACTTCCGCCTGCTTCTTATCCTCCATATCATAATAAACAGGGTAAGTAAGCTTATAATCCTTAATCAGCCGCAGGACATGCTCCGCCTCACTCTTGGCCGCCGCCACCGTCGTTGCATAAGAATACAGATACGTACCGAAAGGAATCCCAAGCCTGGTACATTCCTCCGCATATTCCGTCCATTTTTCATCATCCTGGCTTTCATAATCCTGCCCATAGCCGCAGCGCAGAATCGCATAATCAATATCCGACGCTTTGACCTCGTCCCATTCGATATCCCCGTTATGGTAGCTGACGTCAATCCCTTTCAGGGTCGCCCCTTCTATCGGCTCTCCCGCCGGATTGACAAAAACTCCGTCTATTTTCGTCCATCCCACAGAAGCCGCATTCCCTGTGACTGGCAAAGTTTCCAAAACAAAAGCCGACAGAGTGATAACGGAAAGGACCATACCTCCTATTCTTCCCAGCCGCCGATTCTTTTCCCGCTTCTTTTTCATCTCTCTTTCCTTTCTGTCAAAAACCCACATTTCCTTCAATCCAAGATCCGTGCCTGCTTTCGCAGACAATTTCTATTCCGAAACAACCTTACGTTTTACCACCCTATGAGCGTTCCTTCCTTTTCCACCACCATTGTAGCAAATTATACGCCGATTGACAATATTCTCATTCGTAATTGCCATCTTTTCCTTCTTTCTGCGGATTTACGAAAGAAATTCTTTCCGGCTCTTCCGCCGCTTTCCTCTCGGGGCTGCATACCGTCAGGAAATACGCTCCCAGGCGATATTCATAAAAATAATATTCCGGAAACTGCCCTTCTTTTTTTATCTGCGCTCTATTTCCGGCGCCCACCTCCACATTGGAAAGCCCAAAGGCAAGCCCTGTCCCGACCGCTTTCACAAAGCTCTCCTTCCTTGTCCACAACCGGGCAAATTCCTGCTTCCTCTCTTCCGCGTCTGCAATCCTCTGCAAAAGCTCCCGTTCCTTTTCCGTAAAAAACCGGGCGGCAATCCTTTCCCCATCCCTGTCTGTCCGTTCTATATCAATTCCCAGCGCCTCCTCCCCAAAGGCGGCGGCAGCATAATTTCCCGCATGGGAAAGGCTGAATTCTATTTTTCTCTTTCCTTTTATGTAGGGCTTGCCATGCTCTGTATAAAAAATTTTTCTTCCTTTTTCCTCAAGCCCGAGATCAGAAAATACCTTTTCCAGAATCAGCCCCGCTCCCAGGCTCCGGCATCTGTCCATAGCATTCCTAAGCCTTGCTATCTTTTCCTGCCTTCCTTCCGGCATGGCATTAAAATAATACTGAAAAACTTCGGGATCTGACAGAGATCCCACATCTGCTATATACACTCTGACCATGTCTGTCCCTTCCTTAAAGCCAGTCCCCTGTGCAGAATCTTTTAATATCGGAAACAAATTTTTTCTGGAAATAAAAGGCATGGTTCTTATCTGCCACCACTCTCCGGTAACGGCTGGAATAAATCGGATGGTACTCCCCTTTCTTATCTTTCCAGTCCTTGCAGCGCACCTGCAAATGCTGCCCGCTTACCGTATGGATTCCCCGTCCCTGATCCTCGATGTCCTTTTTAATTTTCCGGCAGATTATCTCATAATCCTTCTTCCAGACAGCAGCCAGCCTTCGGTATCTGGGGTCCCGGATATCAATAAAAATACAGGGGAAAAATTTCCACTGCTCCGGCTCCCCTTCCTTGCACACCGGAACATACAGCATACTTTTTGTTTTCTCATATAATGGCGTTTCCTCAAACGGGCGAAAAGAAAGCATATCGTCAATAAAACTGCTGATCTGGGTAATAAAGATCGTTTCCGTTGAATTTCCCATCCTGTCACACTTATTTGTCTTAAGCTCCCCGTCCTCAAAATCCAGGCTGCGGCTGGACAGGGGAAGCCCCAGCGCCAGCTCTAAAAGCTGCCCTGTTTTCCCTTTATTCACCCTGATATTCTCCAACTGCTCCGCCCGAAACAGTTTTCCAAACTCCACTCCAGCCAACTGGTTCAGCTTCTCATAAGCTTTAATAATCTTCATAACAAATTCCGGTTCCTTTGCGTTTTTTCTCCATTATAACAGAAGCCGTTTTGATTGAACAGAAAAAACTGGTAACAGTTCAGCCATTAGCTCGATTTGGCTGCTTTGCAGCCTGTTTCGCCGCTAAAGCGGCTAAAATCTCGCTTCTGGCAGAACGCCATATGTCAAAAATAGGAAAATTGTCCCTTACGAGTAAACTCGATGGTTCCATTTTCCTATTTTTGCCACATGGCTGAACTGTTACAAAAATTAAACAAGCGGACCTGGCAGCCCTGCCAAACCCGCTTGTTTTTCCTCTATGCAAACACCTTAATTAACCTTCAATCGCAATATAATGCTTTTCCTCCTGCTTTGGTACTGCCTCCTGCTTCGGGATATCCAGTTTTAAGACGCCGTTTTCAAAGCTTGCCTTAATGTCCTCCTCGGTAATATCCTTGCCCACAAAAAAGCTTCTCTGGCAGGTACCATAATACCGCTCCCTGCGGATATATTTCCCCTTCTCATCCTTTGTTTCATTATCGCTGGAATGCTCCGCCTTCACCGTCAGATAGCCGTCCTTTAATTCCGCCTTCAAATCCTCTTTGGAAAATCCAGGAAGCTCTAACTCCAACTCATACTTGTTGTCAAATTCCTTCACATCGGCACTCATGCTGCTGCCAGCGGCATCGACCGTCGGGAAACCGAAAGGCATATGAAAGAAATCATCAAACATCGTGTCCGCAAAATTTTTTTCAAATAAACTTGGCATTAACATAAGTCATCTCTCCTTTATTAATCATTCATAAAATATTGGGTAAGAACTTTTTTTCGTTCTTGCTTTCCTTTTTGTTATAGCTGTACTATAGCACCTTTTGTTAGCACTGTCAATAGGTGAGTGCTAATTTATTTGTGAACTTTTTGTGAAATCATTTTTTTACTATCTTTCTTTTCTATGCTAATATAAAATTTTTCATATTCTATATCATTTTTTTAACTCCCCACTGTCAGCCTGGGAGTTTCCCTCTTTAACCAAAACTTCCTTTCCGCTAAAAGCAAAGGCATAACTCCGGATGTTCTCTTCAGAAAAACCTTTGCTGACAAGTTCTGTACAATACTTTCTCTCTTCAATCTGCTTTAATCCTGCGTTAACAGTATCCTCCAGAGAACCTTCCTTACGGGAATTGAACACCTTAAATTCCAAGATAAAAGCAGGCTCCCCGGCATCCACCGGCTCCAGCATCACATCATACCGACCAAAGCCGCTCTCCCTGTTCGACCTCACAAAGTACCTGCCCTCCAGCTCTGCAATCAGTCCTAATACCAATCCATGATAAAAGCTTTCAGGCTCAGCAGCGCTGGCACCCCTGCTCACATCAATAGAGCACCCGTAATAAATATTTGCTGCGCAAATGACGGGTGCGCAGGCAATGGATTTCCTGCGGAAATCCATCACAAGAAAAAAACTTGCCATCTGCAGCAGAAGACGGTTTAAATACTCCTCCATCGCCTCCACATCACAGGACAGCAAGGCGGTCAGGAACTCCCCATAATACCCGGAATCCTGAAACCATCCTTTAATTGTTCTTTTCAACATCTGCCTTACTTCCCGATTCGTCAGGGAGAGTGTATAAATTTCCTCCGACAGATCAGCAGACTCTGCCTTCAAATACCCGCTGGCAAGCATCAGGCTCCAAATGGCTTCCTTCTTTTTACCTAACTGGTTAAATACTATCTGCTCGTCGAAAGAGGCCGTAATCGTCCCGCCCTGTAAAAGAGTCTCTGTCATCTCTTTCACACTCTTATCTGCAGTCTGAAGCAGCCTGCTAATCAAGCCATTCGAGCTGGTGTTTGCCCAATAAAGCCGGAACTTTTTCTTATCCAAAAAATTAGTAATAGACCACGGGTTGTATACCCCTGCAAGCTCTCCAAATCTAAAACCGTCATACCACTGCTTTACAGCCTCTTTCTGATCTCCAAGCCCCCGCTCTTCTAAAGCATGGAAAACCTCGTCTTCTGTAAAACCAAAGCTGTCCTCATACTTTTCTGATGTTGTAGTGACAACTTCCAGATTATTCAGATCAGAAAAAATAGATTCCTTACTGACCCTGGTAATCCCTGTCAGAAGTGCTCTCTCCAAATATGGATTTGTCTTAAAAGCGGAATTAAACAGCCCACGGATGAAGACCGTCATCTCATCCCAATATCCGCTCAGGTAAGCTTCCTGCATCGGCGTGTCATATTCGTCCAGCAGAATAATTGCTTTCTTTCCATGAAAACGGTACAGGCAGTCAGATAACAGGCAGAGAGATTCCACCATATCTGCCCTTCGTGCCTTTCTGGTAAGAAAACTTGTCAAAAGCTCCTTATCTTCGTCTCCTAATTTATTCGACTTTAATAAGTATTTATACTTTCGGAACAAATCTGCCAGCAGATTTTGAACCCTTTCATAAAAATCCTCAAACCTGCTCTCCTTCATGGAAGCAAAACTCAGGAAAATCACCGGATAAGTCCCCTGCAGTTTCCGGTAACGATCCTCCTCAAAAATACGCAGCCCCTCAAACAGACAGGATTTCTCTTTGTACTCTAAAGAGAAAAATTTCTCGACCATGCTCATTAACAGCGTTTTTCCAAACCTGCGTGGGCGGGTAATCAGCGTAACATCATCTTCGCTTTCCCACCATTCCTTAATAAAATGCGTCTTATCGATATAAAAACTATTACGACTGACCAATTTTTCAAAATCCTGATTTCCAATAGAAACTACTCTGGTATCTAAAACTTTTTCCATATCTATACACACTCCTTACTCCTCAGTTATCGGACATTGATTAGGAAATTCTCCCTCTTTAACCAAAACTTCCTTTCCGCTAAAAGCAAAGGCATAACTCCGGATGTTTTCTTCAGAAAAACCGCGGGCAGCCAGCTCTGCAGCATACTGCTTCTCCCTAATCTGTTTTAATCCTGCATTAGCGGTATCCTCCAAAGAGCCTTCATCATCCAAATCTTTTACTTTAAATTCAAGAACATATGCAATACCATTTTTATCCACAGGCTCCATCATGACATCATACCTGCCAAAACCACTTTCCCTGTTAGATCGTACGTAATACTTACCTTCCAGCTCTGCAATCAGCCCCAATACCAATCCATGATAAAAACGCTCAGGTTCGGCAGAAGAAGGGTGAACGCCACCATCAAAAGAACTGGCAATTTGCACTAACACTTTTCCCAGATAGACGTTCATTGCCTTTACATCACAAGCAAGCAAAGCTTTTACAAATTTATTATAATGAGTCAAATCCTCAAACCAATCAATAATCATTTCTTTCATCATGCTCTGTACTTCAAAATTAGTAAGAGACAGGGTATACTTTTTCCCAGATGCTGCAGCAGGCTCAGCCTTCAGATACCCACTGGCAAGCATCAAACTCCAAATAGCACCTTTTTTCTTACCTAACTGATTAAATACTATCTGCTCATCGAAAGTCTCTGTAACAGAATCACCTTCCAGAAGAATTTCCAGTTCCTGTTTCATTTCATCATCGGATGACCGCAACAATCTGCTGATTAAACCATTGGAGCTGGTATTAGCCCAATAAGTATCAAATTTCTTGAATTTTAAGAAATTAGTAATAGACCACGGGTTATAAATACCCGTCAATTTTCCAAATCTAAAGCCATTATACCACTGCTTTACAGCCTCTTTCTGATCCCCGAGGCCCCTATCCTCCAAAGCAGAGAATACCTCAGCCTCCGTAAAACCAAAACTGTCCTCATACACGCAGGAAGTCGCAGTCACCACCACCAGATTATTAAGATCAGAAAAAATAGACTCCTTACTGACCCTGGTAATCCCTGTCAAGAGCGCTCTCTCCAAATATGGATTTGTCTTAAAAGCAGAATTAAACAGGCCACGGATAAAGGCCGTCATCTCATCCCAATACCCGTTCAAATAAGCTTCCTGCATCGGCGTGTCATATTCATCCAGCAAAATGATTGCTTTCTTTCCATGAAAACGGTACAGGCAGTCAGATAACAGGCAGAGAGATTCCACCATATCTGCCCTTCGTGCCTTTCTGGTAAGAAAACTTGTCAAAAGCTCCTTATCTTCGTCTCCTAATTTATTCGACTTTAATAAGTATTTATACTTTCGGAACAAATCTGCCAGCAGATTTTGAACCCTTTCATAAAAATCCTCAAACCTGCTCTCCTTCATGGAAGCAAAACTCAGGAAAATCACCGGATAAGTCCCCTGCAGTTTCCGGTAACGATCCTCCTCAAAAATACGCAGCCCCTCAAACAGACAGGATTTCTCTTTGTACTCTAAAGAGAAAAATTTCTCGACCATGCTCATTAACAGCGTTTTCCCAAACCTGCGGGGGCGGGTAATCAGCGTGACAGAGTCCCTGTTTTCCCACCACTCTTTAATAAAACGCGTCTTATCCACATAAAAATCATTTTTTTCAATCACGTCCTCAAAATCCTGATTTCCAATAGAAACTACTCTGGTGTCTAAAATCTTTTCCATATCTATACACACTCCTTACTCCTCCAGCTTACATAAAAAACATATTTTTCTTATCATTCTTTTTGGTTTTTTTAAAATTCTATCAAATTTTCATTAAATTTCTCAACTGCTGAAATAACAAACTTCCATGCCGGGCATGCCTGGCACTACCATGAATAAAAGCCCACCGGGGAGCTTCGTGCATTCGCACTCCCGCTCCCCTGCCCATATTCGCAAATCGTGCTGCTCTCATTCGTTCGCATCACTGTTTTGCTCATACGGGTTAGCGTCTCTCATACAGGACCAGGCTGGCAAGCAAGCTTGCCGTCTGTTCCTGTATGGAGACTAGGCTTTCATAGTAAACACAGGGATAAGCAGTAAAGCTCTTTTCAAGTAATGTGATAACCGTTTGCGTGTCAGCTTATTTCAATGCCTCACTTAAGCTTTCCGGGATTCCTCTTGGCCCTCTTACTGCAAAAATACCATACTCTTTTCCAAGTACATCAAACGTAAACTGATTTGGAGCATATCTTTTCAACAGCTTGATTTTCATTACATTGGATGCGTGAACCTTTCCATTATCAAAAGGAAATGGGATATCCGTCTTTATCACCCGGCATTTATAGAGGATTGCTGATACTGGGGCAGCGACATAGAGAAAAATCGTATCGCCGATCTTGATGCCTTTTCCCTGCTTCCAGTTTATCTCATCCGATTCATTAAAAGCCGTCTGTACATCGTAATATTTTGGATTTGCCGGAACGATCCATTCCTTCGGCGGTCTGAGTCTGTGCTTTGTTTCCTTAGATGCCGTGGCAGTATAGCTTTCGTCCAGCCAATGACATATTTCTTCAAATGAAACTGTACCATCCAGCATGACTGCTATCCAATTGCTTCTGCCAATCGGACGCCCATGAAAAAAGCCCTCCTGCTGAATCAAAAAATCCGCGAGAAAAGGATCGCTCACTTTAATGTTCAGAACATCAACTACATTTTCCCCTTTTAAACCCAGACGATTTTCCGGCACAGCCGTCACAAGCGCGAACAGCTTTTTATTATCACTCTGCCGAAAAGCTGTATAACCCGGATACCGTGTCCACGGATATTCCGGCGATGCGTGATATTTTTTCTTAATATAGATAAATAATTTTTCTTTTACCTCTGCCATATAGGTTTCCTCATGTACTCCGCTGTCTTGTAAGGCATAACCATTTGATAAATTTAATCCAGATGCCCGATAAAATCAAACAGGAATATCTGCCTTCCTTCTGTCAGCTCTCATACTTCTTTCATCAGATTTTTCTCACAGACCTCAATCTTACACTCATGAACCTTTTTCTTCCTATCATAATTAATTCCGACCAACAATACCTCCGGACAGTCTTCTAAAGCCTTAACATAGTTATGATCCTTAATCTGGGCTAACGCTTTATCACAGGAGCCATCGCATTTCAGCTCCAGAATAATGCCAGGTTCTCCTTTTATTTTTGGATGAAAAGTAAAGTCACAGAACCCTTTGCCTGCAGGCTCCTCACGCTTTATCTTATAATAGTCTCGTGCATACAGATAGCACAATGACACAATGCACGCTAACGAATTTTCATCATTGTATTGCAAGACCGGAATCTCCGAATCATGGGCATCTTCAAGAATCTCCGCCACCTTCTTGGCATCCTTAGCTAACGTTGCCTTCAGCATTTCTTTGGAACGGGCAATTATTTCACTCACCCCGCCAAAAACACCGTTTTGCAGAACTGATTGAAATTTAAGCATCAATTCTTTATTAGGAATTCTTAATATCTTATCTTTATAGGTCAAAAATCCAAATACAATCATTGCAGATAAAATCTCATTACGGGTAACTAAAGGTTCCGCGGCTCCATAGATCTGCAGCTCCCCTTCCAATTCTACGGGAATTCCGGATACCAGCTTTATCATATCATCCCTCACGGCATCCACATTATACTTAATACAATCTGCAATCTCATTCATAGGTCCGGTTTGTGTCCAGTAACTTTGACATAATCCTTCATCTAAAGCAAAGCATACCGACCGCGGATTAAACAGGCTTTCCCCACCCAGGGTAGAATACCCGTCATACCATTCTTTCAATTCATCAAAAGAAACGGAATGTAATCTTCCGCACAATTCCTTAACCTCAAATTCCGTAAAACCAAAAAATCGATCGAACAGGTTATCATTGATAAAATTGTACTCCTTAAACATATTTAACTCAGAACCGCTGGAATATTTTATCACCGGAAGCACACCTGTCATATAAGCCAGCTCTACATAAGGCTTATCCTTTAATAAACCTTTCAAAAATTCTAAATATCCTGCCTTATCCTCTTTCTTCATAAAATCCTTGTAAAAAATAGAATCCCACTCATCTAAAATAAAAATAAAGGAATCCTTTGTCTGCTTCAGAAGATCGATTAAAGAGAAATCGTTATCATCAACAATATTAGTGTAACACTGCAAAATATCTTTTCTTAACTTTTTTCTTATATCTTTAATATAATCATCATAACTTTTACAGTCATCCGGAAGCACACTAAAATCAATATAAATCACATTATGCTGATTCAGGTGCTCCCTGTAGCTATCAGTACCTTCGACAGCCAGGCCTTTAAATAATCCGCTGTTGTCAAAGCCCCTTGTATAGTAGGCGCTTAACATACTGGCATTAATTGTCTTGCCAAACCTTCTTGGCCTAGTAAGACAGATATACTTATACCTTTTTTTCATTTGATGATTGATCACATCAATCAGAAGGCTTTTATCGACAAAAGCAGGATGATACAGAGCATCCTGAAATGCAATAAATGGATCTTCAACATTCAAATAATTCATAACCATGCCCCCTTCTCAATTTATTCTACTAAATAACATACCTAAATACAAGTGTAAGATCCAAAAAATTACTTTTCCATATCAATCCCTTTTTTCCTGATTAAAATCAACGGCGTTGTCTGCTGTCCCTGCCCTGCCGGGTTATCCCGTATCATCTGCTTCAGGATTTTATCCTTTATTTTAATATCATCCGATTTTCCAAGAATTTCCTGCCCGAAATCATTGGAATCCACAATCATGCAGCTTATCCCCAGCCTGTTCCTGATTTCATTGCAGACCGCGCGGGAATCTTTCGGGATTTCGATGCCGATATCTTTATATTCTTCCCATGCCCCGTCATAAAATCCGTCCAGCCCGCTTACCTCCCTCCCGGCAATCCTGTAAAAAATCCCTTTGATCCCAAAGCATTTAAACAATCCTCCCGCAGCGCTTGCCGCCAAAATCCGGAGCAGCCCCTTTTTATTGATCGCATACTGCATCTTCACCGGCACGCCGACGCCATACCCTCTCGGGCTTGCGGGGCAGGCAAATTTTGACAAAAACCTTGCCCACAGGCCTATCCTGATATCTTCCCTCTTCACAGTCCTGTTCTGGCAGAGGCTGATGATCTTTTCACTGATGGAGACAATATCCCCTTCCCGGTAAATGTCAGAAACATATTCCCTGATGATATCGATATAATTGTCCTTTACGGTAACGAACCTTGTATGGATCGCATGTCTTAGATAAATGTCCGGGCCAACGTTAATTTCGACATGTTTTCCTTCATTTGCAATAAATTCCATGTCTACCCCTCATCCCCGAACAACCGGACATTCCCGGCCTGATTTTCTGTTTTCCCGAAAGACCAGATATTTTTAATCTGAGGTTCTATCTCCTGAAAGCTCCATATTTTTTTGCTTCTTGCCATGCAGTTCGGGTCATTGACCAGAAATCCTTCTTCGTTATATCCGTAAATTACAATAAAATGCCCGTAAACGGTAAAATCCCCTTCCCCCACGGAACAGATAATAAGTTTTCCCTGCTTTAGCTGATTTTCCATTTCCTTTTTATTCACGGAATGTTCGCTTACCGATACCCCGTAAAGAGCCGGGAAATCCTTCATCAACGACCATGCCGTTCCCGCGCCGGATACATAGTACCCGTGATCCATGCTGAATGCCGCGATCTGATCCGGCGTTAAGGAGCTGTCCCCTGTCAGGTAATACAATACCATAGAAAGACAGGTCGGCCCGCAGCCGGAAAGCCCGATGCAGCTCTCCCCATAATCCGCATATCCCCATCGGCTGTCCCATTGCAGAAACAGTGGGAAATCCTGTTGTTTCTCCTCTTCCGTCAATCCTCCGGACACGTTTCCTTTTTCCTCCGGGTAATTTTCCACAAATTCCGCCATCTCCGGATTATTGGCAAGGGCTTCCAGCATTTTATCCGAATATAACGCCTGCCTTGATAAAATCTCAGAAATGCTGGTATTTTCCCCGGCGGATTCCTCCAGCTTTGCCAGGCTTTCTTCCCTTGTCCTTCTCAATGGTTTTTCCATTTCCGTTATAAAGCTTTCATCTTCTTCCCTGTTTTCCGAGGTTTCCTCTTCCGGCGGCTCTCCGTCTTCCCTTTCCTGTTCTTCTTCCTGCTGCTTTTCCTGCCCTGTTTCCTCTTTCCATGAAGACGCTTTTGCCTCTTTGGTTACTTTCATTTTGGTAATCCGCTTATCCACATCTTTAATTTCCTTTTTTAAATGGAAAAGAAACAACAGATCCAATAACAGCAGCGCCAATATCAGGAAAATACAGAAAAAACATCTGCTTTTCCGTTTTTTCACTTTTTTCTCCGAAACCATGCCATATCCTCCTTGTCCGTTTTTTATCCTCTCTATCCTAACAGGGAGATGTCACAAACAGTTCCGGCATCTGTGACTTATTTGTAAAATTATTGGACGGCTTTTCCTCCCTCCACAGAAATCCCCTTGCCCGGTACACTCTTATCCACTAAAATTCCTTGATCCTGTACGCTCTCGCTCACAGTAACTTTCTCTTTTTTTATGCCCTTCTCAGAAGGCAGGAATGTACTGAGAGACAGATGGAAATAATTTCCATATTCATAGCCGTTCTCTTCCCAATTTGGCAGAGAATTGCTTACTCTCAGGAGCGCGTATAACTTTCCTTTTTTCAAAACCTCATACCGGAACACGCCGTCTTTTTTCACACGTTTCTTTTTTCCCGGATCGAATGTCCTGACATATTCATGCAAAACCTTTTTCTGGGAAATATCCAGGAAATTCATGCCCGTATAATAAGAAAACATAAAAACATCCAGGATCTGCCCTGTCGCGGCATTTAAAATAAACTCTGCCCGCGTGATTTCATCCACGACAGCCACCTTCCAATAGCTGTACATCACGACAAAGGTATCCTCCTTTGACGGCTCCTTCTGTTTCATGCAGAGGTTCGCATATACCTTGCTGTATTTCGTCAGATCCTGGATTCCCTTTAACTGCTGTTTCCTATATTTTTTATAAAAATTCTTCACCCAGTTTTGGCTGATTTCTACTGCTTCTTCCATAGAAAGCTGTCCGTTCCCCGGCTCATGCGGATATTCCACCTGTTCGTTTTCCCAGGTTTTTACCACATCGGCAAGCTCGTTAAGCGCCTCTTCCCTCTCTTTGCCCTCCTGCCCGTCAGACAACAGGACGGTCTTAACCTGTCCGGTTTTTGACAGCAGGGTTTCCCTGTTTTGATCCAGCGCCTTTTTTGCCAAAAATAATCCGCCTGCCGCCGCGAGGAATGCCAGTAAAATTCCCAGGACATCAAATACTCTCCCTTTCTTTTCCTTCCGTCCCATCTACACTTCCTCCTTCCATCGCTCCGGCAGGCAGAAGCTGACGATAGTTCCTTTCTGTTCCTCGCTTGCAAATTCCAGCCTGCATCCGTGGATCTCCGCAATTTTCTCCGCCAGCGCAAGCCCCAGCCCTGCCCCATGCTGCTTTCTGGAACGGGACTTGTCCACCATATAAAAAGCTTCCGTGATACGGGAAATTTCCTCCTTTGGAATCCCTTTTCCGTTATCCTCTATGCAGATCCGATATCCTCTCTCCTCCCGCTTTCCCGACAGTACAATCCGGTCTGCCCCCGCTTTGATGGAATTGTCAACGATATTAATCACCATCGTTTTAAACAGATCATAATCTGCATGAAGGTACTCCGGCTCTGCGTCCACATATAAGTGAATCCCTTTTTCCAGGCACAGGACAGAAAGCCCCTCTGAAATATCCGACAGCAGTTCTTCCGCAGGCATTTCCTGCAGGGCAAATTCCTGCCTGTTCAACACAATTAAATCCATTAATTTTAATGACAATGCCTCCAGCCGCATTCCCTCGTCCTTCTGGAAAAACTCATCCGCGATGGGCTTCAGGATCGTCTGGATGTCGT
>CANREH010000056.1 GCA_947629585.1 uncultured Lachnospiraceae bacterium | reverse complement strand
AAATAGTGAAAATTGATCCTTACGAGTAAACTCGACGGTTCCATTTTCCTATTTTTGCCGCATGGCTGAACTGTTACCAATTTTATTATGAATGCTCCTCATCATTATCATTTTCCTTCTCTTTGTGAAAACTCAGCTTCCTCTCCGTCCCATGCAGAAGCCGCTCAATATTTTCCCTGTGCTTGTAAACCGACAGCAGTGGGAAAATTACGCTCAATATCAGCAAATGCAGGAATTCCGGCTGCCCGTGGTAAAAAATAACGATGCCCAGCAAAAAACAGAAATTTACCAGCAGCGATCCTAAGGACACATATCTTGTCAGGGCGACGCTTACAATAAACACGAACAGGCAGATGCCGATAATCCTCAGATCGGCAAACGCTAAAATCATGCCTGCCGTCGCCGCCATGCCCTTCCCGCCCTGAAACTTCATGTAAAACGGGAAATTATGCCCCATGACAGCCCCAAGCCCCGTATACAATGCAATTAAATGGGGGCTGATGCCGGAATCCTTAAAAAGCGCCCTCATAACCACAATCGGGATAATCGTTTTTGCGACATCTCCTAACAGCGTAATCGCGCCCGCTGCCGGTCCCAGGGTGCGCAGCGCATTGGTCGTGCCGATATTCCCGCTCCCATGCTGCTTTAAATTTACCCCGTAAATCTTCCCCAGGATACTTCCCGTCGAAATACAGCCGCAAAAATAACCCACCACCACACATAAAATCAAGATTCCTGCCATTTCCCACACCCCTTTTTCTCTGCAGCCCTGCCGCATTTCCTGTTATTTATCGTCTTTTTTCTCCCGAATGATAAATTTTAACGGCGTTCCCTGAAAGCCAAACGCCTCCCGGATTTTATTTTCCAGATATCTTGTATAGGAAAAGTGCATCAGATCCTTATGATTGACAAAAATCACAAAAGTCGGCGGCTTCACGGAAACCTGCGTCATATAAAAAATCTTTAACCGCTTTCCCTTATCCGACGGCGGCTGCTGCATAGCCGTCGCTTCCGTCAGGATCTCATTCAAGACTCCCGTCGCAATGCGCAGCGCATGGTTCTCAATCACCGCCTCAATCAAATCAAATAATTTGTTCAGCCTCTGTCCCGTCTTTGCGGAAATAAAAATCATTTCTGCATACGGCATAAAAGAAAGCGTATTGAGAATCTTGTTGCGGAACTCATACATCGTCTTGTCATTCTTTTCAATCGCGTCCCATTTATTGACTGCAATAATCATGCCCTTGCCGCGCTCATGCGCAATCCCGGCAATCTTGGCGTCCTGCTCCGTGACTCCTTCCAGCGCGTCAATCACAAGCACCGCGATATCCGACCGTTCCACCGCCGTCACGGTACGGACAATGCTGTAACGCTCCAGTTCTTCCTTTACTTTGCTTTTCCTGCGGAGCCCCGCCGTATCGGTAAAGATATACTCCTTTTCCCCATACCGCACTGCCGTGTCCACCGCGTCCCTCGTCGTTCCCGCAATTTCAGAGACAATAACCCGGTTCTCGCCAAGCAGCTTATTGATAATCGAAGATTTCCCGACATTCGGCTTTCCAATGACCGCAATCCGCGGGCGCTCATCCGTCTCTTCCTCCAAAAGCTCCGGATTTAACAATGCGACGACGGCATCCAGCATATCCCCAAGACCCTGTTTTCCGGCAGCAGAAATCGGCATTGGCTCGCCAATGCCCAGATTATAAAATTCATACACATCCGCCTGCTGCTTCTCATAGCTGTCCACCTTGTTGACCGCAAGCACTACCGGCTTCTGCGCCTTCCGAAGCATCGTCGCCACCTGGAAATCAGCGTCCACCAGACCCTGGCGCACATCCGTCAAAAAGATAATCACATCCGCCGTATCAATCGCTGTCTGCGCCTGCTCCCTCATATGGGAAAGCATAAGATCCTTGCTTTCCGGCTCAATGCCCCCGGTATCAATCATGGTAAACTGATAATTTAACCATGTCACATCTGCATAAATGCGGTCGCGCGTAACTCCCGGATAATCCTTGACAATCGAAATTCTCGAACCTGCCAGGGAATTAAACAATGTCGATTTTCCGACATTGGGACGCCCCACGATCGCTATAATTGGTTTACTCATAAATGGTACTCCTTATCCTGCCTGTCTTATCACCTGTTTTAATAATGATTCTCCGTCTGATTGTACAATACGAATGGAAATTTGTAAAGCTTTTTCCAAATCTGTAATTGTGAAATCGTCAAGCAGCACCTCTTCCCCGCTCCGCAGCAGCGCCTCCGGCAATAACAGCGCATCCCCCAGCGGCTTTCCGGCAAGCTGTTTTAGAATATCCTGCCCGGTCAAAAGCCCCGCCACGGTAATATCCTTCCCAAAAAACTCATTTTCTATCATATAAACACGGTACGACAGCTTTGGAAGGTGCTCGTTTATCTTTCCCAAAAGCTTTTCCATCACAGGAGCCGCCAGCTTCCCCGTCGCAAGGGAAACCGAGATCTCCTTTTCCTTCGGAAGCAGTCCCTGTCTTTCGTACTCATATAAGGCTTCCATTACCTCATCCTCCAGCGAGCGTATCATGCCGACCCCGTTTTCAATCTGGCCGTACCCTTCATAATAATCGGCGTCCGGTATCTCCCGCTCCGCTGTTAAGAACCATTCATCGCTGGCATGGACAAACCTCGTCCCAAGCCGCTCCAGGAACTTTTCCTGCCACGCTTCAATCTGCCCTAAAACAAGGACGGCATCCTCCTTTTCAAACCTTTCCAGATGCGCTAACCCTTCCCGGTATTTTGTAAGGCCGACCGGAACGACCGAAAGGCTCTGCATATAAGGATAAAAACGGCTCAGATCCTCAATCGAGCGGTCCAGCTCCTTTCCGTCGTTGATCCCCTTGCACAGGACAATCTGGCTGTTCATCTCTATTCCCGCGTCATACAGCTTCTCTATCTTGTCAAGCGCTTCCAGTCCGGCAAAACGGTTGTGGAGCATCTGGCAGCGCAGCTCCGGGTTCGTCGTATGCACCGAAATATTCACCGGGGACATATGATAGCGGATAATGCGCTCCAAATCCTTCTCCGACATATTGGTTAACGTAATATAATTTCCCTGCAAAAACGAAAGCCTTGCGTCATCATCCTTAAAATACAGCGTTTCCCTCATGCCCGGCGGCATCTGGTCGATAAAACAGAAAATGCACTTGTTCCGGCAGGACTTATAGCTGTCCATCAGCCCTTCCCCGAACTCCATGCCGAGATCCTCTTCATACTCCTTTTCAATTTCCAGTTCCCATTCTTCCCCGTCCGGCTTCCTGACAAGGACAGTCAGATACTCCTCATTACAGGAATACTGATAATCAAAAATATCCGAAATTTCCTTTCCGTTCACCGAAAGCAGCACATCCCCCGGCGCAATTTCCAGTTCCTCAGCGATACTGCCCGGCTGGACAGATATAATCTTATGCTCCATAGTAACCTCGTTTTCCGCTTTTTTCCATTTTTTTCTTTCCCTGTCCAGTATACCCGAAAAAGGAGAAGAAATCAATCGAGCAATGCCGCCTGTCTCATTTTTCCCAAAATCTTTTTTTCCAGCCTGCTTACCTGCACCTGGCTTACCCCAAGCTCCGCTGCCGCCTCCGCCTGCGTGCGCTCCAGAAAATATCTTAGCTGTATTAATCTCTTTTCCCTGGGCTCCAACTCTGACAAAAGCTGCCTGAGCAGCATTCTGTCCAATAATTTTTCCTTTTCCGGATCGCCGCTCCCGGCCTCCGTCCCCCTCTCGGAAATCTGGTCTAACAGGCTTAATTCTTTCCCGTCTTTCCCGCAGACCGGGCGGTATAAGGATTCCACGCCGGAATTTGCCTCCAGCGCAATGACGATTTCCTCCACCTTCATCTCCGCTGCCGCCGCAATTTCCTCCAGCGTGGCGTCCCTCCCCAGCTTCAGCGCCAGGGCATCCGCCGCCTTTTTCGCTTTCCAGCCGTTCTCCTTTAATGTCCTGGACACATGGAGCGCGCCGTTGTCGCGCAGATACCGCTTAATCTCCCCGGTAATCAGCGGGACTGCATAAGTACTGAACTTCACTTCAAAGCTGTCGTTAAAATGATCCACCGCCTTCATCAGCCCAATCATGCCGATCTGAAACAGATCCTCCATCTCGCAGCCTCTCCCTGCAAACCTCCGGATAATGCTGTACACAAGCCCCGTATTCTCCTCAATTTTCTTTTCCCTGACGCTCCTTCTCTCCCTTTCTTCGTCTTTTGCAGGAAACTCTGTCTGTCCTGCCATTCTCTAACCTCTCTGCCGCCTTATTTTAAGTAACAGTTCAGCCTGCGCCATTCGCAATCCCGCACTTCGTGCTTCAAAGCCTGCTAACGCAGGCGGTCTGTTGACTGAACTGTTACTATTCTAAAAATCTTCCTCTCTGTCCTCGGAATAGATCCGTTTTTTCATGACCACCCTCGTCCCAAGCCCCGGTCTGGATTCCACGCTTAAGCTGTCCATAAACGCCTCCATAAAGGCAAAGCCCATGCCGGACCGTTCCCATTCCGGCCTTGTCGTGTACATGGGCTCCATAGCCTTCTCTACATCCTCCATCCCTTTCCCATAATCCTCGATAATCACGGTAAGCTCCTTTTCCTTTTTCCGCAGCACCATCAGGACTTTTTCCTTTCCGGCAGGCTGCGCCGCCTTCCCCTGTTCTTTCTCCGTCTCTCCGAGAAATAATCCGTACCCGTGGATAATGGCATTGGTAACAGCCTCCGAAACCGCCGTTTTCACATCCTCCATCTCCACCAGAGTCGGGTCCAAATCCAGGATAAACCCTGCCGCCGCAAGCCTCGCAAAACGCTCGTTCTGCGGACACGCCGTCATCTCCAGCCTCACTTCATTCTCTTCCATGCCATTCCCGCCAAAAGCGACATCCTCTCCGGAATCCGCCTTTCGCCTCTCCTTCCTTCCAGATTCATTCATATTCACGGCTTCCCTTATAATAAGCTCTCTCTTGTTTTTTCCAGCCATTCGGCCGCTTCTTCCCTGCTGTCAAACTTCTCCACAATCCGGTAAAGCCCCGACATCCTCAATAACCGATCCATAGCCCTCCCCACATTGCAGACTGCGGTGCGCCCGCCCAGATAAGCCACCTGCCTGTGACGGCCCATAATCATGCCGATGCCGGAGCTGTCCATAAATTCCGTCCCGCCGAAATCGTAAATAATGTCGCAGATCCCTTCCCTGGCAAGCACCGGATCGATCCTTGCCCTTAACAGCGCCGCCAGATGGTGATCAAGCTCTCCTTCCACTAAAACAACCAGGCTGTTTTTTTCAATATACAATTCATTCATGCCGTTCCCTCCCGGAATTTTATAGAAAATGAGGGCTGCCGCAGTAAGGACTGATACAAGATATCGCAATACCATCTCTTGTATCTCAATCCTTACTACGGCAGCCCATCCATGCAATCCTCTATTCTTTAATTGCATTCAGCCTTTGTGTCGCTTCTGTTGCCCTTGTCGTCCCTGGAAAATCCTCGATTACTTTATTATAATAAAATCTTGCTTTTTTCAGATTATTCAGCTGGTTATAAGTACGCCCCAGGAAATACAGCGCGTCCGCATTGTTCGGATCGTACTTAATCGCCTTTAACAGCGTGGCTTTTGCCTCGTCATACTTATAATCGGTATATTCCTGCCATCCCTGCTGGTAAATCGTCCTGGAAGCCTCGCCAAACGTCGCTTTTTTCACATATTTATAAACCGATTTGGCGGCATCCGTCGGGAGCGATTCCACATCCATATCAAGGAGCTTCTCCGCCGCCTTCACATTCTTGCCCTGGCTGTATAAGGAAACCGCGTCAAACAGATCATCATACATGGCAGGATCAAAGACATCCTTATTTTCCCACTCCGTAATCGTGTCCTGCGCATCGGTAAGCTGCTTATTCAAATCCGCAATCTCATCTTCCAGAGCGGCAATCGTAGTCTCCTGTTTTTCCGTCTGCTTCACATAAGACTCCAGCTCGCTGACCTCTTCCCCTTCCCGGTACTTCTGCACCTCCGGCACAATCAGATACCAGGTCACAACCACGCCGAGGATCAGCCCTAAAAACAGGCTCAGCCACGGAAGCGGGGACGGCTTATCCTCCTTGTAGCTGGAAATCGGGTTCAGCTTGTCCGTCTCCTTAAAAATTTCATGCGTCTGGGACGCCGCCGCCACCGTTTCCCGCTTCTTCTGCGGCGGCTCCGCCGGCATATCGATCTCATTTAAATAACGGAGCGTCGTCGTATTGTTAATATCAATCTTCTTAATTTTATATAAAATCTTAGCCGCCTTGTCCTTGTCACCGGAATGGATATAAATTAACGCCAGAAGGTGGGCGGCACGGATATAGTTCGGCTGCATACTGACTACTTTCTTAAGCTGTATGACCGCCAGATCCTCATTTCCCATCCGCGTAGACTCTAACGCCGAATTATACTTTCTCGCCGCCTGGTTGAGCGCGTCCAGTTTCGTCGCGCTTCCCCTCAGCCTGTCCAGATACTTCGTCGCCTCATTTCCCTTTTCCTGGTACTGCTCGCTGATAATCCACTCGCCCATCGCAAGGATACTCTCGCCCATCTCATAATAAATCAGGCCGAGAAGATTTCTTGCCTGCGTATTCTTTTTATTTAACTGAAGGCTTTTCTTTAAAAATTCCACGGCGCCGGACAAATCCCTTACCTTCGCTTTGGCAAGCGCATGGTTATAATAACCGTTAGACGCTCCCTGAATCCTTTTCTGAAGGCGCAGATCTTCCCCGCAGTTATCACACTGATCCTTTTTGAAAGAAATCACGCTTTTACATCTTGGACAAATCATCCGTAATTACCCCCTGATCTGCTTTAATACATCCTTCAAAATATCCGTTACATCCGGCAAATCATTCCCGTTTACCGCATCCTCCACCTGCTCTACCTCCAGGCTGGGCTGGAACTTTTCCAGCTCCTCTTCATAATTAAACATCTTCTTTCCTCCATTCTTCTCTAAAACAAACGCCACTTCTTATAATAAACATAGGCAAGGAGTGCTGTCAATACTTTTTCCACCATTTTCCATAAAATTCTTTGACAATTTTAGTCTAAATCTTCCAAACAGCTCCTACGCTTTCCGCTTTGACGCCTGCTTTCTTTTCTGATAGCGCGCATACAGCTCATAGTCTTTCTTCACTTTTTTCCGGAACCGGAACTTCTCCCCGTTTTCATCATACCAGCCCAGAAACCTGTAACCCTTTATCTTTGGCGCTTTTTCCTTCTCTGCCAGCTTCCCGTGGAGCACCTTTTGGGAAGCCTTTAATTTTCCTGTCAGGGGAAGGTAAAAATCCACCGTATACTGCCTTTTTGTGACAGACACCAGGGCAATGTCGCCGGACATGGATTTGATCCGGTAGCCGTCCTTCATGGAATCCTTTCCCCGCTTTATTTTCCTTGCGTTTCCATTTAACGACACCTTCTTTAACACATACTCTTCCCTTTGGAACGGCTCTAAAAACAGTAAAAACGCGTCATTTCCCGCTTTTCCCGGCTTATATAAATCCACAAGGAGCAGATCCTTCACTTTCCCGGAGGGATTCCGAAAAATATAATGCTTTTCGTCACCGCTTCCATAATCCCCGCCCAGGTACAGCCCAACGCCGGAACGGTAGCTGCTGTAAGAGGCGACCCCGACAACCGAGCTGCCGGCAATCGTATTCTCCTCTCCTGCGGAAGCATCCGCGCTGACAGCCCCTAAAATTCCTCCGGTCACAAATTCCCCGTATACAAAGCTTTCTTTCATCTTAGAACGGTATACGCCCGACTTCCTGTCTCCGCCGCTGGCAGATGCAATCCCCGCAAACCCTCCAAGATACTGCGAGGCAATCGTCATATACGTGGATTCATCTATCGTCTCATATCCCCGGATCTGGGTATTTTCCAGCCTACAGCCCTCAATCGTCCCGCCGTAAGACAGCATCCCGGCAAATGCGCCGACATACATATTTCCTTCTATATAACTGTCCTTAATCGTCAGATTTTTCACCGTCCCCGACACCATCTGTCCGACAAGCCCGCCATAGGCGCCGCTGTACCCATACTCCGAACGGGAGCTGGCGCTGCTTACCAGATACGAAATCGAATGGCCGTTTCCGTCAATCGTAAATTCCACGCCTCCCCGTCCGCCTATCGGGGCAAAATTCCTTGCCTTTTCTGAATCCACCCGGGTAATGACGCCTTTCTCCTTCTTCGGCTGCTCGGTGTCAAACCTCCCGAACGTAAATGCCGAGGCCGGGTTCATGATAAGATCCTTCTCAATGCTGACAAGGGAAAGCGCGTTGACCGTAAGCGACGAGGTCTGTTTAGAAAGCTCATACAGCTCCTCCGGCTTCTTCACAACAATTTCTGCCGGGTAAGCAAAATAAGCAAGCGCATTCTCCAGGCTGGTGCAGGCATTGCTGATTTCATATAACTTCCCGTCCTCTTCCAGCAGCGTCTCCTCAGCAAAGCGGCATTCTTCCTCCAAAAATTCCAGAAGCTCTTCATTATAGCTGGTATTTCCTTTCGTAAATGCGAATATCTTTTTCTGCTCTTCGCTTAATTTCTGTTTTTTTTCAATCGCTGCCGCTGACGCAAGAAACCCTTCCGCTTTTGTTACGGTTTCCTTAAGCTGCGCCTTCTGTTCTTTCCATTCGGTGCTTTCCCTGCCCGCTCTGTCGGCCGAATACGTAAATGCTTTCAGGTTCAGGTTGCCAAGCTCAAACCCGTCCCGCTCCTTCTGCAGTGTTGTTACATCCTTCCATTCCGCCTGTTTCCCAAACCCGTCCAGGTAAAAAGACTGGCACTCTTCCACGCCATAGTGGAATTCCTCCGTATCGTACCCGTCGATGCTTCCCTCAAAAGAATAGTAAACAACGGAATGGCGGTCTTTCGGCGAAAGCGTCAGGACCACGGCGCAGCTTTCCCCTTCCTCCAGGGCAACACTGGAAGAAAGCGGTATTTTATGGTAGCCGGAATAGTCAAACGTCCCCTGCGTCCTCGCTTCTGTTACCCGGTATTTTTCCGTAAAATAATCCTTCGGGCTTTCCTCTTTAATAATATCCCCAGTATTTACCATGCCGCTTGCGGTAAGCTCCGGCTGCTTTTCCTTCCATTGATAAATATCCACCGTATAATCCGCCCCGGAAGCGTTTAATTCCGACAGGGTAATGCCGATTTCCGTCAGCTCTTCCTTTTCCGGCGCCGTAAACACATTGGCGGCGGCCCCCAGGAAAGAAGAAGAGACTCCCAGCAGGCCTCCCGCGCCGTCATACTGCCTGCACAGTTCCCCGTCTGTTTTTTCCTCCATCTCATAACGGATAAACCCGTACAGGCTCGGCTCCTCATAAGAAATATAAAAACATCCGTCTTCGCCCCAGCTTTCCCCGTAGCTGTTCCTGGCAATCCAGGCGCCGTCATACTTCGGCGTTTCCCCGTTTTCCTTAAAATTTTCTTTTCGGTAATGATCGTCCCAGCCTATCAGAACTACCTCATGGTTTCCATAGGCGGCGCCGTAACCTGTCTGGTAATAGCAGTCCTCATGCTTCATCTGGGTAAAATACATCCCGCATTCCACCGCCCCGGAGCTTACAATCCACTGCTTCACCGTCTCCTGCGCCTCCTTTGTGGAAGCGTAGGGAAGATAATCGGCATTTTTTAACTGATAATACGACACGTCCCTTCCCATGCTCTGCCCGTAATTCCAGTTGGTATACGGCGCATTCTTCTCAAGCTGCACGCCGGAAGCGGCAAGGGCGGCAATCACCCCGGTATAATCCCCGCCTTCCGCGCCTTTATAATTTCTCTCAATATAATCCCCGTGCCTTCCGTCCCCTTCGGGAGGGTTCTCAAAAAGATACCAGCCAGGCCCTGACGCAGAAAACGCAAGGCTTCCGTCCGTCAGCCAGGATTCCCGGAAAAAAAGCTTTTGGGACAACACATTCGATTCCACCGCGGACAGCCCAGCCATAGCCCAACAGGTTCCATAGGCACCCTGATCTTTCCCCTGGGACAGCCTGCCCTCCTCTTCCCTTAAATCAAAGGAAAACGGCAGGGCGCTTCCGCTCTCTTCCAGGGAAAGGGAAGAGAGCCCCTGTTTTTTCTCCCCAGATGGAATTTCCACAGCTTCCCCCTCTGTATCAAGCCAGACAGCGCGCCCTGTCCCGGAGCAGGAACGCAAAAGGACCTCCGCTTCCGTTTCCTTTTTCCCTTCACTTACTTTGAGACGGGAAGCTTCCTCTGCGGTAACTAACCTGACAGAATCATCCGCCTCACGCTTCAGCTTACTCTCCGCTTTTACTCCCGCCGCAGGGAGCAGTGCAAAAAATACCAGCATCCATATAAGCCCTTTTTTCATTTTCCAAAACCCTTTCTATAACCGAAAGAAGGCGGGACCTCCCGCCTTCTGTTTTTCTCCATCCTTTGTCAGATATTGCTGATCATTGTAATCTCATCGTCAATCAGCTTCCAGGTCACATTATAAGTGCTCTCTCCGCGGATCGTCTTATTCGCATTATTAATATGCAGAATCGTGCCTTCGTGCATCATCTTATCTACAATGACCTTAGAATGGGCGCTCTTCTCCACCTTTTCCATCCAGCCATTTCTTTTTTCCTTCAGCTTCCCTTCCTGCTCTCTTTTTTCCTTGAGCATCCGGGCAAGCGCCAGCTTCTTATTCAAAATCTCCTTGGATGCCTGGCTCTTTAAAAACATATCCATCTTCTGGATCGCCGCTTCCATCTTCGCGCAGTCCTTCTGGATCGCCCGCAGCTCTCCGTCCGCCTTCGCAAGCTCCGCGGTAATGGAAGCATCCACGCCTACGGCAATCTCCGTCTTCACATTGGAAAGATTCCCGAACATCGTGGCGGAGATCAGATTAAGCGCCCGGATATAGCCGCCGATAATAGCGCCAAACCGCCCGTTGACATTGACACTGTCCCCGGCATCTACCGTACAGTTTAACATGGAATTGGAAATAACCGAGCCGAGCGCGGAAATCTTTGCCTGCTCAAAAAAACGCCCTTCCACATTTCCGCCTGCCATAATCGTGCCTTTTCCTGCTCCCTGCATTCCGGCCTTTAAGACAACATCGCCCCCGGCAATCAGATCCGACGCCTCCACATGCCCGTCAATGATTAAATTCCCAAGCGCACGGATACGCATTCCTGCCGCAACCGCCCCGTGGATAATGATGTCCCCGTTAAAATCAATATTGCCTGACAGATAGTCAATATCCGTAAACACCTCATAGACACGGGAAACCACCAGCTTATCATCCTTTAAACAGACCCTGCCGCGGATCGTTGTCGTATAGGTAGAACCGTCCTCCGAAAGCACATAACCCTCTCCCCGCATCTTCGGAAGCTGCTTTCCCGGCTTTGCCTTAATCTCCTCCCCATATACCGTAACGCCGTTGATTCCCTTCGTAGCGGAATGGTACTTTGCAATCTCCGTCCCTGCCTCTACAACCTCTAACTCTCCAATACTGCGGTAATCCACCGAGCCGTCCGCCAAAATCTTCGGCTTCGTCCCACGCTCCGACACATCCACCAGATATTCTACCCATCCGTCCTCGCCGTCTTCTTTTTCCGTCCCATGCGCTGCCAGTACATTCTGGTAAAAAATCTTCTCTTCTATCATACGATCCAGATCAATATTCCTGATCCCTGTCGTAATTCCCTGATCCTGTAAAAATTCCACCAAATCGCGGCTCCTCAGTTCCATATCCTCCGGCCACGGAGCCAGGCTCAGATACGCCATCATCCGATCGGACGACACCGTCACCTTTGCATTTTCCTGCAAATAATTCTCAAGTTCTACTCTCATATGTATCCCTCGCTCTCCCTATTCGATCTCCCGAATATCCAATGGATTCCTTTGTTACGATTATAACAAATTTGAGAGATAAATGCAATATGTTAAACTTCATAATGTAATTAGTCTTTTGGATTCTGCTAAAGGAACGCCACTGTCACAGACAGTTTCTTTTGAAAAAAATAAGGAAAATGGAACTTTTGGGTTTCCCCGCAGGTTCCATTTTCCTATTCTTTTTACCTATTTCGTTTTAAAACCTTATGCTTCTAACTTTGCGGTGATATATTCCTCCATCTGCGCTTTTGGAACATCAATCAAAATAGAAAGCTCTGTATACAAGTTATTTTCTGCCATGTGGAAATACTTTTCGTCTGTGGAAGTAATCTTTTTCCCGGCTGCCACTCTTTTCTGTTTCTTCATATAAATTGTCTTCAATACTTTCACCATGTCAGCACAATCACAGGTCTGCATCGCCGCCTTATACTGTTCTTCACAAAGCTTTTCATTCGGGATTTTCAACACTTCAATTTCCGGTATTCGGTCAATCAACATAACGGCTTCTTCTCTGGAAATGATTCTTCTCATCGGAACCTTCTTGTTATCAATCGGGGTAAAAATCGTGCTGCCCTGAGAATTTACAGGACGTAAGACATAGTACAGCCTCTCGGAATCAACGCCGTCCAAATTCATCGGTTTCACATCTTCCACGGAACATACGCCGTTTCTTCCATAAACAATAAACTCACCTTTTTCAAACATTACATGCTTCTCCTTTCTGTATTTTTTCACAACTGCAAACAAAGAGCATCTGCCTTTCCAAACTGCTTTCCAGCATACAGATACTACTGTTATCATACCACTTTTTTTATTTTTTCGTAAGTACGATTTCCAAAAATCCCTTTTTTTGTGAATTTTTCTGGATACACTGCACATTCTTTTGTGCAAAATTACCATTTTACACCATTGAAAATGCTCCTGCATATCATGATATCGGAGCCATTCGATACTGCGGACTGCTCTGTGAAAGGAATGAGGTAAGTATGGATAAGGTACGGTCACTGCTCCGCCTTGATTATGCACAAAAGCTTGGCATTACCGGAAGCGGTATCGGTGTCGCCGTCATGGATACGGGAATTGCGCCGCATCCTGACTTTCTGGAAAAGAAAAACCGCCTGGCTGCATTTTATGACGTCCTGCACAGCCGTCATTTTTTCTACGACGACAGCGGGCATGGAACCCATGTCGCCGGGATTCTTGCCGGGGACGGTTTTTCTTCCGGAGGAAAATATGCCGGGGTAGCCAAAGGCTGCCATTTAATCGGTGTCAAGGTGCTTGACCGCCTCGGAAACGGCACGATCCCCGATATCCTGGAAGGAATAGAATGGGTGCTAAGCCATAAAAAAGAATATAATATCCGTATTGTGAATATTTCCGTCGGAAGCAGGAAACAGCTTGAAAGCTCAGAAAACCTGCGTTTAATTGAAGGCGTGGAAAATTTATGGAGATCCGGCATCATCGTCGTCGCGGCAGCCGGAAACGGAGGGCCTGCGCCAAATTCCATCGGGCTTCCCGGCGCAAGCAAAAAGATCATCACTGTCGGGGCAAGCGACGATCACATTCCCGTAAAGCTTGCGCACGGGGAAATGGTCGATTACTCGGGGCGCGGCCCTACGGAGGACTGTATTTTAAAGCCGGATATCGTAGCCCCGGGAAGCCATATCATAAGCTGCATCCCTCCTGCCGATCCCCGCAGAAAAGAATTTTTATTCCGGAATTTCAACCGAAACATCAACGCTTCGGAGCAAAAACTCTACGGGGAAAAAAGCGGAACCTCGATGGCAACCCCGATGGTTTCCGGCGCCATTGCACTGCTTTTGTCAAAATACCCGGAAATGACCAACCGGGAAGTCAAAATACGGCTGAAAAACTCCTCCACCGATCTCGGGATGCCGCACAGACAGCAGGGCTGGGGGATGTTAAATATTGAAAACCTCCTGCGGTAACAGCAGGGGGTTGAATAGTATTTTATTAACAATTATTGCTTATTGCAAAATATTGTTATATAATAGTCCGTTAGGAGGTACCGTATATGGATACAAGAGTAGTTTCTATCGGCAATCAAGATTTTGAAAATTTAATTGTTAATAATGATTTTTACATCGATAAGACCCACTTTATCAAGGAGTGGTGGGAAAGCCGGGATTCTGTAACGCTGATTACCCGTCCGCGCAGATTTGGAAAGACTCTGCTGATGAGCATGGTGGAGAAGTTCTTTTCTTTAGAGTACAGAGAAAAACCGTATTTGTTTCATGGGCTTCATATTTTTGAAGAAGAAGCTTACAGAAAACTGCAGGGAACATATCCTGTAATTTTTTTAAGCTTCGCTTCTGTAAAGGAAAATAATTTTCAGAGTCTTTATAAAAAGATTCAAAGAATTATCGGGGAAGCTTACCGTAAAAAAGATTATTTATTGAAATCTGAAGTATTAAATGAAGCAGAGAAGTATCAGTTTGTAAAAATACGTGACAGAGGCGCAGATTTGGAAGACTATACGGAATCTCTTTCATTATTGTCCGATTACCTGTCACGTTTACATGATAAGAAACCGATTATTTTACTGGACGAGTATGACACGCCAATGCAGGAAGCATATCTGGGCGGATATTGGGATGAGATGATTGCCTTTATCCGCGGTCTGTTTAATTCAACCTTCAAGACAAACCCATATTTAGAAAGGGCGCTCTTAACAGGGATTACCAGAGTCTCGAAAGAATCTGTTTTCTCTGATTTGAATAACCTGAAGGTAATTACCACTACTACAGAAAAGTATGAGAACAGCTTTGGCTTTACAGAAAAAGAGGTCTTTCATGCTCTGGAAGAGCGGGGACTCGGCTCCCAAAAAGAGTCTGTGAAACAATGGTATGACGGTTTCACCTTTGGCAGATTGAAGGATGTATATAATCCGTGGTCTATCATTAATTTCTTAGATGAAAAGAAATTTCTTCCTTATTGGGCAAACACAAGTTCTAACGGATTGATCAGCCGGCTCCTGCAATGCGCCGATCAGGATATTAAGGAAATGCTGGAAACTCTTCTGAAAGGCGGAACTATCACCGTCTCTTTCGATGAACAGATTGCATTTAATCAATTAGATAAAAATATAACTGCTGTTTGGAGTTTAATGCTTGCCAGCGGGTATTTGAAGGTAGAATCCGCAGAGGCATCGGAAGGGCTCTATACCTTGTCTTTGACAAATCGTGAAGTCAGGCAGATGTTAAAAGGAACGATTAAGGGATGGTTTCAAGAATCAAATCATTATGGCAGGTTCGTGCATGCGCTGCTCTCTTGCGATGGAAAGGCAATGAACGCTTATTTAAACCGCCTTCTTGTGCAGATTGCCAGTTCTTTCGACGGTGGAAAGCGTCCTTCTGTCACCGAACCTGAGCGTTTTTACCACGGATTAATCCTGGGATTAATCGCAGAACTGGAAGGGAAGTACTATATCCGTTCCAACAGAGAGAGCGGTTTCGGCAGGTATGATGTTATGATGGAACCAGTAAAACAGGGCAGTACAGCTTATGTTTTGGAATTCAAAGTGTTCGACCCTGAGGAGGAAGGTTCATTGGAAGAGACTGCCAAAGCTGGTTTAAAGCAAATCGAAGAAAAGCAATACAAAACAGAATTGATCGCCAGAGGCTTTCCAAAGGAGAACATCCGAAGCTATGCCTTTGCTTTTGAAGGTAAGAAGGTACTGGTAAAAGAAGGCTGATTTCTCAGGCCATCTGCATGATTAAAAGACACCCTTTGATGAAAACGTCAGAAGGGAATGTGCCAGTTCAAGCATTTTGCAAATCATTACAGAAACTCTGCAGCAGTTCAGCCATCAGCTCAATTTGGCTGAACTGTTACGAAATTCTGACACATTCCTTAACAGAGGTTTTCACAGAAATTATATCTGCTTTAACAAATTCGCCATCTCGATCGCGCTCAATGCACAGTCATAGCCCTTATTTCCAGCTTTTGTCCCCGCGCGTTCAATCGCCTGCTCAATATTGTCGGTCGTCAACACGCCGAACAGAACCGGGACTCCTGTTTCCATAGAAGCTAAGGCAATGCCCTTGCTTGTCTCGGCACAGACATAATCATAGTGGGAGGTCGAGCCTTTAATAACCGCTCCCAGGCAGATCACCGCGTCATATTTCCTGCTCTCTGCCATTTTTTTTGCAACCATCGGAATCTCAAACGCCCCCGGCACCCATGCCAAAGCAACGTCGTCCTCCTCTACGCCGTGACGCACCAGTCCGTCCATACATCCGCTGATTAATTTGGATGTAATAAATTCATTAAAACGGGATGCTACAATCCCAATTTTCAATCCTTCTGCTACTAACTTTCCTTCCAATGTCTTCATAATTTTTTCCCTTTCTTTCTATTTTTGTGATACTGGAATCAAAAAATATGCTGACCCCAATTCCATTTTTTTATTTTTGCCGCATAACTGAACTGTTACCTTATCATTACTGATAATTTAAAAGATGCCCCATCCGCTTCTGCTTTGTTTTAAGATAATACGCATCAGTCTCTAACAGCTCCATCTGGATTGGGACACGCTCCACAATTTCCAGCCCGTTCCCGGCAAGTCCGTCGAGCTTTAGCGGGTTGTTGGTCATAAGCCTGATTTCTTTCACGCCAAGATCCCGTAAAATCCTGTTGCCGACGGTATAATCCCGCATATCGGCAGGAAGCCCGAGCTGCAGATTTGCGTCCACCGTATCAAGCCCCTGATCCTGCAGGGCATAAGCCCGGATCTTATTAATCAGGCCAATGCCGCGCCCTTCCTGGCGGAGATATAACAAAATGCCGCGCCCTTCTTTTGCAATCTGCTTCATGGCGGCATCAAACTGCTGCCCGCAGTCGCACCTTGCCGAACCAAAGGCATCCCCGGTCAGGCATTCCGAATGCACGCGGCACAGCACCGGATTTCCATCCGTAACCTTCCCCATAACCAGGGCGACATGGTGCTCGCCGTTTAATTTATTGATATATCCATAAATCCGGAAATTGCCGTATTTTGTCGGCAGTTTGGCGTCCGCAACTAATTCCACCAGCTTTTCCGTCCGTTCCCGGTACTGTTTCAGATCATAAATCGTCCCGATTTTCAGCCCATGTTTGTTCGCAAAGGCAAGCAGGTCATCCTTCCTTGCCATCGTCCCGTCGTCCTTCATAATTTCACAGCAAAGCCCGACTTCCTTAAGCCCGGCCAGCCGCACAAGATCCACGGTCGCCTCGGTATGCCCGTCGCGCTCCAAAACGCCGCCGTCTTTGGCGCGCAAAGGAAACATATGCCCCGGACGGCGGAAATCCTCCGGCCTTGCGCTATCCTCCACGGTTTTCATCGCCGTAACAGAACGCTCATAAGCGGAAATCCCTGTTGTGGTATCGACATGGTCAATAGAAACCGTGAACGCCGTACAATGGTTATCCGTATTGACATCGCACATCTGGCAGAGCCCTAACTTCTCCGTATACTTCGACGACATCGGCATACAGATCAGCCCTTTGGCATAGCTCGCCATAAAATTCACATTTTCCAGTGTCGCAAACTGTGCCGCGCAGATCACATCGCCCTCATTTTCCCTTGCTTCATCATCCAGAAGGACAATATTATGCCCTGCGCGCAATTCTTCCAATAATTCTTCCGTCGTATTAAATTCAGACATCTGACCTTCTCCTTTCTCCTATCAAAAACCGCACTGACGCAGAAAATCCATGCTGATACTGCTTTTTTTTTCCTGCGGCTGGTTATGATACAGCAGTTTTTCCACATACTTTCCGATAATGTCACATTCTAAATTCACGGTATCCCCGGCTTTTTTCTTTAACAGAACCGTCTCCTCCCCGGTATGCGGGATAATAGAAACCGAAAAATCCCGTTCTGTGATCTCCGCTACCGTCAGGCTCACGCCGTCAATGGCAATCGAGCCTTTTTCCACAATATAATGCAGCAGGGAATCCTCTGCCGAAACGGTCAGCCAGACCGCATTATCCTCCTTCCGGAATTTTTTTATAATGCCAGTCCCGTCAATATGGCCGCTGACAATATGGCCGCCAAGCCTGCCGCCAAGCTTCACAGCCCGCTCCAGGTTCACGCGGCCGCCCGGCTTCAAGCTGCCCAGGTTCGATCTCCGGAGCGTTTCCGCCATCACGTCCATTTCGTAAGTTTCCTTCCCAAGCCCCGTAACCGTCAGGCAGACCCCGTTTGCAGCAATGCTGTCGCCGATCTTCGTCCCTTCCAGAACCTTTTTCGCCTGAATCGTCAATACGGAAGAAATTTCCCCCTTCTTTACGGACTGCACAACGCCGATTTCCTCAATAATCCCGGTAAACATTATTCCACCAGCCCTTCCAGATACACATCTTTTCCGCAGGCATAAGCCTTCATATCCTTAAGATTCACAGCTTCGGAAAGCTCTGCAAACCCTTCTCCGCCGATACAGCCCTTTGCCTGAGCGCCGCCCAGGATCTTCGGTGCAATATAAATCCTCACCTTATCGACAATCCCTGCTTTCAGGGCGGCAAACGCAAAATCCGATCCGCCTTCCAGCAAAATCCCGTCGATTCCCATACCGCCTAAGACTTTCATAAGGCGCTTTAAATCAATATGCCCTTCTCTCTCCGGAATCCACAGGATCTCCGCACCTGCATTTTCCAGCGCCTCGATTTTTTGCTGCATCTCCTCTGCTTCTTTTACCGCTTCACTGGCCGCAAGCACTGTCCTGTATTCCTTTGCCGTCCTCACAAGGCGGCACTCCGTTGGAATCCGCAGACGGCTGTCCGCCACAATCCTGACCGGATGCCTTCCTCCGCCCTCCAGTCGGCAGTTCAACATCGGATCATCCGCAAGCACCGTCCCAATCCCCACAAGGATTCCCAGGTAATGATTTCTTAAATAATGCACCTGCTTTCTCGACATTTCACAGGAGATCCACTGGGATTTTCCTGTCCTTGTCGCGATTTTCCCATCCAATGACATCGCCATTTTCAGGCATACAAACGGTTCTTTCGTCGTAATGTATTTTAAAAACACTTCATTTAATTTCCGCGCTTCCTCCTCTAAAACTCCGGTTTTCACCGATATCCCTGCCTGCCGGATTCTCTTAAGCCCCCGCCCCGCCACCTGCGGGTTCGGATCTTTCATCGCCACAATGACGCGCCCTATCTTTTCTTTCACAATCCGGTCGGCACAGGGCGGCGTTTTCCCATAGTGGGAGCAGGGTTCCAGCGTCACATACATATCCGCGCCTTTCACATCCACTCCCCGTTCTGCGGCATCCCGAAAAGCGTTGACCTCCGCATGTCCTTCCCCGCAGCGCTCATGATATCCTCTGGCAATGATTTTCCCGTCACGCACAATCACGGCGCCCACCAGAGGATTCGGATTCACGCCTCCCCGCCCGCACTGCGCAATATGGAGGGCATAGCGCATAAAATACCGATCGCGCTCCTCCTCCCCTTCCGGGACTTCCTGAGCTTCCCACGGGATATAAGTATCGGCAAACACCTGTGATTCCATTTCCTGTACTGTAAACTGCACGTCTCACGTTTCCTTTCTAAACATTTTCTGCACTTCAGAACATTTATCCGCAAAAATGCCCTGAAACAACCATTTCAGGGCAAGCCAAAAACTCATAAACTATCTTTTCTGCGCCAGTCTCCGCGCATCCTCTCTCTCATCCAGACTGTACTGTCGGCTTCGGAATCACACCGAATCTGCGCCAAAAAGCGCTCGTGGGCTGTACCACCGGTCGGGAATCGCACCCTGCCCTGAAAGTAACTAAATTATACTCCATCAGGGAATCCTTGTCAACTTACTCTTCTTCCATTTCCGTAAAATCTACCTCATATGGGCAGTCCAGCACATGGATATCCCCGCAGTCCCACGCTTCATTTGTCAAAAACAGCTCCGCTTCCTCTTCCGTAATCTTTGATGTAGTCGCCGCATAAATAGACTGATTGGCCGCATAGCCCCGGTTACACCAAAATTCCAATAAATACTTGCCGGAATTTCCACAGTGGTCAAAAACATTTTCCGAAAAATCAATTCCTTTCGCTCCCGCGATAAAAAAGGAATACAGATAACGGTCATTCGGAATGCAGTCCGTAAAGCTGTTTTTTGTAATCACGGCATTTTTCCAGTTCAGGACGCGGATAGCAGTCTGCACCTTCTCAAAGGTACAGTCCTTAATTACCACATTCTTATGGTATCGGTTTCCCGTATAACGGTGCGTGCCAATGCCCGCTTCCAGATTCTCAAAAACACAGGACTTTATCGTGACATTTTCATTCGGTGTGCCGTCCTTCTTGCTCCATACCGACTTAAACCCGTTCCGGTTCTTATCCGGCGTATCCAGATTAATCGCCTCTTTGTTGTATTTTCCGGACGGCTTAAAGCCCGTAAAGGTACAGTCTGTAATCGTCACATCCCGGCAGGCGTCCATTTCTATCATATGCCCGTACCTCATATTTTTAAAGGTAATATTTTTCAGCTTCACATTTCGGTTATGCCCCATGATAATGCCAATCACATCTTTTCCTTCCATATCCGCATATCCTAAATTAATCTCTGCATTTCCTTTTCCGGTAATCGAAATATTCTTCTCCCCGTTATGCTTTCCATAAGCCCCTTCTGTCTTTGCCTTATCGCCATTGATAAACTGGAACATAGAAGATGCCGCTGGCATATCAGATCTGCCCGTCGTCGTTTCCTTTTTCAAAACAACCCCGTCCTGCAGGATAATATGGGTATTGCCCGCCACATAAAGCGTATTGCTAATCTTATACGTTCCCTTTTTCAGAACCAGCGTCCCGCCTTTCTCCGCCGCAATCTTATTCAGGTAAGAGCTGATTAAATAATAACCCTTTGTGTGGCTGTTATATTTCTCCGAGCCTCCCATCCCATTGCACGGTTTAGAATCTGCCGAAATCACATACGTCTTTGCAGACGCCGTATCTGCAAAAAAACAAACCGACAATAAACAAAAAAGATACAAAATAAATTTTTTCATAATTTCAATTTCCTTTCTGTCTTGCACTATGGCATTTTTTCCATATTTATCAAGCTTCCCTGCTGATAACCTCTATCTTACACTGGTGGCATTTTTTCTTTTTACTGTAATTAATTCCCACCAGCAGCACCTCGCTGCATTCTTTTAATTCCTGGACATAGTTTTTTTCCTTCATCTGCTTTAATGCCTGGCTGCAGGAGCTGTCATATTTTAATTCCAGAATAATCCCTGTTCTTCCCTTTCTCTTTGGATAAAAGATAAAATCGCAGAATCCTTTCCCTGTTTTCTTCTCTCTTTCTATTTTATAATAATCCCTCGCATACAAATAACAAAGATTCACCACACATGACAGTGAATTTTCGTCATTGTATTCGAGGATAGGAATTTCAAGATCATGGATATACTCTAAAATCTCCGCCATCTTTCCAGTGTCTTTATTTAAGGTTGCCTCTAACATTTCTTTAGAACGCTCTACGATTTCCTTCACTTCGCCAAAGCTGTCCCTCGACAGCACTTCCTCAAATTTTTCCATCAATTCCTTGTTTGGTATCCGAAGCACCCCATCCCAATACGTTAAAAATCCATATACCGTCATGGCGGACAGGATTTCATTCCGATTCGTCATCTGCTGTTCCATGACACTGTATCCGCGCAGCTTTATCTCTACCGGAATGCCGGATACCATCTGTACTATATCGTCCCGGACAGCGTCCACATTATGCTCAATGCAGCCGGCAATCTCATCCATAGGCCCGGTCTGCGTCCAATAACTTTCACAATACCCATTGGAAAAGGCAATGCTGACAGATCGTGGATTAAACAGGCTTTCTCCCTCACTGGTGTAATATCCATCATACCATTCCTTAATTTCTTCAAAGGAAACATCAGGGAATTTTTTACACAAATCCCTGACCTCATGTTCGGTGAAACCAAAATATCTGCTGAATTTCCGATCATTCATAAAATTATATTCTGTAAACATATTTAATTCCGAGCCGCTGGAATACTTGGCGATCGGAAGCACTCCGGTCATATACGCCAGCTCCACATAAGGCCTGTCCTTCAATAAATTTTTTAAAAATTTTAAATAACTCACCTTATCTTTTTTTGTCATAAAATCTTCATAAAAAATGGAATCCCATTCATCTAAAATAAAAATAAAGGAATCGCCTGTCTGCTGTAACAGATCAGCCAAAGAAGAAATATTCCCGCTATCAATATCAGGATAAATCTGCCCGAAATCCTGTTTTAATTTTTTTCTAATATTGTCAATATAATCATCATAGCTTTCGCATCCGTCAGGAAACCTGCTAAAGTCAATAGAAACCACATTATGCTGATTCAAATGCTCCTGATACCCTTCCGCACTCTCTATGGCAAGTCCTTTGAATAATCCGCTGCTGTCAACACCTTTGCTGTAATAAGCGCCCAGCATATTGGCATTGGTAGTCTTTCCAAACCGTCTTGGCCTTGTGATACAGAGATACTTCTGTCTTATTTTTATTTGGTAATTCACTTCATTAATTAATAAGCTTTTATCTACGAAAGCAGGATTGCACAGGGCATCCTGAAACAAAATAAAAGGACTCTTCGTATTCAAATAGTTCATAGACATCACTCCCCTCGTTATTTTACCAGATACTGCAAACAATTACAAGAGCGGGAAAAAGCTAAAAACCCAAAAAACTGCCGGCAGGATTCCCCGCCGACAGTTTTCCTATTCCCCATTTTCTGCTTATCTTATCGTTTTACTGTCACCTTTAATTTGATTGTTTTTTTGCCCTTCTTGATTACAATCGTGGTTTTTCCTTTGCTTCTTGCTTTGACAACTCCCTTGACGGAAACGCTCGCAATCTTTTTATTTAAGGAACGGAACGTTACCTTCCCCATACCGGACGCCTTCTGGATGGTCAGCTTCGTCCCCTTCTTCAACGTCGTTTTTTTCTCAGACAGCTTGAATTTCTTGCTTAATGTAATGACAGAAGAATCCTTAGCTGCCTTTACCGCCTTGATCGTCACCTTTACCTTCTTTTTCTTTCCGTTTGCCTTAACGACAATGGTGGTCTTTCCTTTTTTCTTTCCGGTAACGACACCGTTTTTATTCACCTTCGCAATCGAAGTGTCCAAAGAGCGGTAGGTAACGCCTGTATTTAACTTGGAAGTAATCTTAATCTTGGATTTCTGCCCTTTCTTCAGGACAAGCTTTTTCTTTTTCAATGTCAGTTTGCCTTTGGATTTTTTCTTGCTCTCCGTAACAGTGCCGGAATTATTCTCCGACGGTGTCTGCTCTTCCTGGCCTGAATCCCCCGGCGTTACTGGCGTCTGCTCCTCCGGTGTCTGCTCCTCCGGCGTCTGCTCCTCTGGCTGCTCTTCCTCCTGCTGTTCCTCTTCCTTCTTATCTGTATTAGAATCAGAAACCGGAGGCACGCTTGGCACAACGCTCATCGTTCCGCCGCCACCGGAAC
>CANREH010000055.1 GCA_947629585.1 uncultured Lachnospiraceae bacterium | reverse complement strand
GAAAGAAACCACAAAAAAATTTCAGCGTTTTTACCATAACTTTTTCTTCAGTCCAGCCGCAAGGCTGAACTGTTACATTCAAAGTACGAATAGAAATCCCATATCAGGATAAACTATTTTTATTCTTTTGTGTAAGAAGAATAGAAAGGAGACAAGATATTGATGAACGACGATACCATTGAATTATTAAAAGAATGCAACTCCGGCTGCAAATGTGCGACAAACAGCATGGAACAGGTAGAATCCTATATCCACGATGAAACCTTTAAGAACCTTATCACGGAATATAACCAGAAGCATACCGCGATCGGAGACAAATGCCATGCACTGCTAAACGACGCGGACAGAGACGAAAAAGACCCTGGCGCAATGGCAAAAATCTTTTCTAAGCTCAGCACGGATATCAAACTGGCGATCAATGACGATACCTCCAAAATCGCCGATATCATGGTAGACGGATGCAATATGGGGATTAAATCCATCAGCAAAATCCTAAACCAGTGTAAAAATGCCTCTTCGGAAAGCATCCGGCTGGCAAAGGAGCTGATTTCAACAGAGCAGGCTTTTATGGATAACCTGCTTATTTATCTGTAATAACCATCTTTTACTATAAAAGCCCAGTCTCCATACAGGAACAGACGGTAAGCTTGCTTGCCAGCCTGGTCCTGTTCTCCGGTGGGCTTTTATTCATGGCAACGCCGGGCATGCCCGGCATGGAAGTTTAGTTATGACTGAACTGTCATCATAAAATTAATGGATTTTCTTGCTCAACCTTTTTCTCTTTTTTTCCAGTTCCTTAATTCTTTTTTTCGCTTCTTCCTCCGCCTCCGGATTGTGCTCCTCTTTTGCGGACTCCAAATCGCATTTTCTCCGGTAAATCGCCATATCCATGTCGTCAATCTTATCCTGTATTTCTTCTTTTTCTTTTTTTGATTTAAAAAATAGCATATTTTCAACCTTTCTTTTACTCATACAGCGCCACCCCCCCCCCTAAGAAAAATATCATTTATTTTTCTTTCAGAAGAAGTATTTCATAAATAATCGAGAGGTGAAACCTGCACCTAAACCAAAGAGAACCCATACCCTGCTACACTCATACAGTATATCTATTTTCCCTGTAAAATCAAGCTTTTTTCCCCTTTTTTTCTATTTTTCCGCTTTTTAATATCATATAAATAAAACCTGGCTTAATTTTTGAAGTATTTTCGTAAAAAATATTATAACGTCACAGCAATAATCTATTTTTTATCCCACAAAACCCGCCAGCAGATACTGACGGGTTTTTCTATGATAATATTATGCGTTTGGCTTATTAAAAGGATTTTCTTTTCAAAAACGATCAACTACTATTTACTTATCCTCCGGTGTATGCCATCTCCATTCACGTACTTCCGGAATGTCTTCGCCATAATTTGCAATATACTGTTTATGCTCT
The DNA here is from genome assembly GCA_947629585.1 of uncultured Lachnospiraceae bacterium. Classification (GTDB taxonomy): domain Bacteria; phylum Bacillota; class Clostridia; order Lachnospirales; family Lachnospiraceae; genus MGBC100174. The sequence continues at coordinate 21,991 of CANREH010000055.1, read as the reverse complement.
ACTAAAGTATCGCGCATCTTCTGAAGCAGGTAAGCACCCTTATTGCCAAGCTGCGGCAGGCTGTTGATTACAGACATTACCAGATGGTAACGGTCGATCTCATTCTGCACACGCATATCAAACGGCGTTGTGATTGTACCTTCTTCCATATAGCCGAATACCTTGAGGTTACGGTTGGTACGCTCATAGGTAAGCTCATGGATCATCGTGCGGTATCCGTGGAATGCAAAGATAATCGGCTTATCCTTTGTGAACAGCGCGTCATAATCCGTATCGGTGAGACCATGCGGATGCTTGTAATGCGGCTCTAACTTCATCAGGTCAACGACATTGACAAAGCGGATCTTGATGCCTGGGATATTGTCACGAAGAATCGTAACAGCAGCCAAAGCCTCCAGGGTAGGAGTATCGCCGCAGCATGCCATAACGACATCCGGCTCTTCCCCCTGATCGTTGGAAGCCCAATCCCAGATACCAATTCCCTGCGTACAATGCTTTACAGCCTGCTCCATAGTCAGCCACTGGAAGCTTGGATGCTTGGATGCAACAATGACATTGACATAATTCTTGCTGCGTACACAGTGGTCAAAGCAGGAAAGCAGACAGTTTGCATCCGGCGGAAGGTACATACGGACAACGTCCGCCTTCTTATTGGAAATATGATCAAGGAAACCAGGGTCCTGATGGGTAAATCCGTTATGATCCTGCTGCCATACATTGGAAGTAAGGATCAGGTTCAGGGAGGCAATCTTCTGTCTCCACGGAAGCTGTGACGTCACCTTTAACCATTTTGCATGCTGCGCGCACATAGAATCTACGACACGGATAAATGCTTCATAACTTGCAAAGAAGCCGTGGCGTCCTGTCAGAAGGTAACCTTCTAACCATCCCTCGCACATATGCTCGCTTAAGTAAGAGTCCATAATGCGTCCGTCTTTTGCGATATCCTCATCCGCTTCATGAACTTCTGCATTCCAGTCTCTCTTCTGTGCTTCAAATACCTTATAAAGCCTGTTGGACATTGTCTCATCCGGCCCAAAGATACGGAAATTCCTTGATTCTTCATTTAACTTAAAGATATCTCTTACAAATCCGCCTAACTGGATCATATCCTGTGCCTGGACAGAACCCGGCTTCGGAACGTCAACAGCATACTCTGAATTGCGGAAATCCGGCAAGCGGAGATCGCGCAGAAGCAGGCCGCCGTTTGCATGAGGATTTGCGCTGATTCTCTGATCGCCAACCGGCGCCAGCGCCTTTAATTCCGGAATTAACTGATAATTTTCATCAAATAATTCTTCCGGCTTATAGCTTAACAGCCATTCCTTCAGCATATCCAGATGCTCCGGTTTTGTCATATCAATCGGAACCTGATGGGCACGGAAAGATCCTTCTACCCGCAGTCCGTCTACGGTCTTCGGGCCTGTCCACCCCTTCGGGGTACGCAGGACAATCATCGGCCAGAACGGCCTTTCTGTATTTCCATCCTCACGGGCAGATCTCTGGATTTCTTTGATTCTTTCAATACATAAGTCAACAGCCTCTGCCATCTTCTTGTGCATTGCCATATGATCGCTGCCGTCATCCTCAACCTCTACAAAATGCGCTTCCCAGCCGCAGCCGTGGAAGAAGCTCTTTACTTCATCCTTGGAAATATGAGAGAATACCGTAGGGTTGCTGATCTTATATCCGTTCAGGTGCAGAATCGGAAGCACAGCACCGTCTGTAACCGGATTTAAAAACTTATTGGAATGCCATGCCGTAGCAAGAGGGCCTGTCTCTGCTTCCCCGTCGCCGACAATTACTGTTGTGATTACGCCCGGATTATCAAATACAGAGCCAAACGCATGGGCAATCGAATACCCAAGCTCACCGCCTTCATTAATGGAACCCGGCGTCTCTGGAGCAACGTGGCTGGAAATACCGCCCGGGAAGGAGAACTGCTTGCAAAGCCTTGTCATACCTTCCTTATCCTGGCTGACATTTGGATAGACCTCACTGTAATGCCCCTCTAAATAGGAGTTTGCCACAAAGAAGTTTCCGCCATGCCCCGGCCCTGAAATCAGAATCATATCAAGATCGTACTTCTTGATCGCACGGTTCATATGTACATATACAAAATTCTGTCCCGGCACTGTCCCCCAATGGCCTACTATCTTCTTTTTAATCTGCTCTCTTGTCAAAGGCTCGCGCAGAAGTGGGTTCTCCAACATATAAAGCTGCGCTGCTGCAAGATAATTTGTCGCACGCCAATAAGCGTCCATCTTTTCCAGATAGTCCGCTGTCAAAGGCTGCTTTTCAACACAATCATTCGCTGCCATAAATTCGCTCCTTTCATTAAAAGCCGTTCCTGGTATACCGTATCACTCCTAATCTGCCCTTCTCACCCAGCCGGAAAGGAATGCTGCGGTACCCGGTTCGACATTATTCACAAAATCTATTATACAGGGTTTTCCTTTCTATTGCAAGACACTTTTCCATCTTTTTGACACATTTTTGTACCAATTCAGCCATATTACAGCATATCTACAATCGTCAGCTCCGGGTTCAGGCTCAAATCAAGATAACCGCCTGAAACCTTTAACAAAGGCTTGGAAAGGTTTGCTTTATTCAGGAAGATAATCTCTCCCTGCACGCCGTTATTGAGCCTTACCTTTCTATGTATATAAGAATTTAAAATATGGGACAGGAAACAAATCAGGTATTCGGAGTCAAACTTTCCGAACCCTTCTTTTTCCATATAATTAACCACTTCAAACGGGGAATAGCTCCTGTTCCGGTACGGCCTCCTTGCTGTCATCGCCGCATAAACATCCGCGATGGCAACAATCCTTGCAAACTGCCCGATACGGTCTATCCTGATCCCGAGCGGATATCCGCTGCCGTCACAGCGTTCATGGTGGGAAAGCACCGCCTGCTTGATCCGCACGTCAATATCTTTATCCTTTACAATCTTATATCCCAAAAGCGGATGCTGGCGCACAATCTCATATTCCCGTCTGCTCAGGCTCTCTCCTTTATTCAGCACTTCCGGATTAATCTTACATTTTCCGATATCATGGAACAGCCCCGCCACTCCAAGCAAAGCGACCTCTTCCTCCGGCAGCTCCAGCCATCCGCCAAGCACTCTGGATACCATCGACACCTGGATCGAATGCTGGTAAGTGCTGTCCGATTCCTCTTCCATGTCCAGAAGCATATTCAAAAGCTCATAACCGCTCTTAGCCTCTTTAATCAGGCCTTCCAGCTGATTTGTAATCTCTTCTACATTAATCTCTTCATCAACGTTGATAATCCTGTCAAACGTCTTTTTCATGTCATTATTTATTTTATGAAAGGATTCCCGAAACTGCCTTGTGGCGACAAATCCTGCCCTGTTCTCAGAAACCGTATCCCGATGGACATTTACTGCATTAATATGGTATCTTTCCAGCAACGAGATCATTCGATCGTCAATAATAGAATTTTTCAGGGCGATCAAGGTGCCATTCAAAGCATAGATGTCGTCCGCTACGCTCATGCCCGGCTTAAGATCCTGCCACTTGACCCTAATCTTTCTCATTACTGCCACTCCTGTCATATTCCATAATGCAACACTGGGATAACTCCCATACTAAATTCTAATCTATTGGCATATCTTTGTCAACGAGGACTTTGGGAATTTTTACACAAAAAGTGATGATTTCACTCATACTATTCAGAAAAACCAAAAAAAGATAAAACAGCAGACAAAAAATGCTAACAATTAGACACAAAAAAAAGCGCGAGACGGGAATCGAACCCGCGACCCTCTCCTTGGCAAGGAGATGCTCCACCGCTGAGCCACTCGCGCATATCATGTTCTTCTGAACACGATGGTTATCATATCATATCTTCTCTTTTATGTCAAGAAAAAAATTTTATTTACTTCAAAAACCGCACCGTCATAAAATACCGGTTATTTTTAACCTCCTGTTCTGCAATATTTTCCAGCCGCACCAGCTCTGTTTCCAGCCAGAGCTTTTCTGAAATCAACAGAAGGTTTGCCAGCATAATTCCCATATCGACCCGTTTTAACCGATCCGGCCCTTCTTTTTTGCAATGGTAAAAAATGTGTACGCGGTTCTGATAAACTACAAAACGCCACGGCTGGTTATTGTAAGACGACGGGGCAAGCCTTGCCGCGCGCAGCGCTTCCATAATCTCCTCCGGCGCAGGCTCTTTTATGGTACAGAGTTCCTTCATGGACAGCCGGGACGCCTTTTCCCTGTCCCGACAGAGATTTCTCGTTTTCGGCCATCCAAATGCAAGCGTTATCACAGGAACCATATCCCCTGCCTCCTCCGGCGGGCAGATCACCGTCCCCAAAAAACAGCAGCCCAACCCCTTTGTATAGAGATAAAGCGCAATCTGCTGCATTAAATACCCCGCATTTTCCTCGTATCGGTCACAGATTTCGGAGTAAATGGTTAAATAATAAGGAGCCTGCACGCTGAAAAACCCCGGCAGTCTTTTCTGCTGCGCCCGTTCTGCAATCCGATAACTCACTTTCTGGTTATCGATGGAAAACAAATGCGACGCAAAATCCAGAATACGCTCCCTGAGCTTTTCTTCCACAGGCTCCTTTCGGTAACTGCGAACAGATTTTCTGACATAAACGGCCTCATACAGATCCATGTTTCTTTCCTCCTACTGCCGGATCAATTTTCACAATAAACTTTAAATTATTGTACCATTTCTTCAAAAAATTTGTTGCACAATTATTCTAAAACTTTGACGGAATTTTTGTTACTTTTTATGCACATTCCATACGAAGCATCTCCTTTTTCAATCGTTTCATAATTTTCTTCTCCAGTCTGGAAATATAAGACTGGGAAATCCCCAGCATATCGGCGACCTCCTTCTGCGTTTTTTCCATCCCGTCCGGCGAATCCAGCCCAAACCTCAACTGGATAATTAACCGTTCCCGATCGGAAAGCCGCAAAAGCGCTTTGCCAAGCATGGTTTTTTCCGCTTCATCCTCCAGGTTTTTCGATATCACATCCTCGTCCGTCCCCAGGATATCCGACAGCAGCAGTTCATTGCCGTCCCAGTCCACATTTAACGGCTCGTCAATGGACACCTCCATCTTCGTCCTGCTGTTCCTCCTCAGATACATTAAAATCTCATTTTCAATACAGCGCGACGCATAGGTCGCCAGCTTGATATTTTTTTCTGGATTATAGGTATTGATGGATTTAATCAGCCCAATCGTCCCTATGGAAATCAAATCCTCCACGCCGACGCCTGTATTATCAAATTTCTTGGCTATGTAAACAACTAATCGAAGATTATGCTCTACCAAAAGGCTCCTTGCTTCCTCCGGATCGTCACCTAATAAGTGTTTTAACGCTGCCTCCTCTTCTTTCACGGAAAGCGGGGGCGGAAGCACATCCGTTCCTCCGATATAATGAATTTCTGTTTCCTTTTTCGTTTCAAATATGCTCTTTATCTCTGCCATAAACCGGAAGCTTACCTGTCCCGGCATTTTCACATTCATGATCATAATCTTCTTTTCGTCCTTTCTATAAAATGGATCTATTGCAGTGTTCCCGGCAGTATCATCCGATAGCTCTGATCGGAGGAAAGTACCCCGGGATATACCGCAATGACAGGCCGCACAAGCTCCACATCCTTTTCTCCCATGACTGCCACCATGCGGTCTATGATAAAACCTTTGAGGAGCCCTCTCTTTCTCCCAATGCTTTTGTACGGAACCAGACGTATTCTCTCTGCATACGGTTCCCCCAAATCCCACTGCATTTCTTCCTTCTCCAGATACAATGCCATTTTTTCCCGAACCTGCCCTTTAAATAACTCTAAAAAAACAGACTCCTCCAGAACCATCACCGGCTTTCCGCTCACAGGCTCTTTCAACAGGTTGCCGCTGTCAAGATATCCGATTACCGGAACGCTTCTGTCCTCAAAAAATAACGTCACGCTGCAAAGGCAGGATTCCTTTTCTGCCCACCCGGTCAATTTTTTCAACAGCCATATCATTACAGCCGTCCCTGCCGCCGCAGCGATCATAACCGTGCTTTCCCCCGTCTCCAAATAAAAAACTCCCGTATACTGCTCCGTTAAAAACTGTACGATTCCCCCCAATCCTATGGTAATCCCTGTCAGCCAGCATAAATTCTGAAAAAATTTTTTTCTTCCATGAAAACCAAAGGCAATCAGGATCATCCCTCCGCCGATTCCGAGGTATGTAAAAAATATTTTCATAAAAATGCCCCAGGATGGATATAATAGCAGGAAACAGGCTCCGGCTCCTCCAAAGACGGACGCTGCCAGAATTCTTAACATGCTGCCCTTTAACCTGCGGATGCGCCGCAATAAAGAAAGCAGCATACTGTTAAGGACCAGATTCATAAAAAAATAAGAATCCAGATAAATGACCGCCTTCATTTTCCCCTGAAACCCTCCTGCCAAATACTGCCTTAGTATACTCTGCCCGCCTGAAATAAAATGTCAAAAGCTGTCGTAAAAATCAGCATTTCCATCTCTTTTTTCCCCAATAATCTGACAATACGAAAAAATGTAACCGTTACAAAAAAAAGCGGAAGAACCTTCCGCTTTTCAGGAAAAGATTCTTCCGCTTTTTTCTTTTTATCTTCTTATTCTGGTTCTTCTTGCCTTGTCAATAAAGTCCGGAACCTGAGGACCTGCATCATCCCTTGCCACGGCAGATTCTTCCCTAGCTGCCGTCTCCGAAGAATAATCTGTCGGAATCGGGGTCATCCTTGTCTTCTGATCGTGGGCAACCCTCTTCACCGGACTCGGCTCCGGCGTATTCAAAGACCTCGCTGCCCGGCGGGCCGGCTTCTGCACCATCTGCCGCTCCTGTGCCGGAAGCGGAACCTCAGCCGCCTCTTCCGGTTCGCTGCTCATGCCCGTCGCAATGACCGTCACCTTCACTTCCAGATCTTCCGTCTCGTCCTCCCTGTCCTCCGTACCCATAATCACATTCGTGGAAGGGCCGACAATGTTTGCCAGGTATTCCATCGCATCGGATACTTCCAGCATATCGACGGAACCGCTGAAATACACAATCACGTCCGTTGCTCCGACAATCGATGTTTCCAATAACGGACTGGAAATTGCCTTCATCAGAGCATCCAGGCAGAGGTTTTCCTCGCCATTCTCATCAACGTTTAAGATATTGTCCGGCGTGCTTGTCCCAATGCCAAGATGCGCCGTCCCCTTATCCTTCATGACACGGCAGATATCCGCAAAATCCAGATTGATATCGCCGTTCCCGCGGATGAGATCCGTTACCCCCTGCACGCCCTGGTGGAGCACCTGGTTTGCCTTGTCAAGCGCTCCCTTGACCGGCATACGCATCTTCTTCCCCGCCTTCTGCGCTTTGGAATACTCCATCTTTTCCTGGCGCAGAATTACGTTGATCTTATCATTCGGGATGACAATCAGGGTATCCACGCACTCCTTGAGGCGCTCAATGCCCTGTTCCGCATACTCATAACGCTTGCATTCATACTTAAATGGCTTCGTCACGATGCCTACGGTCAAAATCCCCATAGACTTTGCAATGGAAGCAATCACCGGAGTTGCCCCGGTACCGGTGCCGCCTCCCATGCCACAGGTAATAAATACCATATCCGAACCCTTCAGCATAGAAGTAAGCTCGTCTTTGCTTTCCTCGGCAGACTTCTGTCCGATTTCAGGATTGGCTCCCGCGCCAAGCCCTTTGGTCAGTTTCTCCCCAATCTGCACGGTGGTAGGAGCTTTGGTCTTGTCAAGCTGCTGCTTGTCTGTATTCACAGTAACAAACTCCACACCCCGGATTCCCATTTCTATCATGCGATCAACAGCATTATTTCCTCCCCCGCCGACACCTACGACTAAGATCCTGGCGCCCTCATTACCTTCTGCTGATTCTAGTTCCAGCATATCGTTTCCCATGGAAACTCCTCCTTCTATTATCATAGTTTGTTCTGTAAGACAGAATTCGCCTAGTTATCCATTTAACTGTTCTATATCATACCGTCTTTTAACAAAATAATCAACCCTAAAATAAAATTTTAGATAAATTTTACATGATTAACTCTAATCCGGCTTAAAAATTGTAGTGGATTTCCCTTCTTCGAAATTTCTCATATCAATCACGCCGCTTTTTCCAAGCTCCAGCACTTTGGGAAGCATGTTGTTAAGCTCCGCTATCGCCGCATCATACATCTTCTGCTTCCCAAACAGAATCTTCACCTTTCCCGAATACATCTTCACTCCGCTGACGGAGGAAATCTGCACCTTATCAATAGGAAGCTCATACCGCTCAATTAACTGCGAAAACGAAAGGATTGTGGAAAAAACGGACTCATCCCCTACCACAAGCTGGTCATACAGCCCGTAAGATTTTACCTGGAGCCCGGTAAAATAAGGGACATTGCCAAGCCTTTCTGCGGAGACTTCCACTACCGTCCCGTCCTTGTCAAAATAAATGTATTCATTCATATTCCGGATACAGCCTGTCATCCTTTTCTCATAGACAACAACCTCAATCGAAGAAGCGTCCTTCATCTCCACATCCACCTGCTGGATAAACGGAATCTCATTTCCTTTCCCCATCCGGTAGCGCAGGTAAAATAACAGCGTGTTCCGATCGGTAATCTCTGTCATGATTTTTTTCCTGATATCTTCTTCCGAATAATACTCACAGCCCTTTATCATCACATTTTTTGTAGAAAAAACCAGCAGGAAACTAACGACGGCAAGAAACAGCACAAGAAAAACAACCGCTATGATAGTCAGATTTCTTTTCCGGTTCATCTGTTTCCTGCCTCCCTTCTATTCCTCAATGACTCCCCACTGCGTCAATATCGGCTCCCAGCATACGAAGATCTGTTTCAATGTGTTCATAGCCCCGCCGGATATGGCTGGCATTATGCACCGTCGTAACGCCTTCGGCGAACAGCCCCGCCAGGATAAGCGCGGCCCCTCCTCTTAAATCCGATGCGCTGACATCGGCTCCTTCTAAAGTCTGTTTTCCATAAACACAGGCCTTCTGCCCTTCAATTCTGATATCTGCTCCCATTTTCTTTAATTCCCCTGCCGTAGCGAAACGGGATTCAAAAATCGTTTCCTTTATTGTGCAGATATGGCCGGAAACTGCCATTAACGCTAACAAAGGCGACTGTAAATCCGTCGGGAAACCGGGATAAGGCGCCGTCACAGCCTGAATCGGAACATGGGACGGTTCTTCCATGAAAACCTTCAGGCCCTGTTTTCTTTCCTGAATCCTTGCGCCTGTCTTTCTCGCAAGCAGTAACGGGGCGGCAAGGCAGCCCGCGCAGTCCCCTTCCAGAAAAACCTCTCCTCCCGTCCCAAGCACCGCCATGAGATATGTCCCCATCACAATGCGGTCAGACGGGATGGCATACTCGGCTTCCTTCAGGGATTTTACGCCTTCTATATAAATCGTTTCCGTGCCTTCCCCGGAAATCCTTGCCCCCATAGCGCGCAGAAATTTACATAAGGTTATAATTTCCGGTTCTCTTGCCGCATTTTTCAGCACCGTCGTCCCTTCTGCAAGGACGGCCGCCATAATGACATTTTCCGTCGCCCCGACGCTTGGGAATGGCAGGCGGACGACGGCTCCATAAAGCCCGCGGCAGGCAGCAAAAATACAGTTTTTACTGCTTTCAAACCGGACCCCCATCTGCTTTAACGCCATCTGATGGATATCCACGGGCCTCGCCCCAATCATGCAGCCTCCCGGCCAGGCAAGATCAGCGCATCCAACCCGCCCCAGCAGCGGCCCCAACAGCATTACCGAAGACCGCATAGCGCCGGCATATTTCTTCGGTACCTTACAGGAAAACAGGCCGTCGGTACAAATCACCACCGTATTATCTTCCCATTTTACATAACATCCAAGATGTTTTAAAATCGAGAGCATCGCATAGACATCCAGTATTTTCGGGCAGTTATGTAAAACGACACAGCCTTTACATAACAGAGACGCCGCCAGCATGGGAAGCGCCGCATTCTTAGAGCCCTGCACCCTGATACTGCCAGATAACCGTTTTTTTCCGCAAATCCTGTACATAATACCACCCGGAATTCCATTCCTTACTGACAGTATATGCACAGTTCTTTTTATCGGTTCCTGTTAAGCGCCGCCATCTGGGATCTCCCGACATTCCGGGATATATTGAGCACAATCCCCATTTCCATCAGCAGGAAAATCACCGAGGAACCTCCGTAACTGATCAAAGGAAGCGGAATCCCGGTAGACGGAATCGAATTAGTGACTACCAGCACATTCATAATGACCTGAATCGAAATATGCGCCATCACCCCGGTACAAATCATGGCGCCAAACAAATCGTTGGTATTGATGGCAATTTTAAAAATCCTTAAAATCAGAAGCAGAAACAATAAAATCACCGCCGACGCGCCGACTAACCCCAGCTCCTCACAGATCACCGTAAAAATCATGTCGTTGTACGCTTCCGGGATAAACCCCAGCTTCTGCATACTCTCCCCAAGCCCTGTGCCGAACAGCCCGCCCGAAGCAATCGCATAAAGCCCCTGGCGGATCTGAAACGCTTTTTCGCTGGTCTCTACATTTCTCCAGATCTCCACACGCTTGCTTCTCCAGCCGCTGTTGATAATGGCAATAATGCCTCCGACCGCAGCTCCGGCGCACCCAAAGAAATAAGCCTTTTTCCGGCTGGCGACAAAGCACATAACAAACGTAATCCCCATAATCACAAGGGCGGTGCTCATATTTTCCTTGCCAATCAATGCGATGGCAGGGGAAACAAACAAAATAATATAAACGAATCCCCTCATTCTCTCAAGAATTTTAGCGCGCTTATAGATCAAATCCGCCACAAATAAAATCACTGCCACCTTTGTAAGCTCCGACGGCTGGATCGTGCCGAGAGGCCCTAAGCTGATCCATCTTCTCGCCTCGTTTATCTTAATGCCGAAAAACAGGGTATACAGCTGTAAGAGAAGCGCAAAGACATAAAATACCGCCGTCAAATTGATTCCCTTCCAGGGAAGGGGCTTTAGAAAAACACGGTAATCGACACGGGAAATCACAAGCATGGCAATGCTGCCAAGCACAATCGCAATTCCCTGCCGTTTCAAAAAATAAGCAGCGTCTTTATATTTAATTTCTGCTATGTAAGAGCTGCTGCTGTAAATCATAACCAACCCAAAACAGGCAAGGAATATTGTCAAAAACAACAGGCTGTAATCATAGCTTTCCCATGTTCCTTCCTTTTCCCTGCCGACCTTTGCCATATCCCATGCTCCTTTCTGCTCTTCCTTCCTGTCATATGGCAGCAAGCGCTATCAGACAGGCCAGTGCCGTAACGATCGAAAATACGGTGACTATTTTCGTCTCCGACCAGCCGCACATTTCAAAATGATGGTGTAACGGCGCCATTTTGAAAAACCGCTTTCCTTTTGTCATCTTAAAATAAGAGACCTGAATCATGACCGAAAGAGTTTCCGCAAAGTAAATAATCCCTACAATTAATATGAATAACGGCATCCGCAGGACAACCGCCGTCGCCGCTACAAAACCGCCGAGCGCCAGCGATCCGGTATCCCCCATGAACACGCTTGCCGGATGGACATTATATACTAAAAAACCCATCAGGCTTCCCGCAACGGCACAGGTAATCGGGCTGATCCCGCTGTCCGTGACAAAAAACGCCACAACCGTAAAAAATACCGCGACAAGCAATGTCACGCTGGAGGCAAGCCCGTCAAGGCCGTCCGTCAAGTTGACGCCGTTTACTGTCCCCAGCATGACAAAAAACAAAAACGGATAATATAACCCATGCAGATCCGCATAGCTGTCCGTAAACGGAAGATAGGTTGTCGTCCCTGTCTTAAGAACCGACTCCAGATAATAGGCAAAAACCGCCGTGACAACAAGCTGCGCCAAAATCTTCTGCCATGCCCTGAGCCCCATCGATCGTTTTTTTACTACCTTGATATAATCATCTAAAAAGCCAATCACGCCAAACCCTACTGTCGCAAACAGCACCGCCAGCAAATCCCTGCGGCCCTTTACAAAACAAAGGGAAGTGATAATCACGCTGAGCAGGATTAAAATACCGCCCATCGTCGGCGTCCCCTGTTTCTTCAAATGGCTCTGCGGTCCGTCGTCCCGCACAAACTGCCCAAATTTCAGCTTCCTCAAAAACGGGATAAAGATCGGGCAAAGCGCCACGCTGATGATAAAAGACAGCAATACCGGAAATAAAATCGTTGTATTCATTGTACCATTTATCCTTTTCTATTTATTTTCCTGCTTTTGTACCTGCAAATATGTATAACATTATATGCCATGACCTCTCTTTAGTCAAACGCAACTTTTGTTTCCTGCTTCTTAATCCCCAGATACGGAAGGATATTGGCATAGACCTCGGATACCACCGGGGTTGCTATCGTTCCTCCGTAATACGTCCCCTCCGGCTCGTCAATCATGACAATGGCAATCACTTCCGGATTGTCCGCCGGGGCAAACCCTACAAAGCTTGCGATATATTTCCCGCTTTTTCTCGGAAGCTTCTCTGAGGTTGCCGTTTTCCCGCCAATGCGGAACCCTTCCAGATATGCCTTATTTCCGGAACCGGAAGCGACTACCTGCTCTAAAACATCCTTCATCGTTTCCGAAGTCTCTTTGGAAACACAGTTTTTTTCTTCTTTATAAGAAAGCACCCGGATATTCTCCCCGTCTGCACTGACGGTACGGACGCCAAAATGCGGCGTAATCTTCGTTCCCCCGTTAATCACAGTACTAACCGCCGTTAAAAGCTGCATTGGCGTAATCTGGAACGACTGCCCGAAGGAAATCGTTGCAAGCTCTACTGCGCCGACATTTTCTTCCTTGTGCATAATCGAGGACGACTCTCCCGGAACATCAATTCCGGTTTTGGAAAATAAGCCCAGTTTCCGAAACGTCTGGTATAAATTTTTAATTCCTGTGCGTTCCCCGATTTCCATAAAAACAGGATTGCAGGAATTTTTAATCCCGTCCACAAAGGTTTCCGCCCCGTGGCCGCTGCGGTTATGGCAGTGAATGATCCGATCCTCCACATTTTTATACCCCGGGCAGTAAAACTGGCTGTTCCTTGTAACGGTTCCCGCCTCCAGCGCCGACGCTGCCGTAACAATCTTAAAAGCCGAACCTGGCTCATAAGTATCGCTGATACAGAAATTTCTCCACATGGTATTGAGAAGTTCCGTTTTCTTTTCCTGCGTAAGCTCCCCTTCTGTCTCAATATTTAAGGTATACGGCTCATTTAAGTCAAATTCCGGGACATTCGCCATCGCATAAATTTCCCCGTTCTGCGGATTCATCACGATCATGCCGACCCTTTTGGCGTTTTTTGCCTCCAGCGCTTTCTCGCACGCCTGCTGGACATACTCCTGGATATTGACGTCAAGGCTTGTATAGAGCGACGCCCCGGCCGCCGGCTCGATCCGGTTCTCTGCCTCATTTTCCATCTCTATCCCTTTGGCATTGGTAAGCGTCAGGATTTTTCCGTCCGTCCCCTTCAGCGTGCTTTCATAATAGACTTCCAGCCCGATAATTCCCTGGTTATCCGCCCCGGTAAAGCCTAACACCTTAGAAGCAAGCTCCCCGTAAGGGTAATACCGCTTGTAATCCTCGTCAATCATAACCCCGTCAAGCCCGTATTCCCGAATCCGGTCCCCGATTTCTTTGTCCACATTGGACTTGATTTTTTCCCGGGAAGAAACCTTTTCCACTTTTTTCCGCACTTCTTCTTCGCCTAAGCCAAGCTCGTCGGAAAGCACCTGGATTACTTGTTCTCGGTCCGTCATCTGGCTGTAAATTACGGAAATCGTGCAGACAGGACGGTTAGAAGCCAGGATATTCCCATTCCTGTCATAAATAATCCCCCGTTCCGCTTTAATGGAACGCTCCCTTTCATGCATATCCTGAATCTTCTGCGAATAATAATCCGCCCGCCCTATCATTAAATAAGCCAGCCGCCCAATCAATACCAGCAATAACAGGAAAATTACTGCATTGACCAGCAGAAGGCTCCTGCGGCTGTGGGTTTTCATCATTAAGCCCCTTCCAAACCATGTTACTTTATTCTATTAAGAAGCGTTCCCTGATAGACCCATGAAATTACTCATTCAATGTTACCGCATCTCCGGATACCGTATCGGTTTTTGTTGTTTTATCCTCTTTTTCTTCGTCCTCCGCCGGGGAAGCTTCCCCGGTATCTCTGTAAATGCCCAAAAACGGCAGCACTTTTTTTAAGATTTTCGCGCCAAATTCCGTCGCGAAACCGGAATGCGCCTGATCCTCTACATGCGGCTCGTCAATAATGACATAAATGACAAGCTGCGGTTCGTCATAGCCGACATAACCAAGAAAGGAAAGAAGGTAATTGCCCTTGCCGCGCGGATATTTTTCCGCCGTTCCCGTCTTGCCGCCGATCTCATAGCCCTTTACCCTGGCTCCAACCGCCGTAGAGGAATCGTCCTCCACCGTCTGAAACAGATATTTTTTCAATAAATCGCTTGTCTTATCCGAAACTGTTTTCCTGACAATTTCATCCGGATAATTCTGCACCACGGCTCCGCTGCTGTCCTCAATCCGTTTCATGACATGCGGCACATAGTAATTTCCTCCATTAATAATAGAAGAAAAGCCTGCTATCATCTGCATCATCGTGACCGTATTGCTCTGCCCAAAGCTGCTGACTCCCAAATCCACCGGGGTAAGCTGCTCCCTGGATAGCAAAAGCCCGGAGCCCTCCCCCGGAAGATCCACTCCCGTTTTCTGTCCCAGTCCAAAAATCTGCTCATAACGGTAAAAACTGTCTGCCCCAAGCTTCGCCGCCATCTGCATCAGCGCATCATTGCAGGATAACATAATGGTCTGCGCCATCGTAATTGTCCCGTGGATATGGGTACACCCTATCGGCTCCGGCCACCCTGAAAATGTCTGTCCGCCGTCGCATACATACGTCGTCTTGTCCGTTGCGGAATTTTCTTCCAGGACTGCCGACACCGTAAACGGCTTAAACGTGGAACCCGGCTCATAGGTATCGCTGACACAGAAATTGCGCCACATTTCACTTAACGCATTCACCCGTTCCTGATCGGACATTTTTTTAATTTTTTCTTCGGAGTAGTACATGGAAAGGTCATAGGGGTTGTTCAGATCATAAGGATTCGTTGACGCCATAGCGTAAATTTCCCCGTTCCTCGGATCGGAAAGCACCACGGCAACCCGATCCGCCCCCATGCCTTCTTCCTGGAACTTTTTAATTTCCTTTTCCAGAATCTGCTGGACATTGGCATCCAATGTCGTAATAATCGTATTCCCATTTTCGGCGGGCTTTACCGTCCTCTCCAGTTCCCCTTCCGAATTAAAATAGCCGTAATTCCTGCCGACGGTTCCCGTAAGCTCGCTGTTATAATAATTTTCTATCCCATAGGTTGTGCTGTCCGTCGCAAACCCAATGACATTGCTCCCCACCGTCTTTAAAGGATAAATACGCTGGTAATTCATTTCAAAATAAATACAGTTGCTGAGATCAACAAAGACCTCCTTTTCTTCCTCTTTCCCCTTTTTCTTATTCCTTGCCTCGACCGCCTTTTCTTCTTCCTCCATTGCCTTTTTATAGGCTTCGACCGGCTCCGACGCCATATCCTCCCTGAGCCGCACATACTGGGAGCCCGGCTTTTCCGCAAGGATCTCCTCCACTTCGGAAGCCTCAATATCAAAATACTGGGAAAGCGCCTTTAAGGAAGGTTCCAGCCTTACCTGCTTCTCCTTCCCCTTTTCTCCCTCCTTTGCCAGTATATCCTTTGGGGAAATAATCAGATCATAGACAGCCTCATTCCTTGCAAACACCGTGCCGTTACGGTCCTTAATCTCTCCCCGTTCATAGGGAATGCTGCTGCTCACATATGTCTGCTGGGAAAGCACCTTTTTCTGATACCTGTCCCCGTTTGCCTTAATTACTTTATAGACCGCTCCAATCAAAACCAGAAGCGTGAAAGACAATACGATAAATACGACAGAAAGCTTGCGCACCATATGATCCACAAACGGTTTTCTTTTTAATTTTTTCCGCTTCATGCCATCCCTTCCTTCCTAACGTAAAACGTGGAGTTAAATATCCATTTAACTCCACCTTTCCTGCTTTGCTTTTTCACTCTATTCTTTCTCACTTTTTCGAATATCGCCATACTGCCTTACATAATCGCTTTTCGTGCTGTCATAATTGATAACCTGATTTTCCGAAGCATGTACCATCCCCAGCTTTTTTGTAGCAATTTTATAAATCTTGGTTAAATCAATCGAAGCATTAATTTCCGCAAGATCCGAATCATTCTGCTTCTGCAGTTCAGAAAGCTCGATTTCTTTCTGGGCAATCGTCTTTTTCATTCTTGTAACCGATGCTTTGGAAGATAAGATATTGACACAGAAAAACATGGCAACGGCAGCTCCCACTGCAAGAAATACAAAAGAAAGCCTGTCCATGCGGTAAAACTTATCCAGCTCTTCCAGCTTTTTCCTGCGTTTCTTTTCCTGTTCCCTGCGTCTGCGCTCCGTCTCCCTCTGCTCACGGTAAACCTCTTCCCCGTTTGGCACTGCCTGGAGATGGCGCACTGCATTTCCATGTATATACTCCTCTGCTTCCTTCTTATCTCTTTCCATCAGGATATCCCCCATAAAATAAATTCTAACAAGCCGCTTTTTCAAAAATACGCAGCTTGGCGCTTTTGGAACGCGGATTCTCTTCTAACTCCTCTTGTGACGGCAGTATCGGTTTTTTCGTAACTATCTTTCCGAGAGAAACCCTGCCGCAGACACAGACCGGAAATGACGGCGGGCAGGTACACGGCCTCTCGCATTCCCGAAATATATTTTTCACGATCCGATCCTCCAGCGAATGAAAGGTAATGACACAAATCCTTCCGCCGGGTTCCAGCGCTTCTATCATAATCTTCAGTGTATTTTCCAATACCTCCAGCTCACGGTTCAATGCAATCCTGACCGCCTGGAACGTCCTCTTTGCAGGATGCCCCGCCTGACGGAACTTCATCGGGACTGCCCCGCTGACAATCTCCGCCAATTCCAGTGTCGTTTCAATCGGCTTTCTCTGCCTTGCCTCTACAATATGCTTTGCTATATTTTTCGCAAACCGATCTTCTCCATACCTGTGAATAATACCGTATAGCTCCTGTTCCTCATATGTATTTACCATCTCTTTCGCCGTCATTTCCTGCCGCCTGTCCATGCGCATATCCAAAGGCGCATCAAAACGGTAGGAAAATCCCCGTTCCGCCTCATCCAACTGATAAGAAGAAACTCCAAGATCAAGTAAAATGCCATCAACATCCGTAACCTTAAGCTCCTCCAGCACCCTTTTGAAATCACTGTAATTGCTTCTTATAACAGAAACCTGATTTCCAAAAGCCGCCAGACGTTTCTGTCCTGCTTTGATGGCATCTTCGTCCTGATCAATCCCTATGTATTTTCCACGCGGCCCAAGATGTTTACAAATCTCATATCCATGTCCTGCTCCTCCCATAGTGCAGTCAACATAGATCCCATTCTCTTTCAGCCTCAGCCCTTCTATTGTCTCAGAAAGCATGACTGGCTTATGGCAAAATTCCATCCTGTTTCTGCCTCCCGTGTTAGACTGTGATCAGACCATGTTATGCTGATGACAATTCGACTACTGAATTATGATAACCGATTTTTTCCAAGAGATCAAGTATTTTTTGTGAATTTCTCATAAAAAAATACCTTTTCTTTCCTTTTTATCGAACATATATTCTGTTAATCGAACACTTATTCGATTTTTCCTCTGTTTTTCCTTCTGCCAAGAACAATCATCACAGCTGCCGCAAGCACAAGCGCCGCAGAAAGGAGCTGGGAAACCGCCAGATTCGTCCCCGGAAGCTTTAACTGATCGGTCCTCAAACCCTCAATCCAGACCCGTCCCAGGCCGTAGCCCAGCAGATACAGACAGAAAACCTCCCCCTGGAACTTTTTCCTTTTCGTATAAGCTATCAAAAAAAGCAGCACACACAGGTTCCAGCAGGATTCATACAGAAAAGTAGGATGCACCTGAATATATTCCGTGCCGTCCACCGTCAAAATATGCTTCCGAAGCCCGTCTGTGATGTAGTTTGACTGAACCTCGCTCATCTTTAGCTGCATGGCGAACAGATTATCCGTATAGCCTCCGAAGGCTTCTTTATTTACAAAATTCCCCCACCGTCCAATCGCCTGCCCTGTTATCAGCCCAATACAGGAGGTGTCCAGCAAAAGCGGCAGCGGCACTTTTTTCACTTTGGCATAAACGATGGCTGTCAAAACGCCGCCGATAATCCCTCCGTAAATGGCAAGCCCGCCGCCGCGCAGATTTAATATCTGTATCGGGTCGTCCCTGTAGCTGTCCCATGCAAAAACCACATAATAAATGCGGGCGCCAATGACCGCCATCAAAATCGCATATAGCGCAAAATCCAGATAAAGCTCCTTATCCTGCCCGGTACGCTTTGCCGTCCAGGACGCCATAAAGTACCCTGCTAACATCCCCAGCGTAATAATAATCCCATAGTATGCAATCGGATAGCCAAAGATAGAAACATAACGCTCTAAATTTGAAATCTCAATGCCGATATGCGGAAACCGTATGTCTGCCCCCATGATCTTATCATGCCAAAGTCTGGCTTCTCTCCTTCCCTTCCATTTATTTTATTGTTCCGTCTCTTCCTTCCTCTTATACGTTAAACCGGAATAATATCACATCTCCGTCCCTGACAACATATTCCTTTCCTTCGGAACGCACCAGGCCCTTATCTTTGGCGGCATTATAACTGCCGCAGGAAACCATGTTTTCATAGCTTACGACTTCCGCCCGAATAAAACCGCGTTCAAAATCCGTATGGATCTTGCCTGCTGCCTGCGGCGCTTTCGTCCCTTCGGTAATGGTCCATGCCCTGGTTTCCGTAGGCCCTGCCGTCAGATAGCTGATAAGCCCTAACAGGCGGTAGCTTGCCTTAATCAGCTTTTCAAGTCCGGATTCCGCAAGCCCCAAATCCTCCAAAAACATCTTCTTTTCATCTTCTTCAAGCTCCGCAATTTCCTGTTCTATCTGCGCGCAGATCACGAAAACCTCCGAATTTTCCTCCTTTGCAAAGTCCTTCACACTCTGAACCTGCGCATTCCCCGCACCGTCGTCCGCCAAATCCTCCTCTGCGACATTGGCGGCATAAATGACCGGCTTAGCGGTCAATAAATTATATTCCTTAAACCATGCCTCTTCATCTTCCCCTTCCGGCTCAAACGTCTTTGCCATCCTGCCTTCCTCCAGATGCGCCTTTAACTTCTTTAGCTGCGCTAACTCTTTCGCCGCTGTTTTATCGTTGTTGGCAGCGCGCGCCACTTTGGAAATCCTGCGCTCCAGCACTTCCAAATCAGAAAAAATCAGTTCCAAATTGATTGTCTCGATATCCCGCAGAGGATCAATCGAACCATCCACATGGATAATATTGCTGTCCTCAAAGCAGCGCACCACATGGACAATTGCATCCACCTCACGAATATTGGAAAGGAACTGGTTGCCAAGCCCCTCCCCTTTAGAAGCGCCCTTTACAAGCCCTGCAATATCCACAAATTCAATAACCGCCGGAACGGTCTTCGCCGAATGGTACATATCCGTCAAAACCTGAAGGCGCTCATCCGGCACCGGAACAATTCCCACATTGGGATCAATCGTGCAGAACGGGTAATTCGCCGATTCCGCTCCCGCCTTTGTCAGTGAATTAAATAATGTGCTTTTTCCTACGTTTGGTAATCCTACAATCCCCAACTTCATTTTCGTATGATCCTCCTTAAAAACTTTCAGAACAAAAACCGTTTCCGAAGGAAGCGGCCTCATAGGAAATTCCGAAGAAATTTCCTATGAAATAAAAAAGAGCCTTAATAATATTGGATATATTACCATATTAAGGCTCAAAAGTCTATATTATAATTATGGGAGAGTTCTTATTTCACTTATCTACCTAGCTGAGAGCATAGTAAGTACTATATGACAGCCTCTTTATTATTCTGGTTAATCCTCCCATCCTGAGTCAAAATATTGCTCCGGCGCAGCGCCTTTCCTGCGCTTTACCAATGTTTTCGGCGTCTTTTCCTCTAAGACGCTGAGAACCCTGCATTGGAACATCCATTCATCCCCAAAATCAAAAAGATATTTAAACTTCTTTCCAGGCTCTAACCCCATTTCTTCCAATTTATAATCCCCTGTGTTCTTTTCCCCTTCCATGCTCCGTGAAAAATAACACTCATCCTGGCTCCATCTTACATTGTCCATAAAGAACGCATGCTCATGGTCTTCGTCACAAAATTCAAATGCATCCAGAATTGCCTGGTGCAAATCAAACAGCGTCTTCTTGCTAGAAATCTGGATATGGCGGTAACACCCCGCATATAGAGAAACGCTGATTACATAGCTTTGTTCCGGCATAGCGGAATTCTTCTTTTTCTTCTTTCCTCCGTCCTTTTTCTTCCTGGAGGCAAATATCTTCCTAATCTTTTCCGAAAGCCCTTCACTAAGCACCCCAAAATCAGCCAGGGTAAGAAGCTGGTTTGCTAAAATATCCGGAAGATCGTCAAATCTGGAAATATCGCCGCTAAGCAGATAATCCAGCATCTCCTCCGCTGTCCTCATTTTCTCCTCATTTTGGATCGGCTGCCCTTCCGAATCAAATTCCTTCAGAAAATCCTCTTCCGTCAAATCAAGATAAGGCAGCTCCTCACAGATCTGCAGCGGGATTTTCGCTTTCCGGCACAGTTCTTCCAAAAGCACATAGGTCTTCTCATTTCGCACAAACAGGGCAGAAGGGCAGATTTTTTCCTCCAGCAGTGTCTCTATAAATGAACTAAGGAGATCCTCCGGTTTTTCTTCATAATACATCGCAGGCGAAATCGGAAGGACATATCCCGTCCCGCTTTCTACTGCAAACATCAAAACAGGGAAATAAGGCACCCCTTCCCCGTCCTCCTGCACCGGGCTTAACATCCGGACAATTTCACATTCCCATGTCCCTCTTCTCGGCTTTCTCTTTAACTTCGCCACCTGGAGATCATTGAGCATCTTCGGTCTTGGATACTGGATCGGGAGAGGCGCCGGAACCTTCGTCCTGCCAAACGCATACCCATCCTCCTTCTTTTCCAGCATCAGAATCTCTTCCGTATCCTCCTCAATTTTCCTCAGCCCAATCTCTTCCTTTGTATGCATCTCCAGACTCTTCGCCAGGAAAACCGAAGCCTCCAGCGCCTCGCAGAGATACCCCTGCTCCTTTTCATCATCCAGATGCCACGGATAATAATTAGGACGCAGCCTGTTAAAATGAGGGTAAGTATACTGTCCTCTGAGCGCAATCCCCTGCTTTTTGGCATACTGCCTTACTTCCTCAATCTCCTCAGGGGACAAATACCCCTTTTCATCCAAAATACACCGAAGGCAGTCCTGTGAAAGAATCTGCTCCCGGTATTCAAATTCCGACTTCGTCCCTTTATCCGATAAAATAAACCGATAACTGTCAAACCCCTTTTCCCCAAGATAAACCATCACCGCATACATCTGTTCAACCATTCCCACAACGCGGCAATAGCCGATGACGCCATCCGAAAACCTAACGGCAAACAGCTCATTATCCCATAAACGCTTCCATAACTTCGTCTTCTTATACTCAAATGCCAATTCATACATTTTATCCGTTGCCAAGTGAAATCCCTCCGTTTATAAATCCTCTCTTATCGTATTTTTATAAATTCTATAAAAACAACAAATTCATTATACAGACTATTTTGCTGTTTGTAAATGGCATTTGATTAAAACTTCAATAAGTTTTTTGAACATAGTCCCAAAAATCTGTTATAATAAAAGGGGGAGTTTTCCCTTTTATTATAAAA